>JBGUMF010000053.1:0-16854 GCA_045116675.1 Bacteroidales bacterium
TTTCACTCGTGCATTGAATTCTTCCATATCCCGCAGTGCATCAGGCGGATACTGAATCGATTTTTGTAGAAATGCAGCACAAGCTTCCTCCCCGCCAGGAAAGGTGGGAACTATAATGTTGTTTCTGTCATTGGCAAAATGTATCACCATATCCACATAGTCGGTGTCAACAAGCGAAACCAGCAGTTTTGTCACACGATCCTCTTTTTTTCCGTCAGGACATTCCGTGTAATATGAAATGCTGTTCCGATTATCCTTAAATTCCAAAATATATGGGGTTTGGAATCCGCTACAGGGCCTACAGTGTGGAAAATGTATGAAATCAATATCTGTTAAAATCTCTTGAATCTGTTGCCATTCAGTCACGGTCAATTGCCGGCTACCTGAGTCTAAAACACCTTTTCCCCATTCATTGCTGTGGTAATAGGTTTCGGTCACATCCACATATCCCGTGTCGCTCATTGCCATGTGGGTGATGTGTTGAACATAACCTCTTAACGCCGCCCCCTTCTGCCAGGTTAGCAGGGTTTGGTCGCCTTTTTGCTGGACTTGGATAAACAGCGGGTGTGCAAATTTCGGGATGTAGTTCAAGCGGAGAATATTCTCATCCTTGTTCAGGGTTATGTCGCGAAGAGGCTTGATGTCGGCCAGTCGCATGTAGAAGACCACCTCGCCGACGGCATCGTTTTCATCCGAAAACTCTTTGTCATCATAGAAATAATTCTTCGGAAAATAGTCTTCGAAATTCCAGCGGGCTCTGTGTTGCTGGGCAGACAGCGGCAGCACTGCTAGAATGCAAAGCAGGGCGGTGACAACATATAAGTTTTTAATTTTCATAATAGCCAACGGCTAATCTCTCCCAAACACCCTCTCAAAGATGGCGGGTACCTCTTTCATGTAGTATTCCAGCGTGAAGCATTGGGCCAGTTCCTCCGGTGTGAAGTGCTGTTGGATGGTTTCGTTCTGGAGCAGCAACTCCTGGTAGTCAAGGCCGTCGAACCAGGCCTTCATAGCGATAGGCTGCACGAGGTCGTAGGCTTTCTCGCGGGCGAATCCCTTGTTAATGAGGGCGGTCATGACACGTTGGGCGAAGATGACCTTGTTGGTCATATAGATGTGTTTCAGCATGTTCTCCGGGAATACGACCAGGTTTTCCAAAATCCTGCCGAAGCGGTTGAACATGTAATCCAGCAGGATGGTGGCGTCGGGGAGCATGATGCGCTCGGCGGACGAGTGCGAGATGTCGCGCTCGTGCCACAAGGGGATGTCCTCGTAGGCGCTCACCATGTAGCCGCGCAGGATGCGGGCGCACCCGCACATGTTCTCGCTCCCGATGGGGTTGCGCTTGTGCGGCATGGCTGACGATCCCTTCTGGCCCTTGCCGAAGGCCTCTTCCGCCTCGCGCAGCTCCGTGCGTTGCCAATGGCGCACCTCCACGGCCATCTGTTCCATGGTAGAGGCGATGAGGGCCAGCGTGCCCATATAGTGTGCATGACGGTCGCGCTGCAGCACCTGTGTGGAGATGTTGGCCGAATGGATACCCAGCTGCTCGCATACGTAATCTTGGACAAACGGCGGCGTATTGGCGAAGTTGCCCACGGCCCCGCTGATCTTGCCGCATTCCACATCGGCGGCGGCGTCTTCGAAGCGGGCCACGTTGCGTTTCATCTCCTCATACCACAAAGCCCATTTCAGGCCCAACGAGGTGATGTCGGCGTGAACGCCGTGCGTGCGCCCGATGCAAGGTGTGTCCTTGAACTCGTAGGCGCGCTTTTTCAGAATCTCCATGAAACGCTGAAGGTCAGCGCGGAGGATGTTGTTGGCCTGCTTGAGCAGATAGCCGTTGGCCGTGTCCACCACATCGGTGGAGGTGAGCCCGTAGTGTACCCATTTGCGTTCCTCGCCCAGCGACTCGCTCACCGCACGGGTGAAAGCCACGATGTCGTGGCGCGTTTCCTGTTCAATCTCATAGATGCGCTCCACCTGGAAGGTGGCCTTGTCTCTCAGTTTCTGCACATCCTCGGCAGGTATCACCCCCAGCTTGCTCCAAGCGGCAGCGGCTTCAATCTCGACTTTCAGGTAGGCACCGAATTTGTTTTCCTCCGTCCATACGGCACTCATTTCCGGACGCGAATAACGTGGTATCATGTCAGTTGTTTTTTTAGATTGCAAAAATACAAAAACTATCGTTTGACAAACCGTCTCACTACAGTCCCCTTCTCTGTTTCAATCCGTATCATGTACATTCCAGTTGCCAAACGGGAAACATCCATTTCCACTTGATTATCGTTAACATCATTGATATACAATATGTTACCATAAATATCATAAATCAAAATCCGATGTATGGGTTCCTGTGAATCCTGAATTGTGAGACGGCCTGTGGTAGGGTTGGGATAGAGCGACACGGCCATCCCGTACTCTTCAATGCCGACGGTATCTTCTGCCAAGGTCTGGAAAAACACCGCATCGCTGAACTCGCTTTCCCACTGGAGATAACATCTTGCCTTCACCTGGACGTGGTAGCCCGTGTTCGGTTCCAGATCGTTGAATTCCACTTCTGGAACGGTTACCTCTATCATGGCTGGAAGTGCAGGTTCTTCTGTCCATAAAAACACGTACCAGAGATCCTCATCCCCTCCGGGTTGCCAACGGACGATGGCGTGGCGCGTGTCGATGTCTGAAACGACCAGCTGGGACGGTGTCGGACAATCCACCTCATCCCGTTGCACCTTCACATTGTCCAAACCGCAATAATCTTGACCGGTATAGGCTGTTTTGTAACGGAAGGCGATGTATCCATTCACTGGCACAGAACTGTATTGGTAGAAATGAACGGTATCGAAGGCGCCGTTGATGTCGGTTTCCGGGGTGATTTGTTCCAATGCAACAAACGTGGAAGTATCAGTATTGTCAGTCATATAGCCGATTTCCAGACGGCTTTCCGGTTGATACATACGTTTCCAGAAGGAAATCTGGATCTGGTTCAACGAATCAACCAATTCGGGTAGCACTATATACGAATGATGACCAATTCCATGAGCGAACATCATCAATCCGTTAGGACTAGTGTAGTTGTACGTGTATTGCACGATGTGTGGCATGGCAATGGAAGAAGACGAGCGGTATGCCAGCCAACAAGGCGGCATGTGACCTGTAACTTGTGGTGTCGCCCCTTCATACGAATCAAAATTATCGATATAGGGCAACGTTTTGGCCGTCACGCACAATGTACGGGCCGACACGGGTCCGTACCAGTCGCTTTGATCATCGGGAGTGCAGTAGGCCCGGATGTAAAATTCGTAATCCATACCCTCCTGAAGACCTGTGATTGTAAGGGGAAGTGTGTCGGTGAGAATGATATCCGTAGTGTTGTCCGGGTCCACGCCCCGCAGACCGTATGCAATCTGCCAATAGACGTTGTTGTTCACCGTATCTGTCCACTGCAATTTCATACTATTGGCCATAATATCCATTATTTGAAGATCTTGCGGAATCAAACATGTAGGAATGCGTTCCAGATTCACATCATCGATATTGAAATTGACGTTGGTGCCCCCTTGAGCCTTAAACGCAATGTATCGTCCTGTTCCCGTGTAGGTGTCGAATGGGATGATGACCTCGTTCCATCCGCTGGCCACTCGGGTCACCGCCTGAACCTCATCGAAGGTGGAGGTGTCATACGGATTGGTCATCAGGCCCACGTGGAGTACAGACGAAGAGAGGGATACATTCCAATAGAACCTCAACTGGACGGTATCTAACAAGATGGCATCTCCTACTGGCGGCAAGGTGGCGATGCAATAATCATTGCTGGCGTGGAAATACAACGACCGCGAACCATTGTAATGGGAAGTGCTGATGGTATATGGATACCAGATGTTGGAGGAGAACATGCTGGTGGAATTTTTCTCCCAGCACAACGGAAAAGTGTAATTGGCGGTGCCTAACGAATCAAAACTCTCGTTAAAAGGCAACGAATTGATGGGGAAACATTGTGTGCGGAAGGATATGGCGGACGACCAGTCGCTGTACGTTAGGTTCTCGCAGACGGCACGCACATAGACATCATAGAAAGTGGCATCTGTTAGGTTGTTAATTGTGATGGGGTGGTTGTAAGCTGTCACCACAACGCCGGCACCGGCCGTTTCGGGATTGAAGCCCGCGGGACCGATGACCACCTGCCATTCGCTTTCACTGCGCCCCGGGGTCCAGTCCACCTCCACCGAATGGATGCCGATGTTGGAGACGGAAACATTCACGGGGTTCACGCAGACAGGCGCATAATCCACGTGCAAGTTATCTATATAGAACACCGTAGGAACCGTCCCCTGCGACCGGAAGGACAAATATTGCCCCGTACCCGTGTAGGATGTCAGCGGGATGGTGTATTCGTTCCACACTTGCGTGCGGGCATGGATGGTCTCTATCAGCGTGAACGTGCTCGTGTCGGTCGGGTTGGTCATTACACCCACATCGACAGAACGGTTCAGGTTGTCGAATTTGCCCAGGAAATGCACTTGGAGTTTCGACAAAGTATCTTGCAACAGCGGCGTGGACACATATTCGTATTGGTCGGCGTTATGAGACAGGAACAAAGCTCCCGGACCACTGAAGAAGGGCTGATGCGACAGGTTGGAGATGGCTGACATGCCATTGCCGATCTTGCTCCAACAGGGCGGGAACACATTGTCGCTGGAGGCGATACTGGTGCCGTAATCGTCGAAAAACTCCTGATAGGGAACCTGGGCGTCCAAGCATTTTGTATTGAACACCGATGCCGATGACCAGCTGGAATAGGCCGTTCCGTTGCAGATATTCCGGACGTAAAAGGCATATCGTGTGCCCGGGGTTAGGTTGTTCAACATTACGTAGTTATCGTAAGACTCATGTACCGTGGCTGTGTCTGGATTGAAACCGGCCGGGCCATACACATACTCCCATGCGTTTGCCATCTGGTCAACAGGCCATGTGGCGAAGGCCGAGGTCTGCGTGATTTGTGAGACCGTCGCAAAATTCGGGGCCGGGCAGTCGGTGTAGTCGATGAGGATGTTGTCCAAATAGCCGTAACTGTCCGATGTGCCCGTATTGCTCCGGAACGCGATGTACCGCCCCGTTCCCTGATAGTCGGAAAGGAAGGCTTCCGCATGGTACCACGAACCCCACTCAAATGTCATGGTATGGGTTATCGGCGTGAAGGTGGACGGATCCAGCGGGTTGGTCATCACACCCACCTGTATCTGTGTCATGTAATACATCCTGATCTTGAAACTCACCTTCACATATTGCATATCGATGGATGCATCCAATGCCGGCAGGGCCAAGGTGGTGTAGCTGGTGTTTTGGTTGTAGAGAAACAGGGATCCGATGCCGTCATAGAGGTAATAGCTGTCACCTGTGATCGTTTGTTCGGAGGAGACGTGGCTGCTGTTGTATCGGGTTTGAATGTTCCAGCAAGGCGGCATCACCATATCGCCGTACGTACCATCGCTCACGCCATACGTATCGAAGTTTTCCAGATAGGGAAGAACAGAAATATCCTCACACAAAGTGAGTTGCGAAGCCACGCTGGTGTATCGGCTCTTGTCGGTGGGACCGCATATAGAACGTATTTTATAGGAATACACCGTGAAAGGCGAAAGATTCGAAAGTGTGCAGAACGTGTCCGTCACGATAATGGACGACCAAGTGAGCGAAGTGTCCGCCTTGTACGCCACTTCCCATTGGTTTTCCGTGCCGCCACGTTCCCATGTCAAATCTATAAAATCGTTACCCAACTGCGTGACAACAACATTTGTGGGTCTGTGGCAGGTGGGTTGGTAATCCACAATCACATTATCCAAGTAGATATATCCTAAAAGTGCTTGGCCGGATTTGAAGGCGATGTTTCGTCCGGATCCCGTATATCCGGTAAAATCCACATCGTATTCCGTCCATTCACTCTGCACAATCTGCAACGTGTCCCACGGCTGAAAAGTTGATACATCATCGGGATCTTCCATTATTCCTATCTCGAATTTATAAGGAGAGCTGGCATACAGCAGGAATGACACCCGCAATTGGGAAATGGGAATACTGTAGCTGATGGCGGGAAGGGCCGCGTGTGTGCATTGGGTGCCCGTGCCCTTGAAATAATAGGCTCCCGGCTCGGAATAGCTGTACAGATTATGGATATACGGATATTGAGGTGTGATGTTGGGATGGCTGAAGCCATGCTTCCAGCAATTGGGATGCGTGTTATAGCCTACACCGTTATAATCGAAATTTTCTTGATAGGGCAACGTTTTTATCTCGCCGCATTGCGTGGTGAACGACAAAAGATCGCTCCACGGACTTGTTTCGTTGTTTAAACATACGGTTTGCACCTGTACCTGATAGGGGGAGCTGACCACCAGCGGCTGAATCAGGCAGCTGTCGGGGGCGACGCCAGAAATAGTGTGCCAATCATCTTCGTAAATGGTTTTATAGCGGATGTTTGCCGTCATGCTGGCAGGGTCAGCCACCCAGCGAATCCAGGCACTGCTGTCCGTGACATTCACTGCTTCCACCTGTACGGGTCGCACACATAGCGGAATGGTGGTGATTTCCAAGTCATCGATATAATAATGATACCCCGCGCGCTGGGGCGTCTGCAAGCGGAACATCACCCGTTTGCCGGAGCCAATGTTATGGAGTGTGTCCAGATAGAATTCAAAAAACTCCCACGTATTCGTAGCGGAAGGCACCGCATCGCCCACATACTCGTATGTGCTTTCATCCAATGGGTTGTCGCATACATACACCTGCAAGCGGCCACATTGGTTGGTACCGTTGCGATAGGCGTAGAAACTGACCGCTAACGTTTGGATGGGATCGTTGAAGGCAGGTGTGGCTACCCATGTTGTATCCGTTTGTATATCAAGACATTGTAATGGACTGTAATATGTGGTGGGATTTTTTGTCACCTGCGGCTGAATATCCACATCGGGTACCATCCAGCAAGAAGGCACGGTCCCCATCGTTTCCTGGTCAAAACGGGTGCTGTAAGGCACGCTCATAGGCACCTGACATAATGTGCGGCAGGAAATGGGGAAAGAATGGACGCTGAAGTTGTTGGACGAACATTGCGAACAGACTCGTACCTCATACACTGCATCCGGCCATAACCCGGTGATAGTATAGAATGTATCTGTGATGTTCGGAATCTCCACCCAGCTTATGTCATCCTTGTGCCGATAGGCGAGAGTGTAGGCGATGGGCTGGGTCGATGGGGCTGGCTTCCAGGCACAGGTTATCGATTGGTTGGTGGCATCCGTCTGCCGGACTTGTACCGGCGGATAGCAAGTGTTTGGGCTGTTCACCACAATATTATCCACATAAAACTCATTGTAAGTATGGATAAAATCATTCGGTGCCTTTGCCATCAGGGCAATACGGTTTCCATTCCCACTATACGATGACAATGAAATATGGTAATCGACGGCATGATCCTGTAAATCCACAGAATCCACGGCCACAAAACTTCCAATGATATCTGCTGTGTTGGATACTACGCCCACGATTAGCCGGCCCACATTTTCACTTCCGGTTGTTTTCCTTGCCGACAGGCTCAAAGTTAGTTGGGAAATCGGCATATTGTCAATGGTTGGCATTATGGCTACCACTTTTTGGTATCCTTCTGCCAGGAAAGCGAGGCTTCGGTACCGTGACCCGGGTATTTCGGCTTCCACATACGGATATGGTTCCGTGGCAGAGGTGTTGTAGCGTAGCCAGCAGGTCGGCATGGGATTCAAAACGGTGTTATCCAATTCGTAAAAATCGAAATTCTCCATGAAAGGTATGCTTGCCGACTGGCAGGTGGTGGTGACAGCAAACGAACCCGCTAAAAACTGGTTGCCGCACGCTGATTTCACGCGAACCTCAAGAGAATAGTTTTCTTCTGGGTTTAAACCATTAATAACCAGATAATTATTATAAACATCCGTTTCCTCTATCCATTGGCTTTGGCCGGACTGTTTGTAATGCACGATAAAGGGGGCCGTCCCAGGAAAATCATCCCACGCCACACGGATATTGTCCGAGCCGATATGGTCGATGTAAAGGGCGGCAGGGTGCATGCAAGCCATGGGTTGCAGGGAAAAATTCTCCACATAGACCGTGCCGTTCAAGGCTTTAAGCGCAATATAGGAGCCGTTGCCCGTGTAGGGATGCAGGCCCACGAAAACTTTTTCGTATTGGTTGACGACGGAAGGCGACACTGTGTCCACCGGCACAAAGGTATATGGGTCGTCCGGATCTGTCATGACACCCACCACCAATGCTGCCGCCGTTGAGGTTTTATATACATCACATTGGACCACTATTTGTTGTATAACTAACAGTGTGTCATTGATTTTCGGGGTAACTGCAAGGCCGTATAAACTGGTTTCCATCGTCAGTTTCAATACGGGCGATGATACGGAGGTTATGGTGGTTATAACGGGCAATGTGGTGCCATAAACGGGAAACATGTGTCTTCGCCAACAATCGGGAAAGGTGTCGCGATAGGCATCGAAATTCTCCGTATAGGGAAGGGATGTCAGGACACACGGGTCGGGCAAGGTGATGCCACAAACGGGTGACGACATCGGGGATGTGTCATAGACGCAAACGGTCTGCACCTGGTAGCAGTAGCTTTGGTCGGGCAGCAGAAGCGTGTCAGCGTCCTCGTAGTCCATCGTGCCCACGGGCTGGCTGTTCAGCAGGATGCCGTCCCGGTACACTTGGAATCCGGTGATGTTGTCTTCGGTAAAATAGCCGTACACAGCCAGTGGCATACCCATCTGTTCTAATGAGGTGGAATCCGTCCATGGCTGCCAAACACCAGTCTGCGGCGTTATCCGGTAGGCGTTACCGGTGGTCACATGCTGGTTGTCCACCAAGGGCACCCCGAAAACCGGCTCTGCGTAGGCTGTCACAAAGGAAACGGCAATCCAATAGTCGCCGGGATCCAGCAGGGCGTTCACATCCACCTCCACTTTGAAAATCGGACGGATGGTATCTAAGTAATGATTAGGGATATAGGGTCCATTGGCCTCCACGCGGTACGCTGTCGTCCACGTGCAGGTGGTCGGCAGCATCGTTGCCGACTGCCAAACGGTCTGCGTGTTAATGTCCGTCGGGCGTTCCGAATACACATACACGTAGGCACCTATGACGGGAGGGTTCGTAACAGGCACATTTTCAGCATAAACGTAAAAATCCATCTTTGTAAGTTGCGCCTGACGGGTGAGGCGTATGTCATCCGCCATCGCGTATCCGGAAGCGCCGACGGGCACGCCTAATGAGGTTTGTCCGCCATACAGAACGCTGAGGTCGGCACCTTGCCATCCTTCGCCGGGATGATTGACTATCTGATCCTGTCTATGCAGCACCAAACGTGACCCATTTGCGTTGGGAAGGTTCCAGCTGACATGCATGGAATGGTGGCTGGTGGGTGTCACGCTCACCTGCGAGGGAATCCCGCAGTTCTGTGCATAAAGAGTTGAACATAGAAACACACCCAGGAGAAATGTGATAAAAATTTTTCTCATTATATTATAAATCAAATAATTACAACAAATAATCCATTTAAAAACAGCTTTCTTGTTCGCCTCCACAAAAATACAAAAAAGTATTGTCGTTCACGTTTATAGGCAATGGGATAATTTATTTTGTATTTTTGCCCGCAATAAAAAAGAGTGTTATGGCACAGGAAAAATTCGCAATTATAGGGGCCGGTCATTTTGGCCAGGCCATCAGTAGGGCATTGTCGGAGAAGGGATACGAGGTGTTGGTGATAGATTCCAACCTCAATGTGGTGCAGGATTTGTCGGAAGATGTGGCGTATGCCGTATGCACGGATGCCACCAACAAGCGCGCCCTGCAAAACGAGAATATCCAGAATTTCGATGCGGTCATTGTGGCTATCGGCAACGACTTCGTGGGCCGACTGCTCTGCACGGCCAACCTGCTGGATTTAGGCGTGAAGCGGATCATCTGCCGTGTGATGGGCAAGAGCCAGCGTACCATTCTGGAGAAGATGGGCATTACAGAGTTCCTTTCCCCTGAAGACGAGGTGGGTGCCCTGCTGGCCGAACGTCTGACCAATCCCAGCATCATATCTTATCTGCAACTTCCCGACGACTACAAAATCGTTGAAATCATCGCCCCGGCACGGCTTATCAACTTGTCGCTCGGCGACATCAACTTCCGTGACAACCACAAGCTGAGTCTTATCACCATCCGCCGCAACTACGAAGAGGTGGTGGCCGACAAGCTGGACACCAAGCAGCACATCATCGGTGTGCCCGACTACAAGACCGTCATTCAGGACGGCGACGTTTTTGTGCTGTTCGGCAAGGAACACGACATTGACAATTTCATCAAAATTAACTTGTAATGCTTTTCGGGAAGAGCCGTAACGAATACGCGCACAGTCAGCTGAAGATCCATATTGCGCAGAACAAGGATAAGGTTCGGCGCATTATGCAGATCTGCAGCCTGATTGTTTCCCTCGTCACCATCGCCTGCATCATCTGCTACCATGGTCTTTACATCTCTTTAGCCATGAAAAAATTGATCCGTACGATCATTTTCGGCAGTATGGTGTTCTATGTGCTCAAATATTTTCTCTTTTTGTTCTACTCGCTCCATCGGAAAGAGTTTATCAAAAAATCGTGGTTTGAGTTTGTCATCATCAGCATTCTGATCTTGCAGTTCCTGTCGGTGCAGGTGTTCCATTTCAGTTGGAAATTCCTCACATCAGAAAACTTCGAGAATTACTATCTGCTTTTCATCCAGCTCTATTTTCTTGTAATTGTCCTGATTGAACTGGCGAAGATGAGCAGTTCGTTGGGCAAATACAATTTGAGCCCGCCGGTGTTGATGGTGGCCTCCTTTTTGTTTTTGATTCTGATTGGCACGATTCTGTTGTCCATGCCCCGTATGACCACCAACGGCATCTCGCTCATTGATGCGTTGTTCACGGCCACCAGTGCCAGCTGTATCACAGGACTCAGTGTGGTGAGTACGCCGGGCTGCTTCACGATGCGGGGGCAGATTGTGATTATGATACTCATCCAGCTGGGTGGTATGAGCATACTCTCCTTTGCTACATTCTTCACCACGTTCCTTTCCCGCTCGTATGTGGGGCTTCGCTACCAGTACATGATTCGCGACATGATGTCCACCGACCATATTTCGGACTCCGTGTCGTTGTTGCGGAGCATTGTTCTCACCACCTTCATCATCGAGTTGTCGGGGGCGGCCCTGCTCTTCACCTACTGGAAAACCACCGGATTCTTCGTCCACGACAGCCAGAATCTCTTCTACTCGATGTTTTACACCATCTCGGCTTTCAACAATGGAGGTTTCGTGCTCATTGACGAAAGTTTGCTGGACCTCGGTTTGGCCCACAGCTACTTCCCGCAGGTCATCATTATGATTCTCGTTTTCCTTGGTGGCATTGGTTTCCTGACCATCCGCGATTTTTTCGGATTCAGTTATATAAAAGAGAGAAACAAATACCATTGGAAAAGTCTGATGCCGCAGACCAAGATCGTGCTCATCACCACGTTTTGGATTATCGCTATCGGTTCCATCCTCTTCTTTTTCATCGAGCGCAACCGCACATTGAGTTTGCAAACCTCGCTTTTCGATAAGATTTTCACCTCCATATTCCAGATTGTAACCTGCCGTACATCCGGATTTATGGTGTTGGATGTGAACAACATGGCTTTGGCCTCTATCATTATGATTATTGTGCTGATGTTCATTGGCGGCTCGCCCGGTTCCACCGCCGGCGGTGTGAAAACCACCACCTTCTTTGTGCTGATAAGGTCCGTTATGGCTACCATTCAGGGAAAGAAACGTATTGAATTCCAGCATAAGACCATCTCGTTCAATCTGGTGGACAAGGCCACATCCATTATCCTCATGTCGTTCACGTTCATCTTGGTATCCTGTTTCTGCTTGGCTCTGGCCGAGCCCGATGTGCCGTTGACCGAAGCTATTTTTGAAACCACCTCCGCCTTCACTACTTGTGGCCTCTCCACGGGTGCTTGCGCCAACTGGGGTACCGCCGCCAAACTTATCCTCATCGTGAATATGTACTGCGGACGTATCGGTACACTGACCCTCGCCTTCGCCCTCACACGGCATAAAAAGGAATCCCAGCACCAATATCCCGAATTGTACATGATGGTTGGATAATATTCGTGACGGGGGAGAAGATTTTTTATTATCTTTGTCGCATTAAAATAAAAAAATCAAACCGTTAAAAATCAATCAAATACATTAACACACAATGAAAAGACTTTTTGTTTTAGGCTTACCGGTCCTCGCCATGCTGATTATGGCCGGCTGCGGATTTGGAAAAATGGTTACCCGGTATCCGGAAGTGACCGTCACGTTGGATAATCCGGATTTGGAAAACAAGGGAGGTGAGGTCAACTATACCATCAAAGGGACCATCCCGCCCAAGTACATGAAGAAGAAAGCGTTAATGACGTTAAGTCCCTGTCTGAAAGTGGACGGAGTCAACGCCACGCCCTTTACCACCATCCAGTTGAAAGGGGAAAAAGCCAAAGGTGACGGCCAAGTCATCAGCTACAAAAACGGCGGTACATTCACCAAAACCGGTAGCTTCAAGTTCAGCGATAATTGCGAAGAGGCTGTTATTGTGGCTCCAGCTACAGCTCAAATCAAGAAGAAATCCACCACATTGAATCCAGAAAAAGAATTGGGCGAGGGTATCTCCAATACTTGCTCCTTCATCAGTCTTCAGCCCACTATATCGGATGATCCCCAGAATGGTGCCAACTTCCTGAATGCCCCGCACCAGTATGCCACGGAGTTCGTTGGCAAGACGGCCACCATCTATTTCGACCTCAACAGTTCGAACATGAACTGGAACAACAAGTACAACAAAGACAAAGCGGCCAAGGATTCCATCAAAAATTTCCTCAATTTCCTCAATGAAGACCTCATCATCGACAAGGTGGTCATCTCCGGCTGGGCATCCCCCGAAGGCGAGGAAAGCAACAACCAGGGTCTTTCCGAACGCCGTTTCCAACAGGGCAAAAAATGGTTCGAGGATCAGTATAACAGCTATTTGAAGGATTATGCCAAACGCAACAAAATCAAGATGAAAGACCTCCAGCGCCCGACGTTCACCTACGTGAACAACGCCAAGGGCGAGGACTGGGACGGTTTTGAGGCCGCCATCGCCAAATCGAACATGGGCCAGAAAAATCAGATTCTGAATGTGGTCAAATCGCAGCCCAATAACGACATGCGCGAACAGAAGATCCGCGAGATGACGGACATCTATCCGGAGATCGCCGATGTGATCCTGCCGCCGTTGCGCCGTGCCGAAATGCAGGTCATCTGCAAAAAACATGAATCCTACACCGACGCTGAGCTCGTGGCCTTGGTGAAAGCCCATCCCGCCGACTTCTCCGTCAACGAACGCCTGTATGCCGCCTCCGTGGCCAACAACAACGATGATAAGGAAGTCATCTACAAAGACCTTATCCGGAACGACAAGACGCAGAACGACTGGAGAGCTTACAATAACCTTGGTGCCATGTATCTGAACGATTACTATCAGACTGGCAATGCCGACAAATTGGACGACGCCATCAACTACCTGACGAAAGCCGATGCCATTTCTCCTAATAACGGTATCATCCTCAACAACTTGGCTCTGGCTGAATTTCTGAAAGGCAATATGGCCGATGCCCGAACCAAATTCGAGGCTTCCGAAAGTGCCACTGTTTATCCGGTTGACCAGAGTTATGCCAAGGGTATGTACAGCATTGTGGATGGCGACTATTTCAAGGCCACCCAGCTGCTGAACAACCATGGCTGCGACTACAATACGGCTTTGGTGCAGATTCTGAACAAGGACTATCCCGCTGCACAGAAGACTTTGGACTGCATGAAGCACATTGATGCCAAGACCTATTATTTGAAAGCCGTGCTGGCCGCCCGTCTGAAAGATGAAAACGGCATTTACGACAACCTTCGCAACGCCTTCCAGCAGGATTCCACCCTCAAGAAAAAGGCCAAACGCGATGCCGAATTCAAGCGTTACCGCCACAGCGACACCTTCAAGGAGCTGGTGAAATAGTTTTTGGCGGATTAAGACATTCGAGGCGAGCTTTGACGGCTCGCCTTTTTTGTAAAAGAGATGCTTCCATCATTGCCGGATATGGATTTTGCATATAAGTTTGACACGGCAAGTTTTCTCCAATACATACAACATAATACAAAAAAAGTATCTTTGCCAAAAAATTATGATGAAAAAACTCCCGTTGTTGTTCCTGCTTTTCGCGTGCCACGTCGGCTTCGCGCAAATTGTGCGTGGGGTCAGCGGTAGCGTGGCGGATACAGTTATTTACACAACAATCAACGGGGAAAAAGTGGCCGCGACCTTGTATTTTGATGAAGGACCCAATTACCGTTGCTACGAAATCAAGGAACCTTTCACAGAGCACGACACCAATTTTATCTGGAGGTTGATATGTCTCAGCCAACGCGACACATGCAGTCGCGTTGACACTTGTGTGACAAATTATTACATCACTTCACGAAAGGAAAAAGACCATCTGGAACACACCATGCAGATTACTTCCAAACATTTCTATGAAAAGGACGGTTCTATAGATTCTTTTTACCTGCCGGAGTATCTCAAAATCTATCCCAATGTGGTTCATCACGATATTGAAGGTCTCCCCACGTTGTGGTTCCCGATTGTGAAATATCGTGGACAGTACTATTTTTCCGCCGACAATCCTTACGTGAAGGAATTCAACGATAGCATGATGATGGCATACAGTCAGGATTTGGCGATATTGCCGTATCATAATTATTTTCGCGAAACAATGCAAAATGGAATCGGCTATTATTACGATGTGGAGAGCCGTAACGGTATTGTGCAGACCGTGCTTCAACCTTCATCGTCGATAGAAGGACTCTATGTGTCAAGCGATTATCATGAAGAAACCGGGAAAATACATCATGGTTTGTATGCCCCTCTGGAGTATATCAACCGCTTCGATTTGATTGATATTCGTAGATGGTGTGATGTCACAAATTTGGATTACGACACGGTTGACTATGCTGATTTGTTAGGCGGCGAGATCATACTGCGGATTCATGATCCCCATCTTCAACGATATGACTTCAAGAAACAAGTGTCGGAGATGGAGATAAAACTCGACACCCTTGAATGTTCGATCCATGTCGAAGATGACCTGCTTGATTTACCCAATACTTTGATTGATTCCACGGAAGATATCTATATGTTTACGGAAGAGATGCCTTCGTTTCCCGGTGCTCCCAAAGCATTGACATCATACATTAACAAAGTACGACGATACCCAGAAACAGCACTTGAAAACGGTATAGAAGGCACTGTGTTGGTGGAGTTTATCGTGGAGAAGGACGGCAGTGTCAGCCATGTAAACGTGAAAGTTCCGCTTTTCCATGACTGTGACGAAGAGGCTGTCCGGATCATCAAATCCATGCCGAAGTGGAATCCCGCAAAGATTCAGGGCGAGCCAGTCCGCTGCTATTACCAGGTGCCGGTAGTGTTCCGAAAGGAAAAATGACGACAACAATGATTTTAGAAAATTGTACTGGTGCAATTCATTAGAATGAAAGAATTGGAGTATGGACGTTGTGTGCCAAAGGCACGCTATCCTAATAACCCCACATCAGCGAAACGAAGTGGAGCGCAATGTGGGGAGTGATGTGTGCGGTGCTCTAATGGCGTGTCGGAGACACGCTACTATTTGCAAATTGTGATGTAGCGTGCCTTTGGCACGCAGCTTGGCATTCGTCTCGCCACCCCACACCGCGCAACTACGTTGCTTGGTATGGGGTTATTAAGATTGCGTGCTTCCAGCACGCCCTGCGTCGCACGATTTCAAATCGGATTTGATTTTGTATATCAATTTTTTTTCGTTAAAAAATTCTGCATTTCAATAAAAAGTGTATTTTTGCCCCCGATATGAGAGTGGTATCACATAGAAAAATAGTTGAGTTCTACGAAGCGGAAGGACATGGGGACTCAAAGACGGCACTGGAACGCTGGTATGACATTGCGGAAAAAGCCGAATGGCACAATTTGTCAGACATCAAAGTGGATTTTCCAGCTGTGGATTATGTGGGCAACCAACATTACGTTTTTAACATCAAGGGGAATCGATACCGTCTTATCGTAGTAGTGAAATTCACCATCGGTCATTTGTTTATCCGTTTTGTGGGTACACACAGCGAATATGATAAAATCGATGCGGCAACAATATAATTATGAGCAAGATAACAAAAGAACAGTATGAGTTCGCATTGGCGAGAATCGAGGAGCTTTTGCCTTTGGTGGGTGATGAAACACCCGCTAACAATCGTAATGCCATCGAATTAACAATGATGTCGGATGTGGTAATTGATTATGAAAAAGAGCATTTCCCCATCAGCAAACCCTCTGTGGCTGAATTAATTGAACTTTCTCTTGAAGAGGAAGGCATGACGCAGAAACAGTTAGCGCAAGAGATTGGGGTCAGTCCCTCACGAATTAACGATTATGTTTCCGGTCGAGCTGAACCTACGCTCAGAATAGCCCGGCTGCTATGCCGTGTTTTGAACATCACTCCTGCGCAGATGCTGGGGTGTTAGTTGAGATTGTTTTTGAAAAGAAAAAAACGACTATGCCCACAAAGAAACAATACCGCTATTCCACCGGCGAGACAATTGAAGCCGATGCGGAGGATTTGAAGCGCCTGCTACGCGAAAACCAAGAATATTTGGACAATTATCTGGACCTCTATGGTTCGTTGGAGGACGATGAGT
>JBGUMF010000054.1:0-41974 GCA_045116675.1 Bacteroidales bacterium
TTTGGTGTCCTTCATGGCCTTACAGTGTCTTGAGGATGTTGATGAGTTCCGGTTGCGGGTGGCAGTCGGATTTGTCGGCCCTGTATGAGCAGTGCGTGAAGATGCCGTTCTCGCCTTTGAGGGCTGCCGGCAGCACTGCCCACATGGAGGTGTTGTATCCTTTGCGTATGCCGTGCCGTTGGCATAGCTCGCGCAGCAGGCAGCGCAGGGAGTCGAGCTGCGGTGTTGTGTACCGCTCGTAGTAGGCGTGTCCCTTGAAGGGGTTGCTGCGGCAGTACTCGTGCACGTTCTCGACGGTCCTGTTGCGGAACTTGGCGCCCACGGGGTGGAACTTGCCGTCCGTGCCCCTTTCCACCTGTCCCCAGCTGTCGAGCTCTATTCCTATGCTCTGCCTGTCCAGGTTCAGGTACGGCAGCCCGAGGCGGCGGAACGTCTCCGCGGAAACGCCCAGGTGGTGGGCCCAGTGTTCCTCGGCGATGAGCTGCCACACCTGTCCCTGGCGGTCTATGATGAAGTGTGTGGCCACCCTTTCCGGGGTGCCCTCCCACCATGCGATGTCGCCGTCCACGCCCGGCCCCGAGGCCGTGTGGTGGAGCACGATCTGGTTTTTCGGCGTTGTTTCCCTGACGAACTGTCCTTCGGGCAGGTATCTTCGTATGATGTTCATTTGGGTTCTTTTTTTTTTGTGAAAAGGGCCTGTGCGGTGACAGGCCCTTCCTTTCAAAGCGATAAAAGTATGTTTTGCTTCTTCTGCGGCTACGAGGTGGTGGTGAACACCATGTCGTTGCCGTAGTACTTGCGGCCGTCGATGACCATGTAGGCGCAGCAGATGTAGTCCGTTGAGGCGGTGAGGCCTGTGACGGACACGGTGTACGGTGTTCCCGAGGTGAAGGAGCCTGTGAGTTTCTTCGGCGTCCAGTTGGCGTCGCCTTCCTTCTTGTAGAGCACGCCCACTTCGGAGACCACGCCGTCCGTGTCGGTGCATGTGCCGCCCAGTGTCGCGGAGGTGCCCGCCACGGAGGATGCTTCTTCCGTCTCGATGGTGGCCGGGGTGCCGCCCGCCACGGTCAGGTTCTCGGTCTGTCCCGTGTAGATCTGGGCTCTGGAGGTGTTGTAGTCGAAGTTCAGGTCCGCGCCGTTGGGGTCGGAGATGGCCTTTCCGCTGGTGGCTTTGTTCTCGGCCAGGTGCATGCCTCTGTCCTTGTCTCCGAGCAGGTGCACTTCGCCGTTGTTGAGCCATACGAACGCGCCGCAGTCGGCGTTCTGCACGGCGGCGATGAATCCCAGCAGTGCGGATTTCATGCCGGGGTTGTAGATGTTGAGGCGTGCCCGCTGGCTCTTGGATCCTTCCTCGCCCTGGCCTTCGTAGGTCAGTTCGCCGGCGTCCGCCTTGCAGTGGATCAGGAAGGCTCTCTTGCCGGTTTTGAAGGTCATGTTGCCGTCCAGTTCCACGTAGTCGCGCATTGCCTGGATGTCGGCGCGGCGCGTGGGCCACGTCTGCACGTCCTCGGTGAGGAACACGGCGACTTTCTTCACGCCGCTGGCGTTGTCCTCGCAGCCTCCCTTTTTGAGGAGGTCTTCCAGTACTATGTTGCAGTCTTCGTTGTTCATGTTTTTGTCTTTTTTTGGGGTTTGTTTTTTTGTTGTTCTTTATGGAAGCTGCCGCGGGCGGTGTCCCGCCCGCGTGTCTTCCTTCTTTTTTAGTCGCCCGGTGTCTCCTCGGTGGTGAAGGAGGCTGTTGCGCTGCGGTACTTGTCCGTGCCGATGCTCACCTCGAGGCGGTAGTAGTACTTCGTCTCCGCGGTCAGCGACGTGATGTCTGCGCTCCAGTTGCCCGGGTTGTCGCTGTCCTCTTGCGCTGTGGCGCTGGAGGAGAGCGTGTCGGCGGCGGTGCCGTACTTGAAGGCCACGGTGGCCCCTTCGGGAAGTTCGCCGATGGTCTCGGCGTTCAGCGTGGCGCTGGTGTCGGCGACGTCGCTGGCCTGGCCGATGATGGCGGTCAGCTCGCGTGCGATGATGCCGTCGGCGGGGCTGGCTGAGTCGGCGCTGTCGCCCAGGCCCACGGTCTCCGCGGTGGTCCACACCATGGCGTTGCAGGCGAAGCCCACGGCCTCCTGCCAGTCGGCCAGCACCTTGATGTAGCGGTCAACCTTTTGCATGTCGAAGTCGAACTTGTTGCGCTGCGTCAGCCACAGGCAGTTCTCCTTCACGGATGTGAACACGTCGGTGGTGCCTTTCATGGACGGCAGGCCGCAGACCACGTGCTTGGTGAAGTCGATGGTCTCGTCGATCTTGTCCGGTCCGTCGATTAAGTACCATCCGGATGCGCGCTTGTTCTCTTTGAGTGCGCGTATGAACTTGGGTGCCACGAAGTGGATGAGCGTCTCGCCTTCGTACAGTTCGTCGATGGCTTTGTCGTATCTTTCGAGCTGGTCGAGGACGGTGGCCTCGTTGAGCGCGCCGATGCCGTTGATCACATGGATGGGGTTGTCGGCGTTGCGTGCTCCTCTTTCGAGCTGCACTTTGATGCCGTCCAGGCAGTCGGAGGCGCCGGTGCCGTCCTTTTTGTAGCGGCCCTTGTACACGGCCTTGGTCTCGCGGTCGCGGTCGATCTGCTTCTTGAGGTACACCTCGATGAAGTAGCGCGTGATGGGCCAGTCTTCGATCTTGTTCTGTCCTCCGGCGAGGAATCCCAGCCAGGAGTGGTAGATGGTGTACGGTCGCAGTTTGGTGTCCACTTTGATGTGGTTGAGGATGATGCGGTTGGGTTCGAAGCGTACTCCGCCCTTGGCCTCGAAGTCCTCGCGGAACGGCTGGATGACTTCTTCGAAGAAGTCGTTGGCCAGTTCGAGGACGTCGTCGTCGCTGTTGATGTGGGTGAAGTGTTTTTCGAGGGTCTCGCTGCCCTGCAGCATGGCGCGGCGGATGGAGTTCATCCCCTGCCCTCTTTTCTGGTAGAGTTCTCCGTACTCGGCCAGGATGTTGTCGATGTTGATACTGTTGGTTTCAGGCATTTTTTTGTTTTTTTGGGGGTTAGAGTTCGAAGCCTTCCTCTTCGGCTACTGCCTTGTAGAATGGGCTGTTCTTCACGTAGTCCTGCACGGTGCCCTGTGTTTTCGCGTTGTCCGGCCCTTTCGGTTCTTCGGTTTGGGCGGGCATGGCCTCGTACTTGGATTTCCAGTTGTCGCGCTCGGCGGTGAGGGTTTTGATCATGGAGTCCTTTTCGGTTGCGGAGGCTTCCGCTTTTGAGAGCTTTTCCTTCGCGTCTTTGAGTTCTCCTGTCGTTTTTGAGGCGTCCGCTTTCAGTGTGTCGAGCTCCTTGAGCGTGTCCTCGATTTTCTGCAGCTGTTCCGTTGAGAGCTGCAGGCCTTCTTTTTCGTCGTATTCCGCGTCCTCCTTGAATGCCAGGAGTGCGCCGAGCGCGGCGAAGGTCGTCAGGATTTTCTTCATGTCTTTGGGTTTTTGGTTGTTTTTTTGTTGGATTGTCGGTGTCGCGCCCGGGTTGAATATTTCGCGGGCGTGGTTCAGCAGCCGTGCCATGGCCGTGGCAGGCTGTTTTTTCTCGGGGAATTCCTGTATGGCTGTTGCGAAGCCGAAGTCCACCGCCTCTTGTGCTGTGATCCATTTTCCTTCGCCGTGGTTCGACTCGAATAGGTCGTTGAGTTCCTTTTCGCTTTTCTTGAGCACCCCGCGGTATATTCCCAGCAGTGTCTCGTTTGTGGTGCGTTGTTCCTCCAGCGCTTCTTTGAGGGTGTCCTCGTTGGCGTTCCGCATGCTGAAGCGGCACTTGTGTATGAGGTACAGCGCGTTGGGCGATATGAGCCTTGTGTCTCCGGCGCAGGCTATGATTGTCGCTGCGCTGGCGCAGAATCCCTGCACGATGGTTGTCACCTTGGCCGGGTGTTCTTTCAGGGCGTCGTGGATCTGCAGCGCGTCGTTGACGTAGCCGCCGTAGGAGGTGATCAGGACTTCCATTTCCTTGGCGCCTGTCTCGCTCAGCGTCTTGAGCTGCTTGCGGATGTCGCGTCCTGTGTTCTTGTATTCCCAGGTGTCCCAGTCGAAGCCGCCTATGTCGCCGTCGATCTCGATGCGCACTTTCTCGTCTGTCAGCCTTTTTATGTTGAAGGGTTCCTTTTCCATTTCCTTGTTTTTCGGCTGCAAATTTACCCTGTGCTTCTGTGGCGGTGTGGGACATCCCGCTTTTGTCAGGATCCTGTTGTCATGTATGTGCCTTCTGTTGATGTGTTGCTGAACTCTATTTCCGTTCCCTGTTCTGAGGCGGCGTCCTCGCCGCATGTTCTCGCGTATGTCATCCTGAGGGGCTCTTCCGGTGTTCCGAGTCCCCATGTCCGTCCCTGTGCGTCCGTGATCCTCAGTATGTGTTTTTTCCCGGCCATGCGCCGCAGCGGCACGCTCATCAGGTTCGTCCAGTCCGCGAGTGTCCCTTTCAGGCTGTTCCTGTACGCTCCGTTCTCGTACGTGCTCGTCAGTGTCGCCCGCCGCAGCTCTATCCTTGCGAACGATCCTCCTGTTTTCATTGTCAGCGTCTTGCTGCTTTCTCCCGTCGCTGTCGCTGCCAGCACCTCGTCTGCCGGCGCGTATTCTGTCCTGATGATGCCCGTTATGTTGTCGGGTCTTGTCTGTTTTCTTATCTCTTTTGCCATTTTTTGTTTTTGTTTGCCGTTTTTCTGTTCCAGTTCCCGTACAGTTCCGCCAGTGCCTTTTCCCTTTTGCGGTGGTGGCGCTGGTAGTGCTTCCGCACCGTTTCCGTCTTGAGCGTTTCTTCCAGCCCGTACAGCTGCAGCATGGCCTCTATCGTGTTGAGCCTGTCGCCGTGTCCTGTCGCCGCAGCCGCTTCCACGGTCGTGCATATCTCGTTCATCATCCTGTTGTATGCGTATGCCGAGAACGTGCACTGCCAGAACGGTGTCATTTCGAAGCCCACGTTGTAGAACACCCAGTCGGGGACGCGTATCTTCATGGTTGTGAACTTCGTTTCGTAGCCTTCCGACACTCTTGATTTTCCCCTGTAGTTCTTTCTGCCCAGGCACGCCTCGAACACCGTCCTCGTTTCCCTGTCGGTTATCGTCACGCAGCCTTTCACTTTTTTCTGTGTTGATTCCAGCCATTTTTTGGCTGCCGGGTGGATTTTTATATGTATGATTTTTTCTGTCATTTCCGCCTGCAAATATACTGATTTTTATTTTATTGCATCTTTTTGTTCAAGAAAAACTTTAGTTTTTTTCCCTTTTTTCCCCTCCTTTTTTTCTTTTTTCTTTCTTTTGTTCTTGTTGGGACTTTCCTGAATTTTTTTTTTGCGTTTTTTTGTTAATTTTCCTTTTCTCTTTTTTCTCCTCTTT
Source organism: Bacteroidales bacterium (assembly GCA_045116675.1). Classification (GTDB taxonomy): domain Bacteria; phylum Bacteroidota; class Bacteroidia; order Bacteroidales; family WCHB1-69; genus F23-D06. The sequence continues at coordinate 5,361 of JBGUMF010000054.1, forward strand.
TTTCTCCTTTTTTTTTTCTGTGTCTGATTTCCGGGAAAAAAACTGTAACTTTGTAACCGGGCTTTTTTTCTTTCTATCTTCCTTGTTTTCAGCGGTTAACCTTTCGGTTACATTTTTCCGGTCATGCCGTTACACTTTCTCTTTCGGCTTTTTGGTCCTTTTTTTCCTTTTTTTCCCTTTTTTCCTCACGAAAGTGTAACCGAAGTGTAACCGAAGTGTAACTTCTTTTTGTAACCTTTTTTCTTTTTACTTATTTATTTAAAAATAAGTAAATTAAAAGGATTGTTTGAAGTTTTTGTTATGATCGGTTACAAAGTTACACTTTTTTTCTCAAGATTTCATGTTGAGGGGGAGGGGGAGGCGTTTTGTTAATTCCCCCTCCGAAAATACGGGGCCGGAATTAACATTGTTTTTGCAAAAGGTCTTCGCGGCCCTTCCGGGCGCTTCGCGCGTCCTTTTGCGTTCTCCGTGGCCATGTTCTCCGGTGATGTTTTTTTCTCTCTTCGTGGCGCGTCTTCCGGCCTTCCCGCGGCCGCTCAGTCGATGCGCCAAATGCAGGAGGCCGCCAAGCAATGGCGGCCTCCTGCGGCGTTTTGTGTGTAATCGGTTTGCGCGTTTCCGTGCTTTTCCCTCAGAAGTCTTCTTCCGTGTCCTTTATCGGCGTCCCTTTTGTTTTCACGTATATGTATTCCTTTGTTTCCCCTTCTGTCTTGCGCAGGATCCTCTTCCCTTTTTCCGTGTACCCGGGACATGTCGGCGGGTTCATTGTCTCTATGTAGTCGCAGTCCTTGCAGAACATTTTCAGTCTTCTTGTGAACCCGTTTGTCGAGTACCTTCTTTTCGGGTCGAAGGCTTCCTTGACCGCCTTCTTGTCCAGGTATTTGTCCAGGTTCTCGCTTCCCTTGGAGAAGAACACTTCCGCCCATTCCATGAACTCCGTTCCCATTTCCTGCATTCTCATTCGTTTGTCCACGTTCTCCATGGGCGGCTGTATCATGATGTTGCGCGGTATTGTCGATAGGTAGAACTGCAGGCAGTCGATGCAGAAGTTGATGTCCTGGTTCCATTCTTCTTCCGTGTATCTTCCGTCGTGCAGTTCCCTGCCGAAGTCGTCCGATATTCTCACCGTTTCGCGGTATTCGCCGCTGTCTGTTGCCTGGTGGTAGTAGTCGCTGAACACGCACGTGAGTATTCTTCTGGCCGTGCTGCCGTCGCTTGCCGGAGGCGGGAAGTTCGAGCTTATTACCAGCTTGGGTGACACCCGGAAGTCTATCTCCTTCGATTTCGCGTTTTTGTAGTTCACCACCATGTTGTCTGTTATCATGGAGTAGAAGTAGTTGAAGTTCATGTATTTTGCCGCGTCGTCTATGATCAGTATGTCCGTGGCCTCTGTCACGCGGTCCATGAAGAATTGGTTTTCCGTCAGTTTCTTGTCTCTTCCGTTGACCATTTCCGTGTTCTTGAACTGTTTGAGGAATTTTGTCATGAATGTCTTTCCGCTTCCACCCCCGCTCTCGTCTTCCTCGCTGATCCTGTTTTCCATGATCCATACCGCCCACGCTTTGCTCAGGCTCTTGTAGGAGTGCATCATGTACCCCACGCAGAACATCTTGTTGGCCAGGTGCTGTCTCTGCTCTTCCCTTTCCTCTTCCGTCAGTCTCGGCCCGTCGATGTCCCAGTGGTGTTCCCGCATGTATTGCAGGTTTTTGTCGTAGCTTTTTTCCGCCCTTTCCTCGAATTCCTCTTTCCAGTATATCCGGCTTGCGTTTGTCAGGAACCGGAAGTAGTTGCTTGACATGTCTTTTATTTCCATGTCGTAGTTTTCTTTCTCTTCGTTCCATTTCCATGAGAACGCAGGCTCTCTTCTTTTGAATTTGTGTTTGCATATCCCTCTTTCCCACACGCTTTTTCCTGTTTCCCCTTTTGTCTGCTCGACGCTTTCCGCCGTGACTTTCACGGCGGTGTTTTCGAAGAACAGCGTCTGTGATCTTTCGTCGAAGTTTGTGAAGTCCGGTGTTACCGGTTCCATCTTTTCGAACACTGTTCCGTTCACTCTTGCGCTGTTCAGTATCAGGTTTTGGATTTCCACGTCCAGTCTTTCTTTTTTTGCCCATTCCTGTATGAAGTCCTGGACTTTTCTCGTGCTTATCTGTTTTACTTTGTACCCTTCCTGTTGCACGTATGTCACTGTGTCGTTCTCGTTGTCCACTATTTTTCCGAATCCGTTCACTTTCAGGAAGTGCAGCAGGTACAGCGTGTTGATTTCGTATCTTGCCTTTTCTTTCGTGTATGTCTTCTCCCAGAACCTGCACGGCTTGGCCACTTTCACCATTTCCTTGAAGTTTTTTATCGACGGGTCTTTTTCCACCCAGTCCCTGAGGTCTTTCTTCGGTTTTCCCCTCCAGTCTCTCTCTTCCGCAAGGCTTTCCGGGAGTTCTATCGTCCTTATGTCGATGTACTTCATGGCCAGCTTCCTTCCCATGCGGATTCCTGTGCTGTCTGTGTCCGGCACGTTGTACAGCACCTCCACGTGTTTCATGATTTCGGCGTATGATTTTGCGTCCAGTTCCGCGCTTTCGCTGTTTAGCCACAGCGGCGGGTATCCGAGGCCCGCGCAGTTCAGCGCGTCCCTCTCGCCGCTGCACAGTATCGCTTCCGGCAGTTTGCCGGATTTCTTTTTTCTTGTCTTTTCTTCCCCTTCGGCTTCTGCTGTCTCCGCTTCTCCGTCCATGTCCTTGACGTGTTTCTCGTGCAGTTTCTTCAGTTCTTGTAGCCCGTTGATGTATCCGGGTTCTTTTTCTCCTGTTGTGCTGAACCTTCTTCCTTTGTCTGCGGCCAGCGGCTCGTAGAACTTCTTGAACTTCCCGCAGTCGTGCATGAATATCGGGTAATCCTCGTTGCTGCTGAAGATGTGCACTTTCCGGTTCTTGACCGTGCTTTTCCATTTCACGCTGTAATAGTTGTACCGGTCGCACACCTCTTGTGTCACCCTTGGCCCGAGGATTTTGAGTTCTTTGTCTGTCATCTTCTCGTTGAGCTCGTAGTCTGTCTGTCCTTCCTTCTCTTCCGGCTTTGCCGGGCGGCTGCTGTATGTCGGCCTGTTCTCTGTTCTTTTTTCCCCGTCCACGCCGTACATTGCAGCCAGTTTTTTCACCGCTTCCCGGAAGTCCAGTCTTTCTTCTTTCATGCAGATCTCCACGGGTGTGAGGGCTTTCTGTTTGTCCCCGAAGTCCGTCACCCTCATCACGCCGTTTATTTCCTTCATGCACGCGGATGCGGTTTTTTCGTCTTCCCTCATTTTGAAGTACTTTCCCTTACGTTCGCAGCCTGCCGCCTGCGGGTAGTAGTGCAGTATTATGTCGAGTCCTTTGTTTGTGGCCTCGTATATCTTTTGCAGTGTGTTTTCCTTCATTGTCCTGGGTTTTGTCCTGTCCTTTTTCTTATGTCTTTTTCGTGATAGACGTATCTGTTTCCTTCGATGTCCTCGCAGTGGTAGTTCAGCGCGTTGTATGCCGCTTTTTCCGGGCTCTCTGTGATGTCTGCCATGAACAGTATTATCTTTCTCACCCTCCCTTTTTTCCACCCCCCGTTCCCGTCAGGCATCCACACCCGGTCGTTTTGTTCGTATGCTGTTTTTATAATCCATTCCATACTTTGAAGTTTTGGAAAGAATTGGAATATTTCATCTATTCGAGTTGTAATGTGTAGTGATATACTTGTGCATAATTGCATTTCATTTATCGCCTCCTTTCAGCATCTGCTCAACATCTTGGATGCTGATGGCAATTCCATCAAGCAAACCATACATCAATTCCGGCTCAATCTTCACGTCTTGCGGAATGCACGCAATGACATTTTTGCCAGCACCTTTCATCCACCCCGCTTCGAGGAGAGCACTCCTACCGCACGGCAGACACAATACACAGATGTCAGCCTCTTTCATTGCATCAAAATCTCTGTTGAAGCCAAATTGGGCGTAGTCTGTTTTGAGGGCTTCCCCATATTCTTCCATACTCCAGCCCTGCCACTTTTCTTCAATTCTACTCCATTGAAATCCTGCCTCTCCGTTAGGATGCTTGAAATCATATACCTCGAAGCCCATTTTACGCAGTTCCTCAACAATCGACTTTTGGTGTTCGTTGCGCCAACTACTGGCGACATATACTTTCATTTTGTTCATTTTGATATTGTTTAGGGGGTTACTATTTATCTATGCTAAAATCATTGTTTTTAAGTCTGGCATGAGGCCAAACAATTCAAGTTTTGCGCTCATTGCACGGCCCCCTTTCGTTGCAACAATATGTTTTCCATGATACCCTTGAAGTTTCTGTTGGTACTCCAACGGTTTACCTTTGCCTTGCGAGAACGTGCATTGATAAGCGACCTATTCCTCAACACCCCAAGGGCCTTGTCTATGGTTTCAAGGTCTGCCGCTGTTTCCTCCATATCACCCTTGTTCAACTCATAACTGACCCTAAGGAGTTTCGGTAGCTCTCTGTTACTGATGTTTTGATACAGTTTCATAATTCTTGTGTTTGGAATAATATTGATTGTCATATTGCGTCCGCTTTCATTTCAGTTTTTTATTTATCACTTTCCCTGTTTGATTTTACCGGTATATACAATGGACAGAAAGCATTTTTCAAAACACCGCACCCATAAATACCACGATAATGACATTCTGTTGTTGCACACGTATCTTGTTTTGATTGTAGTGTTTTGTCACTTGACATTGGTGACGCTTTTCCTGTGAATATGTTCCAACAAGTTTCAAAACCAATTTGATACGCTTTACCTACAATATCAGACGCATTTGCAGATAACGGTCTGATTCTATTCAAGCCTGTTTGACATATTTCCTTAATTCTTTTTTCGTGTTCTTCTTGTCTCATTATATTTCTTTTTTTCATTTCTTTATTTGATTCTTTTTTTGACTCTTGTTTTTAACCACCATTCTACGATTTCTTTCAGTTTCTGTATTTGTCCTTTAATCGAGCATCTTTCTTCGATTTCTTTTTCAAGCATTAGTCCTCCTTTTAGTACATGTTCCTTTTCCCCTTTTGTCAGTTTCTTTGTTTCTTTTAGCGTTGGTCTTACCCAGTTTTCCACTTTCTTTTTCCATTTTTGCGCCGTCAGTTCCCCTATTGTATATTTGTGTTGCATTGTCCCTTTGCATTTGTCGCATATTATTATATACGGTGTCACCCCTTTTTCCTTGTATCTCGTGTATCTTTCTTTTCCGCATTCTTTACATACATATATGTCAATTCCTCTTCCTCTCCCGTCATATATGTTTTCCACTTTGTTTCCTATTTCTCTGTATTTTTTTTCTATGTTTTCCATTTTTGAAAAATTTAAAAGCCGCTCTTTTTTTGTTGATTTAAAAAATATACGGGGCTCTCACCCGACGGACTCCTTTGATCCGGCGTTACTCGTTTAACTTTTTTTTCTGGAGCGGCTTTGGTTCTTTCATAAAACACATCCATATCGTATGCCTGCTTGTCTTGTGTCCGAAAAGAGGCACTTGGCCAAGGGCTTTTATTACTGTTTTAGTTTTTAGTTGAACATCACTCCATTTGAATATTAGAACACCATAATCATCCAATACTCTCATACATTCATCAAATCCTTTTTTGAGATCTTTTCTCCAATCATCCATTTTACCAAACATCTTATATAAATTTGACGTTTTTCCTGCCCATACTAAGTGAGGAGGATCCCATACTACCATTTTATATGATTTTTCAGGAAATGGCATGTTTGTAAAGTCGCCTATTATGTTCGGTTTCACAATACACAGTTGACCGTCTGACAATTCACATACTTCGTCTCTTATGTCCATGAAATCCGTCATTGGATTGTTCTTGTTAAACCAGAACATTCTTGAACCGCAGCATGCATCTAATATTGGTTTTCCGTCATTTATCATTTACTTTATGTTTTTGAGGTCTTTCATCAGGTTCTCTTGGTGCAGCTTTTTGAAGTACAGCATTTTTTTTGCGATTCTTATCACTTTCATGTTTCTTTTGTTTTTTTTCAGTTTGCACATCAGCAGCATGTTCACTGTCGAGTATGCGTAGCCTGTCTTCTCGGCTATCATTTCTTTTTCTTTTTTTGTCAGGCCGTGTACTTTTTCCTTATTATTTTCTATATTTGCCATATTTAAAATTTATATTTGACGGTGCAAAAATAATCATTTTTTGACTTGATAATTATATTGTAAGTCGTTTTTTGTTGTTTTTTTTTCAATTTCCGACTAATCACTTGATTCATAATTATATAATTTTGCTTTATGAAGAAAAAAATTTTGGAAAATGTCAGATTATTTAGAGAGAAAGCCAATCTCTCTCAGGAACAGGTAGCTGAAAAATTGCATATCACTCAGTCGAAATACGCAAGATTTGAACGCGGTGCGTCAAAAACTGACTTGGATATTCTTATTGCATTTTGCAATGTATTGCAAGTGTCTCTTGTTGAGCTTATTACTTATCCAAAGCGCTTTGTGGATTTTGATTCTTTTTCTGCCGCTCAGCCTGATGACACTGTGATGCTTTCCATCCAGATACGTAAGGACAAGAAGGATAAGATATTGCAGCTTGTTTTTGGCGACAGTAACCTTGAGATCCTTAACCAATAAATATTTATTTATGAAAGATTTCGAATCGTTTAGAAAAGATTTTCAATTGAGAAATGATTTTGATCAATTAGCCATGCAGTCAGTTTTGGCTTGCAATGAATTGCGGGAGGAAATTTTTCAGCTTGTCACTAATCTTCCCAGATACATTTCCATACACAAAAATGATACATATGATGACTATGTTTTCACTATTTTCAAGATTGAGAACGATGGTCATCCTGATTCTTATACGGCTATGTTTGCTCGTGAATGTATTAAGCAAAACAGAATTGTTAATTTTAGTACTGTGAATTTTCTTTTTTCAGTCAGTGCAAGTTCTTTTCCCAACGTATTGAGTAAGTTTTATTTTATCTATAATCATCTCTGCAAAATCGGGGTTATAAAGGGTAGAAGTTGGCTTTGTAAGTATAAAAATCTGAATTTCTCTACCGATGGTCGTGTTATACCGTAGTTTCTATAATATATATTTCAATTTGAAGTATGCTTAGATTGCGCGTCTGCTTTCTATTGTTGATAATCTCAGTTCTGATAAAAATTTTTAAGAAGTTTCTCTTTTGTTTTCATTAACAATGTTCTCTAATTACCTGTATATTAAATTTATACAATGTGCGGAAAGTTTTTTGTTTTCCGCAGTGCCGGGACTATATCGGGACAAAAAAGTCCGTTTTTTACTATTTTTTAATTTTTATCTGCCTCACAATCAAGGAGTTAATTTTTCGATTTTGCCTTTGGTAAATCCCTCACTTTCCGCAGCTGAGAACTCCCAGGAGCATGCAATAGCATGCTCCTTTTTGTTTTGAGTACCTTCGTTGACAGCTTGCTGGCCTAAGAAGGGACGAAAAAAAAATCCCCTACCCTATTTGCCGAATATGGTGGGAGACAAGGGTCCCGGATACAACCTGCGTGTGAAATCCATATTGCATAAAAATGCTTTTCCCAGGACGTAATTGGAGAAATAGGAACCGAAATCAGCCGGTTCTTCACTCATATATTCCTCCATCATTTCATTATGACGGGTCAGCATATACATATGCGTACAACTGTAACATGCAATCCGCTCCGTCTTTAATTCCGCACCATTCAAATAAAGTCTCTCGAACGAACCGGAAAGCACAGATCCATAACCGGGAATTTCCAATGCCAAACACATCGTCGATGCGATGCTGGATATGTAATACAACGGTTCTTCTTCCTGGAAAAGACTGGCAGGAAGGAGGACCGCCCGCCGTATCGTCAAACTCTCTTGGGGAGCCAATGAATCCATTTCCGAGATGACGGGACCTTGCTTTTGTGGTTTCCGCAAATACATTTTCCGCCATCCCGTTCCCATCTCATAAAAATACAAGGCCAACCTGACATTGTCTATACCTTCATCAAAATATAAAACAGAATCGCCCATATTGACCACTTCCGCCATGACACCAATCGATACACCTGTCACATAATCCCCATATTCCAACATCTTCATATCGGTTATATGATTTGTCATGCGATTAATATTATTAACACTGAGTCTTTTGAACGCCAATGAGACCTGCGCATCGCATTTCATAGAAAGAAACGCCAGCAACGTTATTGCAAAGACAAAAAGAAAATTTTTCTTCATAGCCACAATGTTTTAAAAATAAAAACTATTTGAATTGCCACGATCTTTTCATTCCCGGTATTTCACTACAAAAAAACAAAAAAAAACAACATGAAGACATATCATCTTCTTGAAAGTAAAAAAAAAACAAACAAACCCAAGATTTTATTCCCAACATCCGTTATTAATTATAGAAACCTTAACACCCAATAACATGAAGAAGACCATTACCTTGCTGATGGCGGCCATGATGTGCTGCCTTTGTTCCATTTCCGCACAGAAAAGCGTCCCCAAGAACTACCAGAAAAAATTTCAGTTAAAGGGACAAGACCAATGGATTGACGACCAATATATTGATAAAGAGCAAATCTGCAATCGGGATTGGAGGGAATACCAATACTGGCTGAAGCATGTTTTCGGTGCCGATTCCAAGGAGTACAAGGCCTCCCAACCCGATGCAAAGGTGCTTCGCCAGCAACTGCCGGAAAAGATAGCCGAATACTATTTCGAAAGTGTGACATACGCACTATATCCCGTCTTGGGAATAAGTAACGTGCAGGCGGAGGCTTACTGCAAATGGCGCACCGACCGGGTGGCGGAACAGATGCTGGTTTCTATGAAACGCATTGAGTACAATCCCAATCAAACGAAGGACGACTACTTCCGCCTCGAAAACTATACGGATAACGACGGACTTCAGTTCCTACGCTTCAGCCTGCCGACAAAGAAAAATGAAACCCGCTACGGATTCCGTTGTGTGTCTGCATGGGAGTAAACGACTGAAATCAGCCCTTTCATTCAGATTTCTCTCCTCAACCGCGCGACCGGCAAGTTGAGCTGCTCGCGGTACTTGGCCACGGTGCGGCGGGCAATGTTATAACCTTTTTCTTTCAGCAGGCCGCACAATGCCTCGTCTGACAACGGGTGTTTCTTGTCCTCCTCACGAATAATGTCGCTGAGAATGCTTTTGATCTCCTTGGAAGAGATGTCGTCATCGTTGACCGCTTCGGAAAAAAGATGTTTTAGAGAAATAATGCCGAAGTCCGTCTGCACATATTTGCTGTTGGACACGCGTGACACCGTGGACACATCTACCCCAACCTCTTCGGCTATTGTCTTCAATATCATGGGCTTGAGCATCGTATCATCACCTGTCAGGAAATACTGTTTCTGATGCTGCATGATGGCATACATGGTATTGTAGAGGATCATCTCGCGCGTGGTGAGCGTAGCGATGAACTGGTTGCCGCGGTCCACATACTCGCGCATGAACTTCTCGGCCTCCTGACGCCGTTTCTCACTCGCCTCCTTGGTCAAGAAGCGATATTCGTTGCTGAACTCCTTGTTTATGCGAACCTTAGGCACATATTGGTTGTTCAACGTCAAGGTAAGCTGGCCGTTATTGCTGGTGATGAGGAAATCCGGGGTGATCAGGTCCGCCGATTTCTCCAGCGGTGTGGAGGCATCCGCCGGACGGGGATCGAGACGCTGTATGAGCGTCATAGCCTCCTTCAGCTGCTCATCCGTCAGGGAGAGCATCTGGGCAATCTTGTCGAAATGTTTCTTGGAAAATTCATCAAAACATTGTTCCAGAATCGCCCGCGCAACCATTACAGTCTCCGTCTGTTCCGGTTTCCGTCGCAGTTGCAGAAGCAGACACTCTTGCAGATTACGTGCGCCAGTGCCCGCGGGCTCCAACTCTTGTACTACCTCCACCAATACCTGCTCCACCTCTTCTTTGGATGTGTATATATTATAATTGTACAACAACTCATCCGACAGGCTTTTAAGATCGGCCGTAAGATAGCCGTCGGAGTCAAGGTTACCGACAATATAATAGGCAATCTGGCTTTGGCGTTCCGTCAGCATCATCTCACCCAGCTGCAGCTGCCACTGCTCCTGCAACGACTGATGAAAGACACCGCTCGAGTCGCGAACCTTGTCCGGATCGGGCGCATTCATACGCTGAATCCTGTTCTCAATTTCCCGTTCCGAAGGATAATCGTCCAGGTCGTCGTCCCGATAATAATCCTCCTTGAAAATCTCATCCTCGGAAAGCGGCTCATTGGTAAGCTCCAACGGGTCCCCGTTTTCATCGTATTCGGGCATATCGCCCTCTTCCACCGGCTCCACGTTGGGATCCTCATCGTCGCGATAGGCCTCCAAGGCGGGATTCTCATCCACCTCCTTGAGGATTTCCTGCTCCAACGAGTTGTACGGAAGCTCCACCAGCTGCATCAGACGAATCGTCTGCTGCGTGGCAATCTGCCGTTGTACGGCTTTCTGTTCCTGTGAGAGATTTGTAGGCATAAAATGAAAACGAAAGGGCGTATCAACATACGCCCTTATTATAGAAAGCGTTAAAATTCAGCGTTTTGCGGAGTTCTCGGGAATGGGATCACGTCACGGATGTTCGTCATGCCAGTGACAAACAGCAGCAGACGCTCAAAGCCAAGGCCGAAGCCCGAGTGCGGCGCGGAGCCGAATTTGCGGGTCTCGAAATACCACCAGTACTGTTCCTCCGTCATGCCCAATTCGTGCACGCGGTTGAGCAGCTTCTGGTAGTCGGCCTCGCGCTCGGAGCCACCGATGATCTCGCCGATGGTCGGGAAGAGTACATCCATGGCACGCACAGTCTTGCCGTCGTCGTTCTGCTTCATATAGAAGGCCTTGATCTCCTTCGGGTAGTCAGTCAAAATAACCGGTTTCTTGAAGTGATTCTCCACAAGGTAGCGCTCGTGCTCCGACTGAAGGTCAACACCCCACGACACTTTGTAGTCGAATTTCTTGTCGGCCTTTAGCAGGATCTCGATGGCGGAGGTGTAGTCCAAACGCACGAAATCCTCTTTCAGCACTGACTCCAGACGTTCGATCAGTCCCTTGTCGAACATATCGTTCAGGAAACGAAGGTCATCCATGTTGTTATCGAGGGCATAACGCACCAGATATTTGATGAAATCCTCGGCAAGGTCCATGTTGTCCTTGATGTCATAGAAGGCCATCTCGGGCTCAATCATCCAGAACTCGGCGAGGTGGCGCGGTGTGTTGCTGTTCTCGGCACGGAACGTGGGTCCGAAGGTGTAGATGTTGCCCAACGCAAGAGCTCCCAGCTCACCTTCCAGCTGACCGGAAACCGTCAAGTTGGTATGTTTGCCGAAGAAGTCCTTCTTGAAGTCCACCTTGCCGTCCTCCGTGCGGGGCACGTTGTTCAGGTCGAAGGTAGTCACATTGAACATCTCGCCGGCACCTTCCGCATCCGAAGCGGTGATCAGCGGGGTGTGCAGATAGAAGAAGCCTCTGTCGTTGAAGTACTTGTGGATGGCGAAAGCCATGGCATGACGCAGACGGAGCACACAGCCGAAGTAGTTCGTGCGCGGACGCAGGTGCGCAATCTCACGCAGAAACTCCATTGAGTGGCCCTTCTTCTGCAACGGATACACTTCCGGGTCAGCGGTGCCGTAAAGCTCAATCGTGTCAGCCTGCACCTCCACAGTCTGGCCCTTGCCCTGCGATTCCACCAGCGTGCCTTCCACATGGATACAGGAACCCGTCGTGATTTTCTTCATCAACTCCTCGTCAAACTTGGCCGGGTCCGCCACAATCTGCAGGTTGGAGACAATAGATCCGTCGTTCAGCGCAATGAAAGCCACGTTGCTGTTTCCGCGTTTGGTACGCACCCATCCCTTCACGGTGACAGGATTACCAATACCCACCACATCCGGATTTTTAAGTATGTCTTTGATTCTGATTTTTTGCATAATCCAATTAATAAAGAGTCGTATAATGATTTTATCGAATGAAATCCCAGATTAGAAGCTATAGCCGATACCCAGACCGATCACCTCCTTGAACTGCACACGTGCGGCAGGATACTTGCTGCTGTAGCCAGGTCCAAGGCCGTTCCAATCCTTGCCGGCAATCATCACCTTGTCGTAGTACTTCAGCGAGGTCATCAAGCTGACGCTGAACACTTTGAGGAAGCTATAGGTAATGGCCACATCCCAGTCCACATCGAAGTTGCCGAATTTCTGACCATTCTCTTTGTCATGGATTCTGGCCGTATAAGGCGTGAACAACGTGATGGTAGAGATGATTTTGAGGTCCTTCACCAAGGTGTAGTTGATGCCACCATTGATACGGAGACCCATATTCAGCATCACCGGCTTATAGGTGCCATCCTCGCGCTGGGAAAGACCGTAGTTCGGACGAAGGATTTCCTCCGTGCAAGTGGTCATACGACCGGCAATCGGATACACACCAATGGTGAAGATGTCATTAGGACGATACTCGATACCAAGGGCGAGGTCGGTATAGGAAGGAGACAACCATTTGGAGATAAGATCCTTACTGCCAGCCTCATCGTTGGCATAGGTAAAACCCGGACAATACTGCGACTTGAAGCTTCCCAAGAGGGTAAGATAGAATTGCGGGTGCATCTGGAAACCGCCCTTGGTGGTGAAGTTGATCTTGTCGTTGGCCTTTCTCCATTTAGGATTCAAAGCGGAGGAGAACGACTCACCCAGCTCAGTGTCCAAGTTGCTGTCCCATGTCCATTTGTTCTTCTTGAACGAAAGGGTCAAGTTGGCATAAACGAAGCCTGTAATGTTGTTGTCACCACCGGCAGCCCAGTTGAAGAGGGCGGTCTGAGAGGCGTTCAAGCCCACCATACCTGTAAATTTCCAGTGCTTGGCACTGTCCACCGTAGCTGCCTTGACGGTGGTCTTCACAGCCTGCTCGGCAGCGGTTTTGTCATCAATCTGCGCACTAACAAAAGAGTACGTCAACGCACAAAGCAACAAGAGTAAAAATCCTTTTTTCATAATCATTGTTTTTTAATTATTATTATTAATCTTTTTTTCAAAATAAAAACGATGCCACTAATGATTGAGTTTATGATAGGTTCTCCACCAACGGTCCGAAATACGGTCCTCACACGCGAGGTCATAATCCCGTTTCGAGCAGGGCAGGTAATAGTTGCGGGTCACATTCTTGTCCTTGCTGATAATCGGCACCAACACCCACCAGCGTCCGGTCTTGCGGCTGCAGTAGAAGACCATCTCGTCCAAAGCACCGGACACGGCAATGCTGTATTGCCGGTAGGCCTCCTTGTCACGGAAACGGTCGTCCTGCTGGCGGTTCAGATATCCCTCCACAAAATACCATATTATATGGCTGATCAACTGGGATGTCTGGTTGCCGTAATCCATTGTGGGATCATACTCATAAATGCCGAAAGAGGTGAGTTTGTCGCTTACGCCGGCATATTTGGCTATCTGGCAGATTTCCTCACCGTAAAACCCGTTGGCTGAGTTGTGCGGGCATCCCGGCGCGTCGGGCCGACGTACCGCGGAGATGTCGATGGTCACCATGTCGGCATTGCGCACGATAGGCTCCACCTCTTCCAAATCCTTACGCATGGTACCCACACGGTAGGTCTCGAAGAAGAGATCGTCCATCATTTTCAGATCCGCCGGACTGTTCATATAGACCTGATAGCCGATATTCGCATAATTAAGCAGATAATTCGGCTGTTGGAGAATCATCTTATTCAGATAGGCATCCGAACGGATAGGTTGCGTTTCACTACCAAGGTCGAAAGTGGAATCCACCGACACGAGATTCACCACCTTTTCAATTTTCTCATACGCACGATAATTGGCAAAAGCAAGATCGTTGCTACCACCCAAGATAATAGGTAACACACTGTTTTCCAACAGATAAGCGATAATATCCGCCAAAACCGCATAGGTATCTTCCACCGTCTCACCTACCACCAGATTGCCCAAATCCACGATGCGCACATCGGATTTCCATCGGTACAACTGGTAAAACTGCCGACGAATCTCATCCGGAGCCATCGCACAAGACTCGTTGCGGTAGCTGTTACGGGCTTCCGGCACACCAATGATGGCCAGCTGGGCCTCCTGGATGTTGATGGGCTCTTCCGGGTTGTAGAACAGGACCCGTGACAACAGTTGCTGGTCGGAGAGAATGTCCCGCTCAATGCCGCCCAAGGTCGCATCCACCGCTTTGAAATAGAGTGAGAGATCCATAGTTAGCTCTTTTTGCGGATGATACGTTTCTTGGCCGTCGGAGTTGTATTACGGATAATTTCAATACAGTCCTGATATGTCATATTCTCCGCCGCCGTGCCCTTGGGAATCTTGAAATTGTCGGTGCCGTTGGTGATGTATGCTCCGTAGCGTCCGTTCATCACTTTAATGTTATTATCCTCCTCAAAGGAGCGTAACACATTCTTAGTCTGCGCGTTCTGCAGAAAATCAATAGCAGACTCCTCTGTCAGGCTATTGAGGTCCATGCCCTTGCCCAACGTGATGTTCTTACCGTCGTATTTCAGATAGGGGCCGTAGCGTCCGGCGGCAGCCATAATCTCCTTGCCGTTGTAATGCCCAATCAGACGGGGTGCCCGGTCGGCATCCTTCTTCTGTTTCTCTTCCAGAATCTGAATGCAACGCTCCAGGGAGATGGATATGGGATCCTCATCTTTAGGAATGGATACGAAAGTATCCTCATAGCGCACATACGGACCGAATCGGCCGGCACCCACAATGACCTCATGACCGTTCCAATCGCCCACTGTACGGGGCAGCTTAAACAGTTCCATCGCCTCTTCCAGCGTGATGGTCTCGATGAACTGGTTTGGACGAAGACGGGCATAGCGGGGTTTTTCATCCGCGTAGTTCTCCCCTATCTGGACCATAGGACCATATTTGCCCAACTTGGCGAAGACCTTTGCGTTGGTGGCCGGATCATAGCCGAGCAGCCGCTCGCCGCTCGCCTTGGCGGAGTAGTTCAACGCGTGGTCCACTGAATCGTGGAAACCGCCGTAAAAGCGTTGCAACATATTCTGCCATTGTTCTTTGCCTTCCGCAATATCGTCAAATTCCTTTTCCACATCCGCAGTGAAGCCGTAATCCATGATATCCTGGAAATTCTCCTGCAGATAGTCGTTCACCACGATGCCCACGTCCGTGGGGATTATTTTTTCCTTCTCATAACCGTATTTCTCCGTGCGTTCCTCCTCTTTCAGGGTACCGTTCTTCAAGATGAGACAGTCGTACTTGCGTTCCTTGCCGGGACGTGTGGCTTTCTGTACATACCCTCTCTTCTGGATGGTGGTGATGGTCGGGGCGTAGGTGGAAGGACGGCCGATGCCCAACTCTTCCAGCTTCTTCACCAGCGAAGCCTCTGTATAGCGCGCGGGCGGTTGGGCGAAACGCTGGGTAGCCGTGATGTTCTTCGACATGAGGTTCTCGCCCTGCTGCACAACGGGCAGCAACCCCTTGATTTCTTCACTCTCCTCATCCTTGGATTCGGTGTATACTTTGAGGAAGCCCGGGAAAAGGATTACCTCCCCGTTGGCCATGAATTTCTCCGACCGGTTCGACACCGGAATGGTGATGCTGGTCTTTTCGGTCTTCGCATCGCTCATTTGGGAGGCGATGGTGCGCTTCCAGATCAGCTCATAGAGATGCTTCACGAAAGTGTCGCCCGGAACTGTCTGCCGCGACATGTCTGTGGGACGGATGGCTTCGTGGGCCTCCTGCGCGCCTTTGGTACGCGTGACAAAATTGTGAAGGTGCGAATATTCCGCGCCGTACAGCTCCGTAATCACATCCTTGGCCGTCGCAAGGGCGAAAGCCGACAGGTTCACGGAATCGGTACGCATGTAGGTGATGTAACCGGCCTCATAGAGCTGTTGGGCCACCACCATAGTCTTGCTGACGGAGAACCCCAATTTGCGGGCGGCCTCCTGTTGGAGTGTAGAGGTGGTGAACGGCGGGGCGGGACTTTTCTTACCGGGGGATTTCTCGATGGCCGACACCTTGAACGTGGCGTTCTTGCAATCCTCCAGGAACTTCATGGCCTCTTCGCGGGTGTTGAACTTCTTGTTCAGTTCCGTGGAGAGCTCCACCTGACGGTCGCGTTCCGTAACGAAATCGCCCTCCACCCGGTAGGAGAAGGTGCTGTTGAAACGCTCAATCTCATGTTCGCGTTCCACAATCAGCTTCACGGCCACCGACTGCACACGTCCGGCGGAGAGCTGGGGTTTCACCTTACGCCACAAGACGGGCGACAACTCGAAGCCCACCAAACGGTCCAACACTCGGCGCGCCTGCTGTGCATTCACCAGGTCGATGTTCAGATCCCGCGGGTTGGCCAATGCATTCTCGATGGCCCCTTTGGTAATCTCGTGGAAAACGATTCTCCTTACTTTGGACGGATCCATTTTGGTGACCTGCATCAGGTGCCAGGAAATAGCCTCACCCTCGCGGTCGTCATCCGTTGCCAGCCATATCACATCGGCATCCTGCGCCTTCTTCTTAATGTCGTTAATCAAGGTTTTCTTGTCATCCAAAATAATGTATTTGGGCTCGAAACCCTTGGCCACATCAATACCGATGTCCTTCTGGGGCAGGTCGCAGACATGCCCTTTGCTCGAAATCACCGTGAAGTCCTTTCCAATGAACTTCTGAATGGTCTTGGCCTTCGCCGGAGACTCAACGATAATCAGATTCTTGCTCATATAATTTTATTTTATTTATTTCTCTTTCTAGTTTTGAGACGCACAGCAGTGCGTCTCTACTTTCATGCCTTTGAGACGCGCGGCCGCGCGTTTTCACCTTCACACTCATAATGGTACCCCAACAGCTCGTCCACATCCTCCCAACGACCCTCACGGATGAGATGGCGGATCTTGGCCGAATGAACGGCCACATCGTGACAGACCATCTCCGGCAGTTCCACCACATGCACCCCACGCTCTTTGCAGAGGTCTTCAATGGCTGCCCGGCCGCCGGCACGGTTATGACCCAAGGCATGGTTGGGACCCATCACCAAAGTGGATACCCGGAGCTTGCCGATCATATATTGGTCAATAAAATCCGAATACGAGAGTTGGGAGAACGCATGCGTAAAAGGTACTATTAACACAGCGTCAACTCCTTGTTTTTCAATTAAATCAATATTTTTATCTAAACTGTTGATGTTAAAGAAATCCGAGTTCGGGCGAAGCACCTGCTGGGGATGCGGGTCGAAGGTCACCACCACGCTGTCGCCACCCGTCTGGTGCGCATATTCGCACAGGTAGCGCAACACCCGGCAATGACCCAGGTGGACACCATCGAAAGAGCCGATGGCGGCCACCGGCGCATTCAGGCCGGCATTCTCGTCAAAACCCCGGATCACCCTCATATCCTATCTCAGTTTTGCACCCACTTCCCGTTCGTACGCGGCCACCAGTTTGGACATCACCTTGTTGATCTCCTCATCCGTCAGCGTTTTGTCGGCATGTTGAAGCACATAGCTCAACGCATAGGATTTCTTGCCGGCCTCCACTTTGTCGCCCTCATACACGTCAAACAACGAGATGCGTTTCACCAGCTTGGAGCCGTACTTGTATCCGATTGCCTCCAAGGTCTCATACGTCACCTCACGGTTGACCACCAAGGCCAAGTCGCGACGCACGGACGGATGCGTGGCTATCGGCTGGTAGTTCACCTTACGGTCTTCAACCATACGCACGAGAGCCGGGTAATTGAACTCCGCATAATAAACCGGGCACTTCAGCCCAAAGGCCTTCAGTACAGAAGCATTCAGAAGACCAAGTGTCACAATTTCTTCTTCCCCAACCATATAGGAAAGATGGTCGGCAAACATCCGCGACGGAGTGTCAACAAGATGCTGCAAGCGGTTCGTGGGGAAGTTGATTTTCTCCAACACATTGTCCACCATATTCCTCAAATAGAAAAGATCCAAATCCTGTGCCTTACGGTTCCAGGAGTCTTCCGAATCCTTGCCCGTCACGCAGAGCACAAAGTGCGGTTCCTCCTGATAGCGGGTCACCACATCATCACCCTTGTTCGTTTCCGTATTGAATTTGTACACTTTCCCGAACTCGAACAGCCGCAGGTTGGGTTGGCGGTTGTTGACATTGCGCTCCACATTCTCCAACACCCCGAAAAGGAGCGTCTGCCGCATGGCGTTCAGTTCCGTGCTCAGCGGATTGAGCAGACGCACGGTCTCCTCCGCGCGGAGAAAATCGCACTTCTCGGCATATTCAGCCTTGGTAAGCGAATTATTCATCACTTCATAGAAACCATTATCGGACAAATAGTTCGAGATAGCTACTTGAAGTTGGTATGCGGAATCCTGCGCAGCCTTGTTGCTAAGTCTGTACGTCAGGATATCCGGAATCTCAATATTGTTATAGCCGTATATACGGAGAATTTCCTCAATCAGATCTATCGGCCGCGTCACATCAGCCTTGTTCAGAGGAACAGTCACCATAAGCTGGTCCTCGCCGGAGGTATGCACCTCCATACCCAGCATGAGGAGGATTTTGGAAACCGTCTGTTTGTCAATAACTTTCCCAGCCACCTTGTTCACATCTTCATAGAAAAGCGTTATCTGGGCGGGTTCTATCTTGTTGGGATAGTAATCCATCACTTCGGAGATGGGGGAGGCACCTGTCAGCTCCATGACCAGCTCGGCGGCCCGCAGGATGGCATAAACAGTGATGCTCGGATCGCAGCCACGCTCATAACGGAAAGAGGCATCCGTCTTCAAACCATGCCGTTTCGCGGTCTTCCGGATGGAGACTGGATTGAAATAGGCACTCTCCAAAAACAGGCGGGTGGTGTTTTCCGTAATGCCGGAATGAAGGCCTCCATAAACGCCGGCAATACACATGCCCTCCTCGGCGTTGCAGATCATCAGATCCTCCGAATGGAGTTTCACCTCGTTGCCATCCAACGTGACAAAAGGCGTACCTTCTGGCAGGTTCTTGACTATCACCTTGTTGCCCTTAATCTTATCGGCATCAAAAGCGTGCATGGGCTGCCCAAGTTCCAACATGATGAACTGCGTGATATCCACCACGTTATTGATGGGGCGAATGCCCACGGATTTCAGCTTCGTCTGCAGCCATTCGGGAGAGGGTCCCACCTTCACATGGTCAAAAAGAAGACCAGTGTAACGGGGACAGTCGCGGGTGTTCTCCACGGCAACATCCACACGGAAGGTCACGTTGGCGATGGGTTTCACCATCGGGGCGTTGGGGAGAATGAGTGGGGAGCAGGGACGGTTGTCCTGCACCAGAGCCGCGTAAAGGTCGCGTGCCACCCCAACGTGCGAGATGGCGTCACAGCGGTTGGGAGTGAGGCCGATTTCGAAAATGGTGTCAGACTCGATATGGAAATATTGTGCGGCGGGCGTGCCGGGCACAGCCTCCTCCGGCAATACCATGATGCCGTCGTGCGAGGTGCCGAGACCGATCTCATCCTCGGCGCAAATCATGCCTTCGGAAGGCTCGCCGCGGAGTTTGGACTTCTTGATCACAAAAGATTCGTCACCCTGATAGAGCGTGGTGCCGATGGTGGCGACCACCACTTTCTGGCCAGCGGCCACGTTGGGCGCACCGCACACAATATGGAGCGGTTCCTCCGCCCCGACATTGACCGTGGTCACGTGAAGATGGTCAGAGTTGGGGTGCTCCTCACAGGTGAGCACCTCACCGATCACCAGGCCACGAAGCCCGCCGCGAACAGTTTCAAACAGCTCCAAACCTTCCACTTCCAGTCCGCAATTGGTCAGATAGGCGGAAGCCTCTTCCGGGGAGACATCAAATTTCAGCAAGTCTTTCAACCATTTATAAGAAATCTTCATAATAGTATATTGTTGATTTTAAATAAAATACAAAACAAACCCCTTAAAAATAAGGAGCGTGCAAATATAATATATATATAAATAATGTAGAATGGGGTCAGAAAAAAAACTTACGGCACAGGATCGTAACCGCTACCGCCCCAGGGATTGCAGGAAAGGATGCGTTTCAAGGTGAGCCATCCGCCTTTAAGCGGACCATGTTTCCGAATCGCCTCAATGCCGTAATTGGAGCAGGTGGGCGTATAGCGGCAGGCGCGTCCGATCAATGGGGAGAGCGTGCACTGGTAGAGCTTAATCAGCGCAATCATCAGCGCGCCGACACCTTTCGAAATGGCTTTCAGCAAACGCCTCATAAGACATTGGTTTTACAGGTCTTGCAAATCTGTTCCAGCAGGAGTCCCACCACCCTGCTCACTGTTTCCTGGTCGGCGACCGACTTGTCCTGATACATCCAGCACATACGCAAGGGAGCAGGCACAGGATCCAGAATATGCTTTTGGAGACGATACGCTTCGCGCATCAGCCGTTTGAGGCGGTTGCGGTCCACCGCATTATGGAAACGTCGTTTGGGTACGATAATCGCCACCTGATGACAAGCGTCCGGCTCCGCCGGATAGAGACGATAATAGCAACGTATAGGGCTGGCCCACACGGAGACATGCCCGTCCAGCACCTCACGGATAACCAACGGGGATTTGATACGTTCGCGGGAAGGGAATGTGGCGTTATCTTCTACGTGTGGCATTTTCTTTCAGGAAAGCGTCCAACGCGTCGGTGATGGACGGATGGTCCGGTGTGGGAGCCACCACCTGGGCCGTCCAGCCGGCAGCTTCCAATTCGTTGATCACCGCCGTGCCGAGTGCGGCAAAGGCAACATCGCCCTGCTGGAAATCCGGGAAGTTGGCCTTCAGCGACTTCACCCCGTTGGGGCTGAACATGACAATCATGTCGTATTTGGCAATGTCCACCTCCTTGGCCAAGTCCGCCGGTGACGTGGTGAACACCACCGCCTGGTCGTGACGGATGGAATGTTCGTCCAGAAAATCCAGCAGATACTGGGAAGTGCCGTCCTGACCGCATGGGATGAGCATATTCAACTCCTTGTTCTTGAGGAGAATCTCATGAAAACTGGCCGGATGGCTGTCCTTGGCGGCGAAAATCTTGCGCTTGCGGTATTGGATGTACTTCTGCAAGTAAAACGCCACCGCCTCCGTAGTGCAGAAATACTTCATGGACTCCGGCATGGTGAGCCGCATGTCCTTGCACAACTCGAAGAAATGGTCTATCGTATTCTTGCTGGAGAAAATGATGGCCTGATGGTCCAAAATATTCACCTTCGTCTTACGAAACTCCACAGCATCCACCCCTTCAATCTTGAAAAACTTGTAGAAATCAATGTTGATGCTGTATTTGCGCTTCAGGTCCGCATACGGAGACTTCTCAAAGTCAGCGGGAGCATTTTGGGAAATTAATATGTTCTTGACTCGCATTTCTTATCCGTTACAAATAAAACTAACTCCTTTTAATTCTTTGAATATCAATACATTGAAACCATCTTCCCTAACAAAATGTAGGGTAAAATTTCAAGCGTGCAAAAATAGACAAAAAATTGAAACAAATTAATTTTCTGTGGATTTATTTTCATCAATTTATACAAATACAGCCCGAAATCCACTAAAAAGAACGGTATATAAGCGTATAAAACAACAAATTGGCCACTAAACTGCGCCAAAATGAGGAACGGAAACAGGACAAAGCTCACATTGGTGAGGAAGATGAACTTGTACAGGTACATCGCATTGTACTCTTTGGGATGATCAAAGAGAGCCGTGTATATATTATTGACAAGCATCTGGAAGAAGAACAGAGCCAGCAGCACGGCGAAGGTCATCCCGTAGAGGCCGATGTAGGAGAAAGCATCCACCACCTTCGGGGCGAACCGCTCCATACAAAGCAACGCTCCGAACGACAGCGTCATCAGGTCGAAGAGCAGGGTGAAGATGGCCACCCGCTCATGAATGATCCTACCTTCCCGCAACAACTGCGCGTAAAAACGCTGGGAGTACAACGCCCGCAGGGTCAGATACAGCTTGTTACGGAATGATGTCACCAACAGGGTAAGCAGAAGCAGCAGGGCGCACAAAATAATGACCGACCAATTGTTGGGCCGGCCAATGAGGGATGTCTCAAACAGCAGTTCGGAATATGGGTTATGGGTAAACAAGCTGTTTTTGGATTATTTGATTAACAATTTTTTAGCCATAACCATACGGCCTTCACACTCCAATCCGTACAGATAAACCCCGGAGGAGAAGGATGAGACATTCACAACAGAACGCCCTTCCGGATTAACCGGGGCACGGAACACCTCCTTGCCCGCCAGGTTTCGGATCACCACATAGCTGTCAGAAGGACATGCCGCATTATAGGAAATCTTCACAGAAGAAACCGCCGGATTGGGAGAGGCATTCAAAGCCGGTACAGACGAAACGGACTGGACACCGGCAGCTTGAGTGTAACGGACATAAAACGCCGACGCATCGTTCTCATCATCCGAATTTTGGAAAATAAACCGATAAACGGATTGGCCCGCTGACGGTGACATGTAAATCAGATGCAGGGCATGTTCCTCAGAATCCCCCACACTGTCGCCTGCATACACTTGGAACTCCGGCGACTGGAACTCACTGCAGGAGGTAGACACACAAAACGTGGACGTGGCCCCCGGCAGTTCCGTAACAACCTCTTTTTTCACCATAAACCAGCCATCGCTTCCGCTAACATTCACATAACCAAGATATACATTGGTTTGCTCACCCTGCACAGCGGCCACATCTATAGTGTCGTTGAGGTTCAACATCCGTCCTTGATAAATCAGACGCACCGATTGCGCCGATGCGGAAAGGGCGAACAATGCAACAAATAGTATAATCAGTTTCTTCATATCCTTATATTATTTTTACACGTTGCAAAAATAGCAAATTAATCTAACACTCCGCACCATTTTGCGCTGTTTTCACATTATTTTTCATCTGGCTGAAGAGCACACCGAGCACCACGATGAAAATACCGATGAATTTCCGCGCTGTGAAAACCTCCAATCCCAACAGGGATGCGATGATGATGGTGACAATCGGTATCGCATTGGTGAACACCGAGAGTTTGGTGATGGAGATTTGTTTGGCGGCATACGAGTAGAGCATGTAGGCCCCCGCCGAACAGAAAACGGCCAGACAAACAAGGTTGAAAACGGAAGAGAACGTCCACTGGATAGCACTCCAGTGATGCAGGTCGAACACACACACCAGCGGCAAATACAACGGGATGGCCATCAGATTCTGATAGGTGGTCACTGTGACGGGGCCGTAGTTCTTAAGCAGACGCACCAAAAGCACGCTGTAACCGCCTGCCGCGAATAGGGCAACAAGCAGCAACGAGAATCCTTTCCAACTGAATGACAGTGTATTGGAAGGATTGAAACTCATCAGTCCAATGCCGAAGATGGAAATCAGCGTACCGACCAGCAGCCGCCAGCTCAAAGGCTCATGCTCGCAGAAGTACATCGTCACTGACACCACAATCGGGATCAGGGCGATCATCACCGAGGCAAAGGATGCGTCCACATACTTCAACCCGAAATCCTCCCCAATGAAATAGAGAAAGGGTTCGAAAAAGGCCAGCAGCAGAAATTGCCGCACATCGCCATGCCGTATCCGCTCCAGTTTACCCCGCAATTTGAAAAATGTAACAAAGATGACAGAAGCAATCAGCAAGCGGAAAAGGACAATCGTACACACCGGGAAATCCGCATTGAGCAGCTGCTTGGTCCATACGAAACTGATTCCCCAGAAGAGCATGGAGAACATGATGGCGACATATCCCAAGAGTGTGTTATTCTTTTTCATTTTTTTCGGCTGCAAAAATCGAAAAAAAATCCGTTCCTACAATATTGTCCGTTTTCATTCGTTAAGTGGATAAAATTTCGCTTATGAGACCATTGCCTACCCCACTCGTCATATTATTGACAATCACCATATTACTCACATCCTGCAAACCCAACGACCTGACACCCGCCTATCTTCAGATTGATTATTACGATGTGAATTACAATCCCGAGACCGGCATTTCCCCGTTGGATGTCAGCACCTACAACGAGACTCACGGCGAAAACTACGACTCCGAGCAGCTGCGTGCGCTGATGCAGCACACCTTCACCCATGTCAACGTGTATGCCAACAGCAAGAACCTGGGCTGTTGGAAGCTGCCCTGCCGCGTCCCCATCCTGAACGTGCCCGACAACGACTCCTCCTATGTTATCATCCTTCCGGCGTTCCCCCTGAACGGCATGACCAGCACCATCAACGGTTATCCGTTCTTCAACGTGTTGAGGAAGAACATGATGCTAAAACGGGGTGAGACCTGCAAGGTGTCCGATTATCCCTTGAAGTTCATCTACAACAGCGTGACCAAGATTCCCTTCATGGAAACATTCACCAACAGTTCCCCATTCACGCCGACGGACACGGCCTATAGCACACACTATTTCCAGCCCACCCAAGTGGACGGCCTTCACGTGGGTGAAATCATACTCCAGGATGAGGAATTCTTCGATGTGAGCACTTCTGCCATCACACTGCCCATAGGCAACTATTACATCTACCTGGAGATGACCTACCGGGTGGACAACAACATGGAAATCGGCATGAAGCTTTCTACGGCAACCTCCAGCAGCACTGTCCACCAAATCGGCGGAGTTTATTCCACAAACGGGGAGTGGAAGACAGTCTGCTTCCGGCTGGGCGGCATCATCAACGATTACCACAATACCAGCGCGAATGTCACAGATGTAACCCTTTTGCTCACCGGTATCGGAAAGAAAGGCGAGCGCACCCGTTTTGACATCGACGACATCAAAATCATATACTCACCCCGCGCCTAACACACCATCATGAACAAGAAACGACTGACAGCCCTTTACCTCGCCTGCGACATTCTGGCCGCCATCCTGACTTGGGTTTTGTTTTATATCTATCGTAAACATATCGGGGAGGGTCTGGACCTCAACCAGGTTTTCCAGGCAGCCATAAACGACACGAAATTCTTCTGGGGCATCGTACTGTGTCCTGTTTACTGGATTGTGATTCATGCCTTTTTCGGCTATTATAATAAGGTATATCGGAAATCCCGTCTGAACGAGCTGGGAGTCACTTTCGGGGTGACGGCCTTCGGCACCCTCGTATTCTTCTTCGCCTTCATTCTGGATGATGTGGTCACCACCCCCGGCGACTACATCCGCTACATGCTCTTCCTGTTCGCCTTCCAGTTTGTGCTCACCTACATACCCCGTCTGTGCATCACGACCACCGTCAACCGAAAAATCCACAAGGGATTAATCGGTTTCAACACCATCATTATCGGGTCAGATGCCATCGCCGTGGAGACTTACGACACGGTCATCGAGCAAAGCCCGCGCTCCGGCACCTCGCTCATCGGCTATGTCAAGGTGCAACCGGATGCAGATGATAAGATGAAGGACAAGCTCCCCTGCCTCGGCACAATTGAAGATCTCAAGCAGCTTATTGAGGACCAGCATATTGAGGAGCTCATCATCGCACTCAACAACGGAAAGCGGAAATACATCGAGCAGATTGTGACGCTGGCCCGTGACAACCAGAGCCTCACGTTGAGCATCCTGCCGCAGCTGCAGGATTTCATCATCGGAACGGTGAAAACCTCAGCCGTGCTTTATGAGCCTCTCATCTCCATCACCCCCGAATATCTGCCCACCTGGCAGAAATATCTGAAGCGCGGTTTGGACATTCTGCTCTCTTTACTGGCCTTGATACTGCTTTCACCCCTTTACATCGTGCTGGCCATCGGTGTCAAACGCTCGTCGCCCGGCCCCATTTTCTATCGTCAGGAACGCATCGGCTACCGCGGCAAGCCTTTCAACATCATCAAGTTCCGTTCCATGCGCGAGGATGCCGAGTCCGACGGCCCTATGCTCTCCTCCAAGAACGACGACCGCATCACCCCCTTCGGGAAGTTCATGCGACAGTACCGTCTGGACGAGACCCCGCAGTTTTACAACGTCCTCATCGGCGACATGTCGCTCGTGGGCCCGCGCCCGGAACGGCAGTACTATATTGACCAGATCACCGAAAGAGCCCCCTACTATAAGCTGCTGTTGGGCATAAAACCCGGCATCACCTCCTGGGGACAGGTCAAATTCGGCTATGCCGAGAACGTGGACGAGATGGTGAAACGCCTGCGCTGGGACCTGCTATACATTGAAAACATGTCCATCCAGATGGATATTAAGATATTGATCTACACTATTTTAATTATCCTAAAAAAGGAGGGGAAATAATAAAAAACGACAAAACAGATTTTTTTCTGCCGACATAATGTAAAAAAGTGTATTTTTGCAGCCGCAAAACAGGGGACGTTAGCCCAGTTGGTTTAGAGCGCTGCCTCCACACGGCAGAGGTCATAGGTTCAAATCCTATACGTCCCACTAAATTGAAAAGACGATGGCAACATCGTCTTTTTGTATCTTATCCCCTTTATAAACAAAACCGTTATGAGCAACACCCGACTTAGCGTCAACATAAACAAGGTAGCCACGATACGCAACGCCCGCGGGGGCAACATGCCCGACCTCATCCAATTTGCGAAGGACTGCGAACGCTTCGGCGCACAAGGCATCACCGTACATCCGCGCCCCGACGGACGGCACATCAAATACCAAGATGTACGTGATTTGAAGCCCATTGTCACCACCGAGTTCAACATCGAAGGGTATCCTTCCGAAAGCTTCATGGACCTCGTCCTTGAGGTGGTGCCCACGCAGGTCACCCTGGTTCCCGACCCGCCGGAAGCGCTGACCTCCAACGCTGGCTGGGACACGCTGGCCCACCGGGAGTTCCTCACCGGCATCATCGGGCAACTGCACGCCAAGGGCATCCGCACCAGCATCTTCGTGAACGCCGACCCTGAGATGGTGGCGGGCGCGAAGGCAACCGGCACCGACCGCGTGGAGCTCTACACGGAATCCTACGCCGCCAACTACCTGAAAGACCGGGAAGCGGCCATCCACAATTTCATCCTCGCGGCAAAAGAGGCTGAAAAACAAAACATTGACCTGAACGCTGGACACGATCTGTCGTTAGTGAACCTGAAATATTTCCAGGAGCAGATCCCCAACCTCAAAGAGGTCTCCATCGGCCACGCGCTGATCTGCGACGCCCTCTACCTCGGCATTCAGGAAACCATACGGCAATACCTGTTGCAACTCCAGTAGCCGTATGGCCTCCCGACATCGCGTCATCCCCATCTTCATCCCGCAAAGGGCTTGTCCCTACCGTTGCACCTATTGCAACCAGTTCGCTATTGCCGGACAGACACACATCCCCACGCCTGCGGAAGCGGACGACATCATCCGCCAGCATCTGCAAACTATCCCTGACGACTGCGACATCCGCATCGCCTTTTTCGGTGGCAGTTTCACGGGCATGTCCATCACCGAACAAAATGAGTATCTGGACGTTGCCGCGCCCTATCTGGAGCAAGGAGTCGTCAGCGGCATCCAGCTCTCCACCCGTCCCGACTACATCACGCCGGAAATCCTGGACAACCTGAAACAGCATGGGGTCACACTCATCGAATTGGGGGCCCAGTCCTTGGATGACGACGTCCTCCGGCGGGCGAACCGCGGGCACACAGCAGCGCAAGTGGAGAAGGCCGCCCGCCGGATCCGGGAATACGGCTTCGACCTTGGCCTGCAGATGATGATCGGGTTGCCGGGCGACACGCGGGAAAAGTCCATGCACACAGCGGAGCGCATCGCCGACCTGGGGGCCTCCTGCACGCGCATCTACCCCACCCTGGTCATCGGAAACACCCCGCTTGCCGAAGACTTCCGTCAGGGACGCTACCAGCCGCTCACCCTTGAAGAGGCGGTGGACTGGTGCAAGGAGCTGTACGGGATTTTCGAGCGGCGCAACGTCACCATCCTGCGCATGGGACTGCACCCCTCCGAAGGCCTTCTTTCTGGGACAGACTATCTGGCCGGACCGTTTCACGTGTCGTTCAAGGAGTTAGTACTGTCGGCAATCTGGCACGACACCATCCAAAACACAGTAGCCGAAAAAGGAGATGCCGCCACCATTCTGGTGCCGGCATCTGAAATCAACTACGCTGTCGGGTACGGGGGCACCAACCGCCGCGCGTTCCCGCATGTACGCTTTGTGACCGTTCCTAAAAATGACGAATATTAACGGCGGAGCAGGTCAAAGACCGTCTTCACCGGGTTGAACGTTTCAATCGGCACTTCCACGAAAATCGTGATCCAATCACTCATGGCTCCGTTCCAGAGGCCCGGCAATTCGAGTGCCTTCAGGGTTCTGTCGCCATACGACTTGGAGGAGATGAAGCCCGTTTCCGGATCCACATATTGCAGCAGGTCGAATTTTTCGCCCTTATAGTTCTTCACGCCGCAGACCATATCCACGGGATTGAAATGCGTGGCGTGCGTCATAATCTCCATCTGGGCCGGATTCTTTTTGTCAATCTGAGAAGATTCCACAATTTGCAGAGAGGCGTTGCCGTCGGCATCCAGCACCCAGAAGGGGCCGCCGCCGGGTTCGCCCTCGTTTTTCACCATACCGCAGATGCGGATAGGCCTGTTGAGCCGTTCACAAAGCATTTCCGGCGTGAGACCATCTTCCACGGGAATCATCAGCTCCGTTTCGGCAAAGTCGAGAATCTCGCACATCAGCATCGGGTCCGCCTCGCCGCTTTCCAACACTTTCAGATATTGGAACGTCTTGTTCTGCAGTTGCAGCAGATGGGCCGCCAGCACCTTCTTGTAACGGACCGTCGGTTCCACGCGGTCTTCCGGAATGACATTGTCGATATTCTTCACGAACACCACATCGGCATCCAGACGGTTCAGATTGTGAATCAGCGCCCCATGGCCGGCGGGACGAAAGAGCAGCTGTCCATTCTCGTCACGGAAGGGCGTATTGTCCAATTCCGCCGCCACGGTGTCGGTGGCCGGATCTTGGATAGAGAAGCTAATATGATATTGCACGCCATATTGCTGCTGATATGTTGGAACCACCTCATTCAGAAGCTGTTCAAACCCCTTCTGATGTTGTGGCGACACGGTGAAGTGCAGATAGCACTGTCCGTTGGTGTTGGCATAAAGAGCAGCCTCCACCAGATGCTCCTCCACGGCCGTGCGGATCTTGTCCGTATAACGATGGAACAGCAGCAGGCCTTTCGGCTGATTGCCGTAATTGAGTCCTTTCTCATTGAGAAGATAGTCCACCACTCGCTTGTACTCCTTATGGGCAATATCCTCTTGCAGGGAATAGCCGTCCTTGGCCAGTGCCTCTTGAAGGGCGTTGTAGAAAGGATATTTCGGCAGGGACTCCAGAAAGGCGCACGCCTTTTTGCGAACCTCTTCCGAATCATCCGAAAGGTAGGAATAGAGTTCCTTGAACATTCGGGATGCGGCACCGGAAGCCGGCACAAACTTCACTACCTTCTTGTTTTCCAATAAATTATCATAATCGGCAATCAACTCCTCCACCTGTTCTTCCGGCAGTTGGAGAATGCCGTCGTTGGGTGTGGCGGCACGGTCCAGATTGGCGAAGTCAAAGCCTTTCTGGAACATGTCCAGTTGGTGTTGCACATCTTCGGGATTGCTGCCGCGCTGGCGCATGAATTCTACATCTTGAGCGGAAAATTCTATCATAATATCAAGTTTTTTTTCGATGCAAAAATAGGTTATTTTACTATAAAAATCAATCACACCACCATTCTTACTTCCGAACGATGACGCTGCCACTGCCCTGGTGGGTGGCCAGGATGAGGACCTCGGCAATCTGCACATGGGCGGGCGCGTTGGCGGCATAGACGGCCACATCGGCGATGTCATCCCCTGTCAGGGGTTTGATTCCCTTATAGACGTTGGCCGCACGCTCGGTGTCGCCATGGAAGCGCGTGTTGCTGAAGTTGGTCTCCACCAGGCCGGGTTTCAGGTTCGTCACGCGCACGGCGCTGTTCGCCACATCAATACGCAGTCCATCGGTGATCGTCTTCACCGCCGACTTGGTGGCGCAGTACACGTTACCGTTGGCATAGGCGGCATCGCCGGCCACCGAACCGATATTGATGATGTGTCCGCGATCGCGGGCCACCATCCCCGGTACGATGAGGCGCGTCATAGTCAGCAGTCCCTTTATATTGGTGTCAATCATCGTCTCCCAGTCCTCAAAGCTGCCCTCATATTCGGGTTCCAGTCCGAGGGCCAGTCCGGCGTTGTTCACCAGCACATCAACCGCCTTCCACTCTTCAGGAAGCCCGTTGATGCACTTTGTGGCCGCCTCGCGGTCGCGCACATCGAAGACCAGCGTCAGCACCTGCGTGCCCTTGTCCGCCAGCTCCTTGCGGATTTCCTCCAGTTTCTGTTCGTTGCGTCCGGTCAGGATCAGTTTGTCGCCATTGTCGGCGAATTTTCTCGCGCAACCAAGCCCAATACCGCTGGTAGCACCTGTAATTAAAACTATCTTATTCATAATCAAAGTATTATTTCAACAATCCTTTTATCTTAAAGGATGTACAAAGATACATTTTTTCTTGGTATGGAATAAAACTGCAACATACTGTGGTAATTGCGGGCAAAAATTTCAAGAAACAGCTCACGTAACGGGTATGTTGTATTTTTGCAATCGTTTTAACACGTTGATTTATGAATTTCCACACATACGGCGAGCAAGGGAAACCGCTTCCTTAAGCAGTCCCGAAGGGACAACACGTACGAAATGCAATTAACCCCACACTGCGCTCCTCCGTCGCTTATGTGGGGTTAGGGAATGCGGCCCCGTGGCGGCGTGTCGGAGACACGCAACTGCCCGTTCTTGTTAGAATATCTGATGCCTTTTATTCGGCATGCAAAACTAAAAGCGGCCTATTTTCCTGAAATAGAGCTTGTGTATTTGACGTTGCTCATTCTGTTGTGGGGCTGGGGTTATGATAGCTGTGACAGAATCTCCTGGAGAGTCTTCCCAACATGGCCATAACCAATCGCCGCTACATTCATTACAGATTTTTTCTATGGAACTTCTTTTTTCTATCCAACTTGAAAAGCAGATATCACCGCACACCTCCCCTCTACCTCTAACAACATACAGACCTGTAGTATCTAACAAAAAAGGAACACTCCGACTCACTTCGAATGTCATATCCTTTTTGAAAACAATAGTCAAGTCCTTATAATTATCCTTCTCGGCCTCGTATTCACCCCATTCGGTTCGTTCCATGTCAATGACATATTTCCCGATTTGTTTTCTTTTTCTTTCCCTAAGAATTGTATCAGGCAAGAAATAACCACACGACTGTAGCAAACATGCCATTAGTAAGCAGAATGTCGTAATCTTAAAAACAAATGCCGTTCTCTTCATCTTAAAAATCTTTAAGGGTCTTCTGTTTTTCACTTCTTTACGTTGCCGCTGGTCTTGGTGCAAAGTCCGTTCCCTACCGAAATAACCTGTACGCCTAACACTGCGGAAATCTTCGCCAATGTGGATAGTGTGAAGTTGTGGCCGCCGCCTACCCAGTGCGATACCGCCGCTTCGGATGTGCCCACCATCTTGGCAAATTCTTTTTGTGACAGTTTGCGGCTTCGGAGCAAATTGTCAATCCAGTCGGCAATTTCGTATGACCATTCCACCTGTAGCTTTAATGCTTTAGGGGTTTCGTCAAGCACCTGCTGGAAAAGCTGTTCTGTTTCATTCGAATGTTTCATATATCAAATTGTTTGTCATCCACACCGGAAAGTGTTGCCGTTTCAATGGTTATTTCACCTTTAGCCTCGGCAAGTCTCAGCAGGTCGTCTAATTTTTGTAGTTGAATCACATATCCGTTTAGTTCGGGATCCTCTTCGTAGGTTTTTGTGGATTTAGGCCCACCGTTTCCCACAATCAACACACTGTCGGACAGGCGTAAGCAATAAAGTCGCAACTTGCTACTTTGTATAGGAAGTGCCGTCACACGATCGCGCATCTTCCCTTCAGGTCTGAAGTATCTTTCAAGAAATCCCATAGCGTTCATCATGTGTTGTACAGCATTCAGAATTTTTTGAAGATCTGGTTGAAGTATGGCATTTTCATGGCCTTTAATAATGAATTTTTGGAATTCGGTGAAGCTTTCACCCTCAAAACAAATGGTGAAAAGCCCAGCGTTCTCAGTTTGTCTAACGGATTGGATAGTTGCTTTAGTCATAATTTTTACAGTTTAGTTTTCGGCAGCAAAAATACATTTTTTTCTTAGACAATTATCTTTTGAGATAATTTTTTTTGACTTGTGAATAACCGCAAGTGGAACTACGTTTTCCATATTCAGGACGATATGATGGTTGTGGATCGGATTCTGCTGTCGAAAGTGATTACGAATTGATTTTACATGTAGATCCGCGCGATCTGTGGCGATTATTTTCAACACTCTGCAACCATTTGGGATTTCTGCGTCATAATAGTAAAAATATTGTAGTTTTGCGGCGGTGTTTTCCTGTCGGGATGTTTGACGGACTTCGCATCCAGCGGGAGCAACACGGAGAAATAATCATCAGAAGTCCCGTAAATATTGAAGAAATGAAACGTTTTTTGTCGGTTTTGTCGGTCTTTTCACTCCTGATGGGTGTGTTCGCTTTCTCTGTCAAGGCGCAGGATTACAGAAACTTACCCCCACGGCTATTGGTGTGGCAGGACACCCTTTTTGGGCTGATTGACGGCGCGGGGAAAACCGTGCTTCCTTGCGAGTACGAGGCGCTTTTCACGTACAACGACATCTCCTATCCGGAAGGCTATATCGTGGCCAAACGACAAGGTCTTTGGGGCGTTTTGGACTGGAACGGGCGAACGATACTGCCTTACCGATATGATGCGCGGCCGAAACCGATTTCCAACAGCGGGGGACTTTTCTTGGTCTGCGGAGACAACAAACCCGGTGGGGTCGTCAACAGCAAAGGCGACACGGTGCTGCCTTTCAGATATCCCAACCTTTCGGAGTTAAAAAACTACTACAACAATAAAACCGACAACTCACTGCTGCTCAGCTACACAGTGGTGAAAACTTCCGATAGTGACGAAACAACATCCAATCGCGCGAAGCGGAAAGAGACGCTGAGAGGTTTGTTGGATCTGAACTGTCGTGAGGTGTTGGCGCCAGTCTATCAGGAGCTATTTTGCGCAAACAATATGGTGATTGTCACAGACACGAATGACTATGAAGGGTTGATGGATCTCAAGGGGAAATGGATCCGCCCGATCAGTCCGTTGTACACATACGACTGCGATTGGAGTGACTTTTATATGTCAATCACTGAAAGAAGAACCCTTCTTAAAGGCTTGTTATCGGATGACGGCAAAATAGTTTTGCCTATTGAATATCAGGTGGTATATCCTTTGTATACTACAGATGGATTGATTATTGCGAAAGACCGCTCTGGTCTTTGGGGGATAATGGACTCGCAGTTCCGTCTTCTCATCCCACATCGATATACTGAGTTGAATGAACTTGGCGAGTTGGGTGCTTTCTCTTATTATTATGGTGTCTTGCAGGATGGCCGAGTGGAGATCATTGATATAGCGGGACGTGTTGTTGCTATGGATACGGCCATACGTTTCGACAAAGACAATATCCCTTACTTATACCCTTTGGTTTATGTTGATAGCGCATGGCGGCTGGTGGAACCTACCGGAAAGTTGCTTCCACAGCGTTACAGCGATGCCTCCAACTATTGGTCCTCCACGCTGATGAGTGTAGCCACGGATTCACTGCACCACGGTATTGTTGATTTGTGGGGAAATGTGGTGGTGCCGTTGCGCTACGTGGAGGCCGATGCGGACG
Organism: Bacteroidales bacterium; assembly: GCA_045116675.1. Lineage (GTDB taxonomy): Bacteria > Bacteroidota > Bacteroidia > Bacteroidales > WCHB1-69 > F23-D06. Next base: position 39,188 of record JBGUMF010000054.1, read on the forward strand.
GGGACGACATTATCTTTGCCCGCCGTCCGTCCGGCAAGGTGGAGGTCTTTAATGGCAAGGGTCGGAAACTGCTCTCCTGCTGGGGTGCACATAAAGAAGGGAATACGCTGTTCATCGCCAACAAAAAGGGGATGTGGACCATTGCTGACAGTCGGACAGGAAAGCGCTTGAGCCAATACTACTTCAGTTGGGAGGAAGTTGTCGCCTCATCAGCAGAGACCTGTTGGGCGGTTTACGACACAAACAACCGGATGGGCTATGTCAATGCGCGCGGCCGCAAAATCTTCCCGTGCAGCCTTGACGAAGCACAGGCTACTGCTGCACAGTCGGAGATGTTCTACAGATACATCTACCATGAATGTTCCTGCGGGGAACTCATCTACTATTTCTTGCGGAGTAAAGAACGTGGCGAGGGACCAAAGGGCGGCTGCTGATGCTGCTGATTAATATATATTTGAGGAAAGTCTATTGTGAAATATGAGAAAAACCAACCTGATTCTGATGTTGCTCTGCCTCACATGCGCGCTGGCGTGTGTGGGACAGCCGCAAGACGGTCGGGACTTCCGTGCGGAGCTGAACCTCTTAGGAGGATTTCCAGTCTTTACGCTCGCACCGGATGGAACCTGCTGGTTGACATCAGGGAGTGGACATGTTTACTATACCGAAAACATTCAGTCCGACTGGCATTGCGCGACGCCGTTTTTCCATACGGCCATTCAACGTGACTCCTTGCCAGTATGGACAGATATTAATCAGATATCTTTTCTTGATTCGACCACGGCCATTGCAATTGCATACGACCATTGGGGTGAACAGAGCTATTGTTATTACACTGAAAACAGAGGTAAAAGCTGGTCTCATCAGCTAATGGGTGAACGACTTAAACTTAAATTAAGACAGATTTGTAAGGATGCGCAAGGGCATATCTGGCTGGCGGGGTCCGGGTATAACAAAATACTCTTTTATTCGGACGACAAAGGCAAGACCTTTTTCCCGTTGCAATTACCTGTTGCTGCCGCTGATTGGGCGAAGGTTACCGCTTTGGACATGCGCGACGGGCAATACGGATTGGCCGGATTGGACATCCAATTGGACACTTTCCATCTTCTGCTGACAGAAGACAACTGGCGCACTTCAAAGCAGATTCCCACACCATTAGGAAATGGTAAGGAAATCGATAAAGTGCTGTTATGGCAAGATTTATGGATAATCAGACAAGGGAAAGAAGTGTTTTATTCCTTCTCCCAAAACCTGCAGTGGCAGCGTTTCCCGATAAAAGTGACGGATTTTTATCCCGATCGGGAGAATGGAAGTCTGATTGCCATCACCGATAAAAACGAGGTGATAGTTTTCACCTCTCCGACGAATTATCGTTCGTTCACCCCCGAGCCGCTGCCCGCAAAACCGGCAGAGGCTATAATGCACCGCGGAACACTGTATGTGTGGGCGGTAGGACGAATCCTTTGCAAAGCGGATGAACACGGGGTAATCTCTGTTTCCAGTTTTTACACTACGGAAGAGCCTATCGAAAAGCCCTACTTGGTGAGGGAAAGCAAGCAGCAGCTCTGGGGTATCGACTTCCGCAACGTGCTTTACCTCGCCGACAAATCGGACGGCAGGTGGTATCGCTGTCAGCAAATGCCGTTGGATGTCAAAACATTCCAGCTTCTAAACGACAGCGAGGCACTGTTCTGGGACGGGCAACATCACTACACCTACTCCCTCGCCGACAAGCGACTGCGTAGTTACGTATTGACTTCTCCATTACAGGATTTTCTGACCGCTCCCATCACCGAAGTCGTTCTTTGCGGCGGGCGCACGGACTTCCGCAAGGACACCATTCGTTATCTGATAAACGCTGAAGGACAATTGCAGACAGCGTTTGCCACACTGACTCACATCAAGAAAGACCATTATTGCAGGGAGTGTCCTGTTAAAATCACGCGAAAGAAAGTGAACTTCCGGCATTCGGCCAGCCGACAGGAATTAGACAACATTCTCCGCGACATCAACCGGGATTATTCCAGGATTCCAACGGTTCCCGAACTGCAAATCACCGAAAAAGACGTACAAAAGTATTACAAGTTGTTGGAAAAAACCGATTTAATTAATCTGGATATGGAGGATTTCTCCCGAACAGTGCCGGATAGAATAGACACGCTGAGTGCCAATACATTACGGAAGATTCTATACAAACATGAGAACTGGCATAGTACGGGTGGCGCCAACTGGTTCACGATAACGGTCGTTAACAGCAACGGCGACACGCTCCGGTTCAGCCATTACAATATTGACAACGAATATGCATGGTACCTCCCGTGGCTGGTGGAATACAACGGGATGCCGTTCCGTTGTTACAGCATTGCGCTTTCTCGTTGGGTTTCGGCCTGTCTTCCCAGTAAATTTCACGGCAAAGAGTGCTTCGACAACACACGTTTTCTTTTACAAGTGGCAAACGGTCTGTGGGAGATGTAATAGAATGTTTTTATGAGAGCGAAGCATTAGTGATAAATTGTATTTTTGCCGACTGAATAAAATTGATTTTATTTAAAAACGTAATAATATGAAAAACATCAACCTTTTGCTGGTCCTCGCGACCGTGACGCTGACCGCCGTCTCCTGCGGTTCCAAAAAAGAAGCCCCTAAGGAGGAAGCTCCGAAGATGCTGGTGCTCTACTATTCCCAAACCGGCAACACCAAAGCCGTGGCGGAGGAAATTGCGAACAAGCTCGGTGCCGATATCGAGGAAATCACCATGGTGGATCCCTACGATCCGGATTTTCAGGC
>JBGUMF010000055.1:0-8167 GCA_045116675.1 Bacteroidales bacterium
AATCATCCAAAGCCTGCCCAAAGAGCAGGTCAGCGTGCTTTCCCAAGACGCATATTACAAAGACAACGGCCATCTGCCCCAAGAGGAGAAGGAGAAGATTAACTTCGACCACCCGTCGGCCATTGAATGGACCCTGCTGGTGGACCATATTGCCAAACTGAAAGCCGGGATTCCCGTGGAGATGCCCACCTACTCGTATGTCACCTGCGCACGCGGCAAAGACACCATCCCCGTCAATCCCTGTGATGTGCTGATTGTAGAGGGCATTTTGATTTTCACCGACAAAGCCCTCCGGGATGTCCTCGACCTGAAAGTGTTTGTGGATACGGATGCGGATGAGCGCTTGATTCGTATCATCCAACGGGACGTGAATGAGCGTGGACGTGGATTGGACAAATCAATCGTTCATTACCAACATTTTGTAAAGCCTATGCACGAGCTCTTCATCGAGCCGTCCAAACGCTCAGCGGATATCATTATTCCAGTGGGCGCCCAAAATGAAAAGGGAATCGATATTCTTACCTCTAAAATAAAACAGACATTAGGTATTATCTAATGTCTGTTTCTATATCAAGTCTTCTGTTGCTGTTTTTTCGCGGCAGGGAAAAGTACATTGTTTAGAATGAGCCGGTAACCCGCCGAATTGGGGAACAAGTCCAGCTCAGTGGGTGGATCGTTCACCAGATGCTGGTAATCCTCGGGATCGTGGCCCGAATAGAATGTCCACGTACCTTTCCCATATTCACCATGTATGTAGCGTGCCTCATTGAAAAGCTGCGTTTCCCCCATGATGGTGACAGTAGGCTTGATCAGTTCTTTCCGGAAGGCCGTCGTCTGCCCCATGAAACCAGGAATGACCGTCAAGTGGTTCTGGCAGAGCATGGTGGGCACGGGATCCCATTTGGCGGAAAATTCAAACAGGGTGAAATAGTCGCTGGATTTGTTGGTCATGTGCAAGGTTGGATTGACATCAATATCGGACACCTCATAGACGTAAGGATTTGTCTCTATTTTGAAGTTGGTGAAGGCAAAACAGTTATCGTAGTTCAGTTTGCTTTGCGCCTGCGGGTCCATGGGATCGCCGTCGAACATAACATCGCAGATGTCCACGCCTTCAGCAGCAAGGGCGATATCGTAGCTGTCAGGTCCGGAGCACATGGCGAAGAGGTATCCGCCACCGGCCACGAAATCCCGGATGCCTTTAGCCACGGCCAGTTTCATTTGCGAGACCTTGGCGAAGCCCAATTGTGCGGCCCGCTCTTCATTCTCCTTCACATCATCCTGATACCATTTGGCATTCCTGTAATTGGCCCAGAATTTCCCGTATTGTCCCGTAAAATCTTCATGATGCAAATGCAGCCAGTCATATTTGGGGAGTTCCCCTTTGATAACCTCTTCATCATAAATAACCGTGTACGGAATTTCCGCGTAGGTGAGGACCAATGTGACGGCATCGTCCCAAGGAAGTTTGTTTTTAGGGGAATAAACGGCGATTTTGGGTTCTTTTGTCAACCGGATTTCATTCATATTGTTCTCCACGGCCGCAATTTCGCTCAAAATCTGCTGGGCCTGGATATCTGCAATAACCTGATACGAGACCCCTCGGATGGAACACTCGTTCTCAATGTCCGAATTGTATTGGCACATGAAACTGCCTCCCCGGTAGTTGAGCAGCCAACTCATGTCCACCTGATGAGAAACGGCATAGTAAGCTATCCCGTATGCTTTAAGATGGTTGGTCTGTCCCATGTCCATCGGAATGAGAATATGAGTGCAAAATGCGGATGTTACGCATATTATGATGAAAAAGAGACTGAAAACAAGCCGCTTCATAAGAATGGTTTTTGAGGGTGCAAAGGTACGAAAAAACTAACGTAAAAGACAAATATTTTGTATATTTGCACTCGGTTTCAGGGCCTGCTTGTGGCGTGACCGCTGGAATCGGTACTTACAATGTCTAATTATCTACATATCAGAACAGATGAGTAAAGGAACAGCTTTAGTAACGGGTGCCGACGGAGGTATGGGAACGGTACACACCCGCACACTGGCGAAAGCCGGTTATGATGTCATCATGGCCTGCTACGACACGGAAATCGCACGTCCCACCTATGAGGCGATCCGCAAAGAGACCGGAGCAAATCTCTTTTTGAAACAGGTGGACCTCGGCAATCTTCAGGATATCATCCGCTTCGCCGATGAGGTGAAGAAGGAGTTTTCCTCTTTGCAGATTCTATTGAACAATGCCGGCGTATTGTGCCATCATGCACGCAACAGCGTAAACAACATCGAATACACTACTGCAGTCAACTACCTGGGACACTATACGTTAACCAACGCCCTGCTGCCGATCATGGGTCGGGGTACGCGCATTGTGAGTATGGTGTCCATAGCGTATGTCGTGGGCAAGATCCGAAAGGATTACTTCGAGCCTACGGACGATCACAAATTCAACCGTTTCTCCACGTACGGCAACTCCAAACGCGCGCTCTACTATTTCACGCTGGATGCCGCCGAGGCCTGGAAGGAGCGCGGCATCTGCATCAACGTGGCGGACCCTGACATTGTGAGTACTGGCATCATCCGACAGGGCAACATCGTGGTGGACAAGCTGTGCGACTGGATTTTCCGCCCGCTCATCAACACACCTGAAGAGGGTGCAGCCACCATGCTGGCGGCCGCGTTGAACCCGGAATTTGAAGGGGTGACTGGAGCCTATTTCAAAAAATGCAATGTTAAAAAGCCTAAAAAGCGTTTTTATTACAACAAACAAGAGAGGACGCTGTTGCGCGAGATGACACAGGAGATTTTGCGGAAAAACGGCATAACATTATGATTATACCCGACTATTTGCGGAACGGCGACACGGTGGCCATTGCGGCTCCGGCGCGGAAAATATCCCCTGCGGAGATTACGCCCGCCGTGGACTTGCTCCACCAGGCGGGTTTTAACGTTTTTTATGACGAGCGCCTCTTTGCCGAATGTCATCAATTTGCCGGCGACGAGACTGTTCGCACCGGCTACATTCAGGAGTTGCTCGACAACCCGGACATCAAGGCCGTGTGGTGCGCCCGCGGCGGCTACGGCTCCGCCCGCATCATTGACCGGCTGGACTTCACCGCTTTCCGCGCCCGTCCCAAATGGATTTGCGGCTACAGCGATGTGACAGTCTTCCATTCCCACATCCAGCAGAATTTCAACATCGCCACCCTTCATGCCACTATGCCCATCAACGTGCATGAGACAGAGCTTGACAATGCCGCAAACCATTCGCTGATAGCCGCCCTGCGGGGCGACCCCCTGCGATACGAGCTTCCGCAACATCCGCTAAGCCGTCCCGGCAACTTCGAAGGCACACTTACTGGCGGCAACCTGTCAATGCTATACTCCTTACTCGCCTCCTCCTCGGATGTGAATACCGATGGCAAGGTGCTCTTCATCGAAGATTTGGATGAATACCTGTACCATATCGACCGGATGATGACCAGCTTGGAGCGGGCCGGCAAGCTGCGCCGACTGACTGGATTGCTGGTGGGTTATCTCAGCGACATGCACGACAACACTATCCCATACGGTAAAACCGCCGAAGAGATTGTAGCCGAGCATGCTGAACGGTATGACTTTTCCGTCGTCTTCGGATTCCCCGCCGGTCACGAGGCCGACAACCGGGCCATCCGCATGGGCTGCCCAATAAAATGCCTGTGCGAAGGCCATTCCATCATCATTGAAAATTAAAACATTATGTCAGTACACACCTTCTTCTTGAAATTCCATCGTTTTCGGGTATCGGGTCTTACCCCGGAGGAAATCCACAGCAATCCCGACCTGAAAAAGTGCGTGGTCATCATGGCCCCGCACACCGCCGTTGCCGATTTCTTCATCGGCTTAAGGGTGATACGCCATCTGAAACTGAAGATGGCCATGGCTATGAAGAAGGAGTTTTTCGTGTTCCCGTTAAAGCCACTTCTTCTCAAGATGGGTTGTGTGCCGGTGGACCGCCAGCACGCGCTGCATTTCGCGGATTTCGCCGTGGATTTGATAAACAGCAGGGAGGAGATTGCCTTCATCATCTGCCCGGAGGGTACCCGTCAGCTGGTACCCAAGTGGAAGCGCGGTTTCTACCAGATTGCGGTCAAGGCAGGTGTGCCGATATGCCTCAGCCACATCGACTTCCGCAGCCGCACCGCCGGCATCGGCCAAATATTCTACCCCACGGGCGACTACGAGAAGGATATGGAAGAGATTGAAAAATACTATTACGGAATGAACGGCAAACACAAGGGCTGGTTCAATCTGGAGGACAAGGAACCCTATGCCCATCCGGAATGGCTGAAACGATAACAGAAACTAGAATTTCAATCTCACGCCGCCTAAGAAATTGATGCCCGCCTGCGGGAAATAACCGGTACTATAGTACTTGTCCGGTTCATCCTCATAATAAGAGGTATATATCTGGGCATTGCTTTCATACTTGGCATTGAAGATGTTGTTGATATGGAAGAAGAGTTCCAAATCCTTCAGGCATTTGAAATGGAAGGTGTACGAAAGAAGCAGGTTGCTGTAGGAGTACGGCCGCAAGCAATACGTGTCATCGCCGGAATTGTCAAGATACTGCTTGCTGACAAACTTGGTGAGGAGCGTGATGTTGAAATCCTTTATCGGGGTGAAGGTGAAATCGTTGCCCAGCACCACGCTCGGTGAGAAGGAGATCGGGGTGTTGCCCAGGTGTTGTTCGATTTGACCGTCCCAGTCCCAATTTTCTCCCGAATAATGATCCACATAATGCACATAGTCGATGATGCGGTTGAGGCTGAAGCCGCCGTTGATGTGCCACGTGAAGAAGCGTACGGGACGGTAGGCCGCCGACAATTCAATGCCGGCACGGTAGCTCTTATCGGCATTGGCCATGAGCGGGTCGCCGGTCTGGTCCAACTCGCCGGTACGCACCAGCTGGTTCTTGTAGTACATACCGTACAACGTGGTATTGAAGAAGAACTTGTTGTTGTGCATCATATAGCTGAACTCCAAGTCGTAGAGTGTTTCCGGCATGGGCTTGCGATTGTCGGGAGCGCCAACGAGGTCGTTGCGGGTAGCCTCACGGTTGGCGGTGGCAAAGGAGAGGTCGAAGCTGTGTTTCAGCTTGCCCTTGTCCAGATAATAGTGCAACGCAACTTTCGGGTTGATGAAATTCCAGTGGTACTCCTGCGGGATGGGATCCAGCTCGTCGCTGACACCTGCAATGGTGTAGTCCACCCGGCGGTACTGCAACTCGCCCGTCACGCTGAAATTCTTGTACCAATACCGCAAATTCCCGAACAGTTTGGTCTGCAGCTTGTCGCCGGTGCCTTCATACCATTTGTACATGGCCGGGCAATCCACCACGCGGTCGGGCTGCACCCACACAATGTTGCCGTAGTGTTTGCAGGTATAATTGCTGACATCCATACCGGCCACCCAGCGCAAACCTTGGTCGGTATGGTTTTTGAACACCTGCGTGCCCGTATATTGTGCGTGGATACCGTATAAATAGTTGTCCAAATACTTCTGTGTGACAAAATCGGCTTTTTTCGAAGTGTCATAAAGAGTGGTGACCGTATAAGTGGTGCTGTCCAATTCGTGACCAACCATACGGATGATCCCTTCCAAGCCGTATTTTTTCACCTTCTTATCATCTTTATACTGCTCATAATAACCAATGCCGCGCGTCAGATAGGGCATCACCTGCAAGACATGGCGTTGGCGACCCTCCTGACGAATCCAATCCTTGATATACTCCAACTGATAGAATGTCTGGGTGTAATGGTCTTTAGAATTCTCGTAGTAATGATATTCCCCGTTGTCATCGTAATACTCGCCACAGGAGTTGTACGTGCGGTTGGTTTCCAGCATATCGTAAGGCACGCCGTTCCAAGCAAGGCCGGTGTGTTCGGTGCCGAACAGAAGATGGAATTTCAGTTTGCCGTAGTCTTTATTCTTTTTAAAATTGTACAAATTATATTGAGCCGTCAAAAAGCCGGAGTTGAGGCGCACGCCGGAGTAGTCAATATAGCCGTCGCTGCGGATGTCGGAGAAGGAAGCTAACATGGAGAATCGCTTGCCGATGAGTCCGGTACCTGCGCTGACCATATTGTGGAAGGTGTTAAAAGAGCCATACGAGCTCCACACCTCTGCGAAGGGTTTCTCGGGAATGTCACGGGTGACAAAGTTGATACGGGCACCATAGGAGGTGCTGCCGTCGGAGGTGTTGGCCCCGCTCTGCACGCTCATCTGCTCGATGTAGGCGGCCATGTCGGGCAGGTTCACCAGCCAGGAACCCTGCGATTCCGGGTTGTTGATGGTTACGCCGTTGAGGGTGGTGTTGATGCGCGTCTGGTCAATGCCACGGATGAACATATAGGTGGCACCCAAGCCCGTACCAGACTCGGAGGTGGTGACCACCGAGGGCATCAATTCCAACAAGTTGTTGACACTACCGTTGCCCTGCTGCGCACGCACCTGCGGCATTGACATGGTGGTAACATTGGCGGATTTCTGCACCGTAGGCTTGACGAACTCGATGGTCACCTCGTTCACCTCGCCGCGCTGCACGGTGTCGGGCCGCTGTGCGAGCAATTCTGCCGGAACAGCCAACAACATGAAAACAAGGGCATTGGTTATGAACCTTGAACCTTGAACTTTGAACTTTAAACTTTGAAACATACTCTTACAGTTTTGGTTTTTAAAACATTAAACAATACTGAAAGAGGGATTTTGGAAATAGAAGCGTTTGTCTCCCTACGGCGGCATTATCCGCATCAGGTTCAACGGGTCTGATCTCAGCCTTAAACGGCACCCCTTTCAAAACGGCGGCAAAGATACAATATTATTTCCAAAAGACACAATATTATGTCCAAAGGCGCGTATTTAAAAAAAATGTACATTTGCCTTTTCATTTTCTATTATTGAAAGACTGCATATTATAACAATAACATTTAACCAAATAAAAAATCCACATTATGAGTACATACACTACAATTATCATCATTGCGGCCGTCATCCTGGGCTTTATCCTTATCATCTCCTACGTCAAAACGCCACCCAAAGAGGCTATGATCATCTCCGGTCTCTCCAAACAGCCCCGCGTGCTGATTGGCAAAGGCGGGTTCCGGATCCCGTTTTTCGAGCGTATTGACAAAGTGTTCCTCGGCCAGACCTCCGTGGACATCAAGACCAGCACCTCGGTGCCCACCAACGACTTCATCAACGTGATGGTGGATGCGGTGGCCAAGATCCGCGTCATGAACACGCCGGAAGGCATCCGTCTGGCTGCCAAGAACTTCCTGAACATGTCGGAAAAGGACATCGCCGCGCAGTGCAAGGATTCGCTGGAGGGCAACATGCGTGAGGTAATCGGTGCCGTCACGCTGAAGAACCTCAACATCGACCGCGACGGCTTCTCGGACCAGATTGCCAAGAAAGCCGGTCCCGACATGGCCAAATTAGGTATTGAGATCATCTCCTGCAACATCCAAAACATCACAGACGAGGTGGGTTTGATCAAGGATTTGGGAGCCGACAACACCTACGCCATCCGCAAGCAGGCCGCCATCACCAAGGCCGAAGCCGAGCGCGACATCGCCATCAAGCAGTCGGAGGCCAAGAAGGCCGCCAACGACGCGCGCGTGCTCAATGAGACCATCATCGCCGAAAAGAACAACGAGCTGGCGGTGAAGATTGCCGACCTCAAAGTGGTGGAAGACACGCAGAAAGCCAAGGCTGACGCCGCCTACATGATTCAGCAGCAAGAGCAGCAGAAGACGGTGAACGAGAAGACCGTGGAGGCCGTGGCCGCCAAGAGCATCCTCGAACAGGAGAAGCAGAAGGTCATCAACTCCAAGCAGGTGGAAGCCCAGATTGAAAAGGCGAAACGCGAGCAGGAACTGACCGCCGAAAAGGTTAAGATTCAACAGAATATGCTGGAGGCTGAAATCCAGAAGAAAGCCGATGCCGACAAGTACAACACGGAGATCTCCGCCGCCGCCGAGCTGGAACAGCGCAAGCGCAACGCGGAAGCCGCCGCCTACGAGGCTGAGCAGAATGCCAAGGCGGTGCGTGCTCTGGCCGAGGCCGAACAGTACAAGATGGAGCAAGAGGCTATCGGTAAAAAGAAAATCGCCGATGCCGAGGC
>JBGUMF010000056.1:0-9953 GCA_045116675.1 Bacteroidales bacterium
ACTATTTGTAAGAAATGAAACCATAGGCGTCATTTTGGACGGCAAAGATAACAAACTATTTTTTATCTTTGCAGCCGTTTATAAAAGACCTTAAAAATATGGCAGACGAAAAACTTTTCACCGAATTTCCGCCCATCTCCACCGAGGAATGGGAAGCAACAATACAAAAAGACCTGAAGGGTGCCGATTATGAAAAAAAGTTAGTGTGGCGCACCGATGAGGGCTTCAATGTCCGTCCCTATTACCGGGCCGAGAACTTGAAGGACCTGGATTATCTCGACACTTTGCCGGCGGAGTTCCCTTACACGCGCGGCACGAAGGCCGACAACAACAAGTGGGACATTGTTCAGGAAATTGAAGAGGCTGATTCGGCCAAGGCCAACGCCATTGCAGCGGATGCCCTGAAGCGCGGCGCCACCTGCATCGCGTTCAACGCCGCCAATATTGACAGCGACGCGGCGCTGGAATCCCTGCTCAACGGCATCGACCTCAACACCGTCGGCGTGCAGTTCAACCACGTGAAGAGCTACCTCGACCTGATGAAACGTTTCGTCGGCTATGTGGAGGCTCACAATTTCGACCAGGAGAAGGTGCAGGGCAGCATCAACTTCGACCCGCTGACCTACCGCCTGAAACACAATAAGTTCTGGAAATCGGCAGAAGAGGATATGATGCAGGCTGTGGAGCTCTTGGAGATGAACGGCTGCATGAAGAATTTCAAGGTGATCAACGTGAACGGCATCGTGTTGCACAATGCCGGTTCCACTATTGTGCAAGAACTGGGCTACACGCTGGCGCTGGCCAATGAGTATCTGTCGTTCTGCACGGAACATGGCATGAAGGTGGAGAAAGTCGCCTCGCGCATGCAGCTGACAATGTCGGTGGGCTCCAATTATTTCATGGAGATCGCCAAACTGCGTGCGGTGCGTCTCCTGTGGTCCACTATCGTGGAGCAGTACCATCCGCAGTGCTCCTGCGCCTACAAGATCCACATCAATACAGTGGCATCCACCTGGAACAAAACCCTTTACGACCCTTACGTCAATATGCTGAGAAGCACCACGGAGGGCATGTCTGCCGTCATTGGCGGCTCCGATTCTGTCTCCTTGCAGCCGTTTGATGTGGCTTACAAGGAATCGGATGAGTTCTCCCGCCGCATTGCCCGCAATGTGCAGATTATTTTGAAGGAGGAAGCCTTCATGGACCGTGTGGTGGATCCCGCTGCCGGCTCCTATTATGTTGAAAATCTGACCAATTCAATTGCCGAGCAGGCTTGGAAGCTCTTCCGCGAAGTGGAAGCTGCCGGTGGCGCGCTCAAGCTCATCGAAGACGGCACCATTCAGGCCGAAATCGGGAAGAGCTGCCAGAAACGCGACATGGATATCGCTACCCGTCGCTATATCCTCCTCGGCACCAACCAGTATCCCAATATCAACGAGAAGATGGCCGACAAGATCGAGCGCGTGGTGAAAGATGAGAACGAGGGTCTGAAAACCTATCGCGGCGCGATTGCCTTTGAGGAGATCCGTCTTGCCACGGAAAAATATGCGGCTACCAACCACCGCCCGAAAGTCTATCTGCTGAAATTGGGCAACTTGGCCATGCGGCAGGCGCGTGCCGGCTTCATCACCAACTTCTTCGGCTGCGCTGGATACGAAATCGTGGAACCTTCCGGATTTGCCACCGTGGAAGAGGGTGTGAAGGCTGTCGGCGAGGCCAATCCTGACCTCATCGTGGTGTGCAGCTCCGACGAGGAGTATGCTACCCTCGGCGTGGAGGCTGCCAAGCAGTGCAAGGCCCAATACCCGAACACACCGTTCCTCGTGGCCGGAAATCCTACCGAGTGCCTTGACGCGCTCAAAGAGGCCGGCACCGACGACTTTATCCACGTAAAAGTCAACATTCTGGAATCCTTGCGGAAATATAACCAGCTGTTGCTGAAATAACGGTGGCACGAATGAGGAATCTCAAGAAACTTCTCGCCCCGTTTTGTGTTCTGCTGTTTGCACTTGTCGCGTGCCATTCCCCGAAAACCGCCCCCAAGCAGGAAGCCTTTTTCAAGTGGGAAGACTCCTACAACCGTCCTGTCCAGTTGGATACCGCTCCGCAGCGTGTCGTCTCCATCTCGCCCGCCATCACTGAGGTGATGTTCCTCGTGGGCGCGCAGGACAAGCTGGTTGGGGTGTCTGACTTTTGTGAATATCCGCCTGAAACAGAGAAAATTACTAAAATTGGCGGGATGCACAACATCAACTTTGAGGTTCTGCTCTCGTTGCATCCCGATGTGGTGCTCATTGGTTCCATGATTTCGCAAAAGGATGTGGATGCCATCGAAAAGATGGGCATCCCGGTCATCTGCATCGTGGAGGAGAAGTCGCTGGAGGGCATGGCTGACATGATGGAGGTCATCGGGCGCATCACGCGGTGCGAGGAGAAGGCGGAGACGGAAGCGGCCCGCTGGCGGGAGAAAATCGCTGACCTGAAAGCCCATGCGCCCGCGCCCAAGGACCGCAAGAGCGTCTATTACGTGGTGGGCTTCGGCGATGCCGGCGACTTTACCGCCCCCAAAGGTACACACATCCATGAGATCATCGAACTCGCCGGCTGCGAAAATGTGGGCGGCTCGGTGACCAATTGGAACGTGAGCCGCGAATTCCTGTTCCAGAAAGATCCCGACATCATTCTTATCCGCAAGGAAGATATGGATGCGTTTTGCTCGAGCAACCCCTATAACAAGTTGAAGGCTGTCAGGGAAAAACATGTCTTTCCCATCGAAAGTGGCTGGATCGACGTGGTCTCCCCCCGCAATATCCAGGCGGTGGAGCTCTTGAAGGAAAAAGCTTCCTCTCTGTAATTTTTTATTACCGGATAATGGTGACCGAACCGGTCAGCGTCTGGCTGATGTTATGGCTTGAGTAGATGAGCTGGAAACGGTATGTGCCGTTGGGGCAGTTGTCGCCGTTCCATTCGTTATCGTAGTGGCTGCTCCGGAATACGACGTTGCCGGACTGGTCGCGCACCTCGAGCTGGCGTTTTTCACAATTTTCGATGCCCTTGATGACAAAACGGTCGTTGATGCCGTCGCCGTTGGGCGTGAACACGTTGGGAATCTCCACTTTGGTCGGTGGGGTCCAGTCGATGGCATCTTCCGGCATCTTTTGCAAGACAGGATCATCCTGCATGTTTTGCGAGAAAATGGAGGTGTTGGGCAGTGGCATCTGGTTCAAGGTGTTTTGAGAGGAGAGTGCGGGTTGGATGGCGCGTGGGGTGACGGCAGGTTGAATGGGTGTGGCTGTCACCGTGGCCGTTTTTTGTACGGGAGCAGGTTTTTCATTCTCGGAAGATGTGATGCTGTGCGCGACGTTTGTCGGAGTTTCCTCAACAGGATTGGCAGGCTCGCTCTGGATGCTAGCGGCAGGTTTGTTTCCGTTTTCCACAACTACGGCGGTGTTGGTGGGTTCTACTGCCAAAGTGTCGGAGATTTCTTGAACAATGGGAGTGGACACGGGGCCGTCTTGGGGTGTGTCGGTGGTTTTGGGGAGCAGGATAGCGAGGGCGACCACACTGCCAGCGATGAGTGTGCCTACCACGGCGGCGGCGACCTTCGCACCCACGGAGTGCAGGAGGGCAGACCCTTTGCCGACCGACGAGCCCGCCGCTGACGACGGGTCAGCGGATGCCTGCGCCGCCGCCATGTCCAACCGGTGGCTGAGCTTGTCCCAGCAACCGGCCGACGGCTCGACCTCGTAAGCGGATAATATGTCCTTGATGTTCTTCATGCTACGTTACTGTTCTTGTTCGTTGATCTTGTTGAGTAACCATGCCCTCGCCCGCTGGAAATAGACCCGGATGGTGTTTTCGTTGCGCCCCAGTTCTTTAGCTATCTCCTTGAAACTGTACTCCTCCATGATGCGCAAGTTGAAAATGATCCTCCAGTCTTCCGGCATCTCCTGCACAAGGGCGAGCACCTGCTCAGCCTCCAACTTCGTTAGAATGTCCCCTCCCGTAGAGGCGGACGTCTGCATGTTTTGGGCTTCGGAGATTTCGTCGTGCAAGAGGAATTTCTTGTGCGCACGGAAGGTGTTGATGGCGGTTTTGACCATGATTCCTCGAATCCAGACGGGCAAAGAACTCTCGTGACGAAAGGAGGACAGACTGCTGAATACGCTTGCAAACCCCTCAATCATAATGTCTTCCGCTTCCTCCTTGGTGGGAGCGTACCGACAGCACACTCCTAACATGGCGGGAGCAAAAAGTTCATACAATCGATGTTGGGCTTTTCGGTCTTGTTGCAGGCAACCGTCAATCAGCTTCTCTATGTCCTGTATGTGTTTCGCCACAATGGTATGTCGTAAGGAAAGGACAGAATGTTACAGGAGACCGAATTTTATTTGAGGGACTTCACGATGCTCTCCACTTCGCGGAGATAGTCACGCTTCTCCTCCTGCGGGGCATAGACGAATCCGTCAATGGTGATGCAGGAGTCCTGGTCGGGGGTCAGCATGGTGAAACTGTAGAAGGGACCGCCCATCTTGTCGCGCACGGATGCCCACAGGCCTCGGAGCTCTATGCCGTTGTGGTAGTGAATCTTATACTCTTTCGACAGCGGAAGCCCCTCCAAGTCGGCCACGATGGGGTAGGCACCCTGCACGGCCCCTTGGATGTACGCCTTGGTGATGCGGTTGCGCTCTTCCACCACTTTTTTGGCGGTGAGCGGGTAGGCTTCGGACTTGTATATCATAATGAAACGGTCGTTCTTGGGCGTGCGGTACAGCAGCCAGAGGAAGTCGGGTTCTTCCCGTCCCACCATATAGCTTTCCGGAATTGTCAGGGAGATGCCGAATTTCTGCTTTATTTTTTTCTCCAAAGCGGGATTGTTGAGGTTGCGGTGCGCGTTCTGCAGTCGCGCGATGTCATTGTCGTACATGGCTTGGATGATTTCATCCTTATGCTGCAGGAACAGTGCCAGGCAGGAGTCCTGGTTGTTGCCACGAATCACCACCTGGATCTGCGGACTGCTATAGGGATTCTCCTTCAGCTCGTATTGGTTGCCCCCGTAGCTCGGGTTGTAATCGAATTGGACGATGTTACGGTGACGCATGAAAGAGGCAAGCAAATCCTTGTTGCTGCATTGGAGCACATCGAACATTGGTTGTATCTGGTTGATAGCGGGTTGCGGCTGCTGAATGACCTCGTAGATGCATTTGATGGCCGCCGGAGTCCAATAAGCGGTATCGATGGCCAGAATCATCTCTCCGGCTTTCCCGTTGGAGAAATTGTTGGACTTGAATGCCGGAGTGGAGCTCTTCTTGCATGCCCCGAACAGCAGTGCAACTGCCACAAAAAGAATGTAAATAATGTTTTTCATAATATTGTGTAAAAAATTATATACGATATTCTAAATATCAAACAAATTTATTTGTATCTTTGCAGACTTTTATTATAACGTGAAAAAATGTGGAATCGTATTTAAGACAAGCAAAAAAATTATAATGTATTCGGAAGAGTTTTATCGGTTGGCGTTACGGCATTTGGAAGGGTATGGGAATGCCACTTTGCGGCAGATGTTACGGCTGTCGGGTTCGGCCTGCCAGTTGTTCACCCAGCCTGAAAAATGGCGGTCGAAGATGAGTGTGCGGGCCCGCAAGCTGCCCTCGCCGTCGGTCACAACCGACATGGCCCGTAAGGTGGAGGCGGAATTGCGCCAGATGGAAAAACACCAGATACGGTTATGCTTGTGCCTGGATGCCGAATATCCCTATCGGTTGAATACGTGCCAGGATGCGCCGCTGTCGTTCTTCTACAAGGGGGAGCCTGTCTTCAACCGCGCCCGCATGTTGGCGGTAGTGGGCACGCGCGATGTGTCCGACTACGGGCGTGATGCCACCCGCAAGATCCTGTCTGAGCTGCGTGGTTCGGATGTGGTCACGGTGAGTGGCTTGGCCTACGGGGTGGACACGGAAGCGCATCAGGACTCCTTGGAGAACGACTTGCCTACCATCGCCGTGTTGGGCAACGGGCTGGGACGCATCTACCCGCCGGGGAACGCAGCCCTCGCCCGTCGGATTGTGGAACGTGGCGGGGCCTTGGTCAGCGAGTACGACTTCCATGCCGCCCCCGACAGGGTGAACTTCCCGCGCCGCAACCGTATCATTGCCGGGATGGCCGATGCCGTGCTCGTCATGGAAACGGCGGCCAAGGGCGGCAGTATGATTACCGCCTACATCGCACACTCTTACAATCGCGACATCTTCGCGGTGCCGGGTTCCATCTTCGACAGCCGCCACGATGGATGCCACGAGCTGGTGCGTAAGAATATGGCGGCTATCGTCACATCGGGCGTGGAACTGCTGGACATGATGAATTGGAATACGCAACCTGCCCGCCCGGTGCAGACATCTTTGTTTGTGCAACTGTCGGAGGAGGAACAGACGGTGGTGGATGCGTTGCGTGGTGGTGAGGTACTGTTGGATGTGCTTTCCGAAAAAATGAGGGGATGTTCTCCGTCGAAAATGGCAGGGATTTTGTTGGGCTTGGAGTTGAAGGGGGTGATTACGTGCAAGCCTGGCAAGATGTATGCCCTGAACAATTAGCGGACGATGATGATATTCGACACGGCCCGTTCGCCCGCGTGGTCGAAGCGAAGGTTGTCGGAGGGGTAGTTGATGATGTCGCCGTGAGGTTGGCCTTTCACATAGAGCGTGGTGGAGCCTCCGCCGTCGAGGTTGAGGGCGTCGTGGCAGCCAAGCCAGCGCAGGGTGCTGATGAGCTCGTCCAGCGTCATACCTGCCGACTCGCGGGTGCGCCCATCGACTACCAGCAACAATACGGTGCCGTCAGGGCGTATGCCGATGGCACTCCGGTTGTGCCGTTTGTTCACAAAGGAGAGGTCGTTGCGCATGGGCTGGTCATGACCGTTCCATATCAACAGGGGACCGGCAGTCATGATTTCGCGGTAGGGTAATGTCCGTTCCCACAGGCGGTTGCTGTCGGTGTGCAGGATGATGGGACGGCCGTCACGCAGCACCAGCGTGCCGTATTGGTAATATTTGCGGTTTACAGTGTCTTTCCCCGGTTCGTTGCAGCCTATGTCAATGCTGTCAATGCGAAGATGACAGATAGGATTGTGTTTGTCCATATCGAAAAACGACCCGTTGATGGCCGCGATGGCGTTGTGCCGTCCGGCCAGCACGGAGGTCTTGGTTCGAACACTGTCGTAGGCGAACCCCAACCAGTGTGGACTGTCGCCGGGAATCTCTAATATGGCTATAAACTGGTTGCTGTTAAAGTATTCCTGATTTTGAAAGAGTATGGTTTTTAATACCATACCGCTTATGGTGTCGTGGCTCCATGGGGCTTGAACCAATCGAATGGAATCCTGTTGGGCAAAACTGGTGGTGCCAGTTAGCCACAAGAGATAAAAGCAGAGAAGGAGGCGTAGGGGTTTCATAGAAAGGAGTGGATATGTCTATTATTTTACAAAAATACATTTTTTTTAACAACCTCAATTCATGGGGAAAATAATTGTACTTTTGCCGCTCTTTTGAATATGGGAAGATATACAGTTTTAATATTGCTCTTATTGTTTGGTTATCAGATGCTTACTGCTCAACCTGCGGAGTTGCCGGAAGCGTGCGGCATGACCATCAGTGACCATCAGGGCAACGTATATCAGACGGTGAGAATCGGAACCCAGTGCTGGATGGCGGAGAACATGCGCTGCACGACCTCGCCCACAGGCAAGTCCTGGGCCCAGAATCCCAGTTATTCGTTCACGGAGCCTATGTTCGCTTCCTATTATGCCGTGCCGAAAGACAACCGATACGGTCTGTTGTACAACTGGTCCTCGGCTATGGATTTGGGGGTGAACGAGTGCTTTGCCCATACATCATCCATCCGTCACCGCGGGATTTGTCCGCGTGGATGGCATCTGCCCTCCAGCCATGAGTGGAATGTGCTGCTCAAACATCTGGGCGGCACCCGGGAAGCAGGCGCTGTGATGAAGGGCGGAGCGAGAATGTGGAGAGCACCGCTAGTGATAAAATCGGACGAAAACGGTTTCTCGGCATTGCCGGCAGGCCTTTATACCGAAAACAGAATGCAGGATGTGGGCGCATCGGCGTTTTTCTGGAGCTCGTCGGCATACGATGAACTCCATGCCTGGCAGTGTGGCGTGTTCAACCACAACAGCGACAGCTACAACTGTATGGAATACAAATGCTACGGATGCTCCGTCCGCTGCGTCAAAGATTAATCTTTTTTATTTGTGATTTAATTCGGATAGGAAATCCGTGCACTCCTCAAAGGTCTTGAAGGTGTGGTCTTCGGGTACTAGCTCCGGAATCACTTTCATCTTCGTTAGCATGTACATCGGCTGGGGCTGGATGATGGTCATCAGCACCATTGCGCCACGCGCCTGGATTTCCTTAATGGCGGTTTCCATCGCATAAAGTCCCGACTGGTCCATAAAGCTGACAAGCCGCATGCGTATGATGACAATCTTGGCATCTGCGGGCACATCGTCCATGACCGACTGGAACTTGGTGATGGTACCGAAGAAGATAGGACCGTTAAGGCGTTGGATATAAATACGATGGCGCATCTCGTCGGGTATGCCGCCCTCGTCGCTCCAAGGACTCTCCTTGTCGAAGTTGGTCAGCTCGCTGGAGCTGTAGCCTCCCTCCACCAGGTCGCTGGCCCGCTTCATGAAGAGCACGCAGGCAATCACCATGCCGATGCCGACAGCGGTGAGCAGGTCCACAAAGACAGTGAGCAGGAAGACAATGAGAAGCACGACGG
Organism: Bacteroidales bacterium; assembly: GCA_045116675.1. Taxonomy (GTDB): domain Bacteria; phylum Bacteroidota; class Bacteroidia; order Bacteroidales; family WCHB1-69; genus F23-D06. The sequence continues at coordinate 8,800 of JBGUMF010000056.1, forward strand.
CATCGGCCTTCGGGATCTTGAGCAGGTCTTTGAATCCCTTGAAGTCGATAATGCCCCAGCCCACGGTAATCAGGATGCCCGCCAATACGGAGAGGGGCACGTAACGCACCAGGCCGCCCAATCCGAGAAGGATGGCGAAGAGAATCAGCGAGTGCGTCATGCCGCTGAGCTGGGTGCGGCCGCCGCTCTTCACGTTGACCACAGTGCGCATGGTAGCACCTGCGCCGGCGATGCCACAGAACAGACCGCTGATCATATTGCCGATACCTTGGCCCACCAGCTCGCGGTTGCTGTTATGGTGTGTCTTGGTGATATTGTCAGCCACCACCGAGGTGAGCAGCGTGTCGATGCTGCCCAATCCGGCCAAGGTGAGACCTGGGATGATGGAGGCTTTCAGGATGGCTCCCCAGTCAAGGCCCGTCAGAGAAATGCCGCTTTTGGCGAAGATGGGCATGGGAAATCCCGACGGAATGGAGCCGATGAGGAGTTTCTCATCCATATTGCAGAAGAGCGACACGACGGTCATGACAATCAAGGCCACGAGGGTGGCGGGGATCTTTTTCGTGATCAGGGGGAAAAGGGTGATGATGGCGATGGTGCCCAGTCCGAGGAGCAGGGAGGTGACGGATACGCCGCCAGCCACCCGCTGGGGCAGCTGGGTGATCATATCCACCACTAAGACAGGGGATTTCAACCCCACCAGCGGATAGAGCTGTTGCAGGATGATGATGACCCCGATGCCGCTCATGAAGCCTGAAAGGACGGGGTAGGGGATATAGCGCACATATTTGCCGATTTTCAGGATACCGAACAGAATCTGGAAAAGACCGCAGAAGAGTCCGGCCAGCGACATGCTGATGAGGACGGCACTCATAGAGTGCTGCGAGGCCCACACCCCGCTGATCAGTGCCGCCGTGATGACGGTCATAGGTCCCGTAGGCCCGCTGATCTGCGAATGGGTGCCCCCGAACAGGGAGGCGAAAAAGCCGAGGAACGCCGCCCCGATAAGACCGGCCAGAGCTCCCATGGAGCTGGCGGAGGGGTCGTCAATGCCGCCGAAGGCCTGAATGCCGAATGCTAACGCCAACGGAAGAGCTACCACACCGGCGGTGATGCCGCCGAAAATGTCGCCTTTGAGATTCTGTTTGGATAAA
>JBGUMF010000057.1:0-46815 GCA_045116675.1 Bacteroidales bacterium
TCGTCGCGCCGTGCATCATAATCCAGCTTTTCGTTGTGGGAGCCGCCGTCTATCTCCACAACCAATCCGAGACTTTTTACATAGAAATCAACAATGTAGATCCCGATGACTTTCTGTCTGTCAAAATCGAGCCCGTGGAACAGTTTCCGATGCACCTGTAGCCAAAAGACGATTTTGGCCATATTGCCCGCCTTCCGGTTCTTGCGTGCATGGCCTGACAGTTCTGAATTCGTGGGGAGATTATAGACGGGGTGCTCCTTGATTATAATGCCGTTGATGATTGTCGTTTTTTTCATAATAAGGTATTCTGTTGCATTATATTACCACCCTGGCCTACGGCCACCCCTTCTAAATAGAAGGGGAATTTTAGGATGCCCGCACGAATGTGCGGACAATAGGGAGTTGTTGACTTCCGCTTATTCATAGGGAAAAAAACAACTCATTCACCTATGATAATTGGTATCCTGTGATGCCATAAGGATAACGATAGGTCAACATCCATATTGTTGCCTTGTTTTTTGTTAAATGTTTTTTGGTTTCAAAAATAATTCCGACAGAAGGCTTTGTCAAGGGTTTGATGAAAATCCACAAAAAATGTGTATCTTTGCAGGCTTGTTTTAGAACATAATCAATTGTAAAATCATGATAAAAATCACACTGCCTGACGGCTCAGTAAAAGAATTTGAACAGGGCATAACCCCCTATGAGGTTGCCCAAAGCATTAGTGAAGGCTTGGCCCGTAACGTGTTGGTGGCCAAAGTGAACGACAAGATGGTGGAGCTTGACAAGCCCATCGGCGAGGATGCCTCCCTCACGCTCTACACCTGGAACGACCGCGAAGGTAAGGACACCTTCTGGCACAGCTCCGCGCACCTTATGGCGGCGGCCATCGAGTCGCTGTATCCCGGCGTGAAGTTCGGCATCGGCCCCCATATCGAGACCGGCTTCTACTACGACATCGATTTCATGAACTATTCCATCTCTTCCGATGATTTTCCGAAAATCGAGGAGAAGATGAAGGAACTGGCCTCCCAGAAGATCCAGTTTGTGCGCCGCGAGGTGCCCAAGGCCGAAGCCCTCGACTATTTTAACAAAAAAGGTGATGAATATAAGGTGGAACTGATTGACGGTCTGGAGGATGGACAAATCTCCTTCTACGAGAGCGGCCCCTTCACCGACCTCTGCCGTGGTCCGCATTTGCATGACACGTCTATGATCAAGGCCATCAAACTGCTCAAGACAGCGGGTGCTTACTGGCGCGGCGACGAAAAGCGCAAACAGCTGACCCGTATCTACGCTGTCACCTTCCCGAAGAAGAAAGAACTCGACGAATATCTGGCCCTCCTCGAAGAGGCTGCCAAGCGCGACCATCGCAAACTCGGCCGTGAGATGGAGTTGTTCACCTTCTCCCCGCTCGTGGGCCAAGGTCTGCCGTTGTGGCTGCCCAAGGGTGCCGCCCTGCGCGACCGCCTGGAGCAGTTCCTCCGCAAAGTGCAGAAAAAATATGGTTATCAGCAGGTTATCACCCCGCATATTGGCAATGTGAACCTTTACAAGACCTCTGGTCACTATGCCAAATACGGTGCAGACTCGTTCCGTCCCATCACCACGCCGCAAGAGGGCGAGGAGTTCTTCCTCAAGCCGATGAACTGCCCGCACCACTGCCAGATTTTCGCCGCACGCCCGCGCTCGTACAAGGAGCTGCCGCTCCGTCTGGCCGAGTTCGGCACGGTGTATCGCTACGAACAGAGCGGTGAGTTGCACGGCCTGACGAGAGTCCGTGGCTTTACGCAGGATGATGCCCACTTGTATTGTACTTCCGACCAGATCAAGGAGGAGTTCTGCAAGGTTATCGACATCATCCTCTACATCTTCAAGACTTTGAAGTTCGAAAATTATAAGGCTCAGGTATCCCTGCGCGACCCGAACAACAAGGAGAAATACATCGGCACGGACGAGAACTGGGAAAAGGCACAGCGCGCCATCATTGAGGCCGCTGCTGAAAAGGGCCTCAACACTATCGAGGTTGAGGGCGAGGCTGCCTTCTACGGTCCGAAGCTCGACTTCATGGTGAAGGACGCCATCGGCCGCGAGTGGCAGTTGGGTACTGTCCAAGTGGACTACAACCTGCCTGAGCGTTTTGAACTGGAATACACGGATGCCGATGGTCAGAAGAAGCGTCCGGTGATGATCCACCGTGCCCCGTTCGGTTCCATGGAGCGTTTCGTGGCCGTGTTGCTGGAGCATACCGGCGGCAATTTCCCGTTGTGGCTCACCTCCGACCAGGTGGTCATCCTGCCTATCAGCGAAAAGTACATGGACTACTCCCGTAAGGTGCAGGCCGCGTTGGACGAGCAGGACATTCGCTGCTACATCGACGAGCGCAGCGAGAAGACCGGTCGTAAGATTCGTGATGCCGAAACCGCAAAGGTTCCGTATATGCTCATCGTGGGTGAGAAGGAAGAGGAAGAAGGTACTGTATCTGTGCGCCGCCATGGCAACATCAACGACGGTACCATGCTGCTCGGCGATTTCGTCACGCTCATCAATGAGGCTATCAAGGCGGAATTGGAGAATTAATATTGTAGAGACGCAATGCATTGAATATGGTTGTAGAGACGCAATGCATTGCGTCTCTACATTTTCCCACACAGGGCTGTCGCGATGCGGCGGCCCCGTTTTTTTTGTTTCTTTGCATGCCAATATTTGTTGAAAATATGCGTTGATGAATATTATTTTCCACACGATGCGCAACGTAAGGGGAATCCGAAAAACCAAGCTTCTGGCCATTCTGAAGGGAATGGTCGGTTTGGGGCTCTTGTTATGTGTGTTTGTCGGACATGTTTCGGCACAGGAATTGAAGGGTAGGGTGCTCTCAACGGATGAGAACGGCGATACGGTAGCGGTGTACATGGCGAGGCTGCAATGGCTCAACACGTCGGTGGGAACGTTTACCAATGCACGGGGTTTCTACAAACTGCCTTTTGCACAAACAGATACCCTGATTGTCAGTTATGCGTTATATCCCTCTGATACCTTAATTGTTAGGGAGGGGGAGAGGCAAAGGAACATCTTCATCAGCAGATCCCAGTCCCTGCAGGAGGTGGTGGTCTCTAAAAAGCGAAAGCAGAAATATGTGCGCAAGGGGAACCCGGCTGTGGAATTGGTGGAGAAGGTGATTGAACACAAAAACGACAACCGTATTGAATCCGCAGGCTCATATAAGTCAAAGGTTTACAAGAAGATGGTGATGTCGTACGGTCGATTTCAAATGGATTTTGAGAAGAATGGTTTTAACCGGCAACTCTCTTTCCTGGGGAAATATGTGGATACCATCAGGACGGACACCATGCCGGTGCTGACCTTTTCCCTTCGGGAGACGCTATCGGACCATTACTACCAGAAGTCCCCACGCAGGAACTTGAATTATTTGTTCGCCCGGCGAATGCAAGGCGTGGATGAAGTACTGGATCAGGAAGGGTTAGGCACCAACTTGGATGCCATGTTTACGGAGGTGGATATTTTCGATAATGACATTGATCTGATGCTCAATAAGTTTGTGAGCCCTTTGTCATCCACTATCGCCACAACGTATTACCATTATTTTATCACGGATACGGTGAACGTGGACAGTCTCTCCTGCATCGAGCTCTCTTTTTCTCCGGTGAATAGCAGGAGTTTCGGCTTCACCGGACGTCTGTACATCGTGAACGACAGCACATACGCTCTGAAGAGATACACCATTAATGTACCCATTAACATCAATATGAATTTTGTTAGACAATTGATTGTTGAACAGGATTTTATGAAAATTGACAGTTGCTTTTGGGCTCCGAAGTCGTCGCAGACATTTGCCTCGTTTTCTTTAATAAAAAGGAAGAAGATGAAGCGGATATATGTTCGTCAGAACACGCTGTGGTACCAATACGAGATGGGGGCAACCATTCCGGATTCGTTGTCGGCGGCCGGCCAGGAGGCGGAGGCTGCCAGTTTGCGGTACAAAAATTGGCAATGGAGGAGGATGCGGCCAGAGCCATTGACCCCCCAAGAGTCCGTTATGGACAGCATCTCGACAGAGTTGCGCCGGCTGCCATGGTTCAAAGCACTTGAGAAAACGGCGGACATTGTCGCTACGGGTTATATCGCCACCACCAAGGAGCGCAAAAGCAGCCTTTTTGACATCGGCCCGGTGTACAACATGATCAGCCACAATCCGATAGAAGGGCTTCGACTCCGACTGGGGGGCATGACTACCGCCAAAATGCATGACCGCTGGTTCTTTACGGAGTATTTCGCTTTTGGCTGTCAGGATCTGCGCATCAAATACAATTTCACGTTGATTCACAGTTTCGTGAAAAAAGAGCGTCATTACAATGAGTTTCCGCGAAACGCCCTTTACTTGAGCACCAGTTATGACCTGGAGATGTTGGGACAGAGTTTCACCTATATGGATCGCGACAACCTGCTGATGTCATACACGGTGGACTCGCTTGCTTCGGCGGCGCAGTATGTCCGTCGGGGCAAGTTGCGTTACGTGCGCGAGTGGCCGTGCCGTGTCAGTGTGGATACGTGGCTGCAATATGAGCACTGCGAGGCCGCCGGAGCATTGAACTACCTTAGAATCAATGCTGACGGGACAACCACCCGCTTGACTGATTTTCAAAATTGGGAATGGGGTGTGACGCTACGCTGGGCACCGGGAGAGCGTATTTACAACAACCAGTCTGGGAAAGACAATCTTCTCAAACTATCTAAAAATGCGCCAGTGCTGCAACTTACGCACACTTCCGCTCTTATGGATGGCAGCATTTGGTGCAACCGGACGGAATTGTCGGTAGAGAAGCGCTTCTGGCTCTCCGCCTTCGGGCATATTGACGCTGAAATTAAGGGGGGCGTCGTGTGGAATAGAGTGCCGTTCACGAAACTGTTCACCCCGCAGAGCAACCGGTCGATGTTCTTAGCCCCGAATACTTTCTGCTTGCTGCGGCCGATGGAGTTTGTCATGGACAAATACGTGGCCCTGTATGCCACCTACCACCTGAAAGGGTGGATATTCAACCGCATACCCTTATGGAACCGGCTGAACCTGCGCGAGGTCCTTTCCTTCAATGGCGTGTATGGCGGACTTGCCTCCAAGAATGTCCCGAATGCGAGCACGCCCGGCTTGTATGTGCTACCCGACGGCTGTTCGCCGATCGGGAAGGTGCCGTACATGGAGCTTACCGCCGGCATCGAAAACATACTTCAGGTGCTCCGTATCGATTACGTGCGCCGCCTCTCATACGCGAAGGATTTGAAAGGGTGGAAGAAAAACGGCATCCGCATTTCGTTGAACATCTCGTTCTAAAAGGATGATGGGGAAATGATTTGCTTAAGACAGATTGTTGGAGATTAACATTGTTTTTTGGATTTTTAGTATCTTTGCATTTCTAAAATTGGGAGGATGTTGTCCAATAATGCTGTCCGATATACGCTGAACCACCTGCTTGCTGTGGCCTTGCCCGCAGATGAGGCTCTGCGCTACGCGGTCGGCATCACGCGTGAGGATGTTGTGATCCTTTTTGATGCGGGAAAATCCCTCTCGCTGCCACTTTTCTCCGAAAAACAGCAAAAGGATTTTCTGGACGGCATCGCCGAATGTCAGTGGGTGGACTCTGCGGATGGGGAGGAGAAGATTCCGTTATTCCCTGCCGGCAATGAAAGTTATCCGCTGCCGTATGACCTTGTCACTCCGAGCTTTATACTCCTTTCCCGTCAGGAGGAAATCTTCAGTCGGGAACGTGATTCGCACGACCGCTTCCCGTACAAGGGCAGTCTGGCCGACAAGTATGGTTTCGTCCATCTTCCGCTGGTGGATGAATATGCCATGCTGCTCCGTCAGTGGATTGTGGAAAATCTTCTGCCCGATTACCCGCTGGTACCCCGTCAGTCGCAGGTGGTCCCCACCCACGATGTGGACCATCTGTTCCGCTTCCACGGCAGTTGGCAGGCCTTCAGGTCCATTTTCGGTCGCGACCTGCTCATCAACCGCCGATTGTCGGATGTGCGCACATCGTGGCGCGAATACCGGGCCTGCCACCGAGATCCTTCAAAAGACCCGTACGTGCTGGCCGTTGACGAGCTGATTGAACAATCGAAGGCGCGGAACCTGAAGTCGGTGTTTTTCTTCAAGGCGTTGCATTTCTTGGAGCCGGACTGCACCTACAACGTCGGTGACGCGGTGGTGCGCGGGTGCGTGGAGCGCATCCTTCAAGCGGGGATGGAGGTGGGAATACACGGAAGCTATGAGAGTTATGCGGATCCGGAACGCTTTTCGGTGGAGAAATCGCGCCTGAATCAGATTATGAGACAGGAGGTGACGGCGGGCCGGCAGCACTACCTGCGCTTCGCCTGTGACACGCCTGCCGGCCCGCCCCCGACGGAACATGCCGTGCGGACGGGTACGCTCCAGGTGTGGGCACAAAACGGGATAACGGATGACTATACCCTCGTCTTCGCCGAGCAGGTGGGCTTCCGTTGCGGCACCTGCCATCCGTATCCTTTGTACGATTTGGAGAAAGACGAGCCCACTACTGTGGTGGAACATCCTCTGATTGTGATGGATGGCACGCTTTGGGATTATATGAACTTATCTGTAGAACAAAGTAACGAGATGATTGCCCGCCTGCGCCGCCGTTGCGCCGCCGTGGAGGGTGATTTTGTGATCCTTTGGCATAACCATCTGCTGGGCCGCAATTATAGCGATGCTTATAAGACCATTTACCTACGACAAATATGAATATATCTGTATTACACCTTTATAAGGATTACCGGAAAGATGCCGGATTCCCACTCCTCTTGGATCGGTTGGGCTCCTATGTGCATAACCTGGTTGCGGAAACGGCAGCGGACATGCCGACAGGGGAGGATGTCAGTCTGGTCCATGCGCACAGCTGGTATCAGGACGGTCCTGACGCACTGCGCCTGAAGCACGAGCACGGCATCCCGTATGTGCTTGCCCTCACGTCGGCAGATTTGGACCGCCTTTCGGCCTTCTCATTGAAATCCAAACGCTATGACGTGCTGGAAAATGCCGAGAAGGTGGTGTTCCCCAACCAGCATTTCCAGTATGTACTGGCTGACAAGCTGTCCGACAAACTGGCCGATGCGGTGTTCAGCCGCTCCTCGGTGATTTATGATGGCATCAGCCCCTTCTGGTTTCAGAATCTGCGCCGTTCGAAGCCCGTTTCCCTGATTCATATCCGGCTGCTGACGGCATTGGAGAAGGATGGCGGCTCCGCCTCGGAAATAGTAGAAAAGGCGGCGAAATTGCTCTGCAAACAGAATTTGTCCGTGGATGTCGCAACTTTTGAGCCGAATGTCCTCGGCGAGGCAGAACGGATGGAAATGTATCGCAGCCATGATATGCTGGTGCAGCCCACACCTGTCAATGGGGCCACAACCCTGTATGCGGAGGCGTTGTCGCAGGGCCTGCCGGTGGTGTATGCGCGTCAAGGCTGTTTCGACGGCATCTTCCCTGATGGAACTGCGGGTTTCTCCGTGGCACCGCACAACGCTCATGATCTGGCGGAGAAGATACTCTTGATCAGTGAACGCTATGCTACAGTGGAACAGCATATTGCCGACCTTCATCCGCTGCATCCGTTCAATTGGGATGAGATTTACAGACAGTATCTCCGCGTGTATGATGTAAGGAAGTCTTGATGAACAGGTACACCTGATGAGGTGTCTGCTCCTTTTTGTGAATAATAATACGGAAACTTGGAAAACCCGTACAGAATTGCTCATTGGTCAGGAAGGGACTGACAAGCTTTCCCGCATGCATGTGTTGCAGGTGGGCTTGGGTGGCGTGGGTGCCTTTTCAGCAGAAATGCTCTGCCGTGCCGGCATTGGGGAAATGACCATTGTGGATGCGGACAATGTGTCCGAATCCAATTACAACCGCCAGCTGCCCGCCTTACATTCCACTCTCGGGAAAAGCAAGGCACAGGTGATGGCCGACCGCCTGCTGGAGATTAATCCCCAGCTTAAGCTGCATGCCTCCGAGCATCTGCCAGAACATGCGGTGGTTATCGATAAAGATGAGAAAATCAACAAGTTGTCCACGGTTGGAACCATTTCCTATATGCCGGCGGCCTTTGGCTGTTTCGCCGCAGCCGCCGGCATACGGGATCTGTTAAGCTAATCTGTTTTTAGTAAATGGTGTGGCCGGTGAGCTTGAGGCAAACCTTGCCTTGATTGTCTTGTGCGTACACCAGACCGATATTTTCGGCAAACCAGTATTCCACTTCTGCGGAAGCCAGTTCCACGGTGAAATGATGAACCTTGTTGTAGGTGATGCCGAGAAGATCGTAGGTTTCAAGATATTCGTAAGCTTTGCAGTCGAAATTGCCGTTGGCATCGCATTTCAGCACGAGCGGATCAGCATGCGGGATGGCCACCTTGATGTAAGCAGTGTTGTCTTCGACGCAGGAATTGGAATAAACATTACAGGGGGTTCCGCCCAATTTGTAGGAGATGGCTTCAGAAGACACTTTCTTCTCTTCGCATTCGTTCTCATACGCTTCATAGTCGGATACGGTAACAGAAAAGACACGGTCGTCCGGATTGGTGGCGCGAAGGTCTGTGTAGTCCCATTTGGAATCATTGCCGCCGGGAGCAAACAGGGCTTTGGCCAGAGGGTTGATAGGGGTTACATGGGGCTCTTTGCAGGCACTGAAGCAGAGTGCGATGGCTACGAGGGCCAATACTAATACTTTTTTCATTGTTTAATGTTTTTGATGAATGTGATGAATATTTAAATGTCGTATGTTATGTCGTTTTTGTTACAATTCAGTCGGTCAATAGGATTTCGTTGAAGTCGCGCTTGAACCAGGTGAGCTGGCGTTTGGCGTATCGGCGGGTGTGCGTCTTGATGTCGGCGACGGCTTCCTCCAGCGTGCATTCCCCGTCTAAATAGCGGAACAGTTCCTTGTAGCCCACGGTGTTGAGGGCGTTCAAGTGCCGGTAGGGCAGGAGTGTCCGCACTTCGTCCAAAAGCCCGTCGAGCATCATCTTGTCCACGCGTCGGTTGATGCGGTCGAAGAGTACTTCCCGAGGTCTGTTAAGGTAGTTCTTCTCAATGCGGAAGGGACGCTCACGTCTGGTCTTGTGCAGAAACTGCGAGTATGGCTTTCCGGTTTGCAGGCTCACCTCCACAGCCCGGATCAGACGCTTGTGGTCGTTGGGGTTGACGGTCGCGGCGAAGTCGGGGTCCAATAGCTGCACCTGGGCGTTTAAGGCCTCCAGCCCGTTGTTTTGGTAGAGGTTGTTAACGTATTGCCGAATGTGCGGGTCTGGGTCCGGAATCTCGTCGATGCCGTCGCACACTGCCAGGATGTACTGCGGACTGCCGCCCGTCATGATGACCGTGTCGTGTTTTTCAAAGAGCGTGTTGAGGAGCTTCAGGGCCGCCTGCTCGAACATGGAGACGTTGTAGTAGTCGTGGATGGAGAGCATTCCGACAAAGTGGTGCTCCGCACGGGCCAGCTCCGCATCGGAGGGGTAGGCTGTGCCGATTCTCATCTCGCGGTAGAACTGGCGCGAGTCGGCGGACAGGATGGGTGCACCCAACCGTTGCGCCAGCGCGATGGTGTATTCGGTCTTGCCTACGGCCGTGGGCCCGCTGATGACCAGCAGTGTCTTGTCAGAAGTCGGTGAACTCATTCAGACTGCTGAAATCCTCGTCGTTGAAGCCGTTGTCGTCGAACAGATCGTCATCCTCTTCGTCTATTTCCTCTTCAAAGTCCACATCCTCCGGATCCGGAATGTCGGCGGCAGTCAGCTGGACGGGCAGCTCCATCGCCTTGTAGGTGCAACGCGGCAGGTCGGCGCCGTTGTCCGTCTGGGCCACCTTCTGCAACTCCAAGTAGAAGGTCTTGGGGTTCATGAAGTCGTACTCGTACAGGATGTGCTGGTGCGGGTCGGAGATGAAATCCTTGAGGATGGCATCCTTCATGATGAACTTGGGCAGACGTGTCTTGGTGCTGTACTGGTCCTCGTCATCGTATTCGGGCTCCTCATCCACCATGTCGTCCTCGTCCGAAGTGTCTAACAGCGTGATCTCCTTCTGCTTGTTCCACTTGGGGTCGCAGATGGAGAAGGCAGCGAACTCGTTGCCTTTCAGACCGATGCATTCATAGAGCAGATGATGCAGCGACTCGAAATTGTCGGAAGCGGAGATCTCCACATCGCGAACGAAATCCTCCACTTCATCAAAATAGACTCTGAATTTGTAATAGTACATAATGGTTTGATTTAAGTTGGTGTTTGTGTTTGGCTCTTGGCAGTTGGTCTTTAGTCTATTGTCTGAAACTAAAAGCCAACGGCCAATTGCTAAAAACTATTCCTCCTCCACCGGTTCCTCCATGTTATGGTAAACATTGGTCACATCCTCGTCCTCGTTGATTTTGTCTAGCAGGACGTTGACTTCGGCGCGCTCCTCGTCGTTAAGGGCTTTCAGCTCCTTGGGGATGCGGTCCATCTTGAAACTCTTGATTTCGTATTTGTTGTCCTCCAAGTATTTCTGGATGGGGCCGAAGGATTTGTATTCGGCCATGACGATGATTTCCTCGTCATCGGCATCGATTTCAGCGTCGAAATCCATCATGGAAAGCTCAAACTCCTCGATGTCGATTTCCGGGGTGCGGGCCACGGTGAAGATGCACTTGTGGTCGAACAGGAAATCAAGCATGCCGGAAGTGCCGAGCGAGCCGCCGAATTTGTTGAAGTAGCTACGCACGTTGGCGACGGTGCGCTGGTTGTTGTCAGTGGCCGCCTCGATGAGGATGGCGATGCCGTGAGGTCCGCGACCTTCATAAACCATCTCCTTGTAGTCGGACTGGTCCTTCTCGAAAGCCCGTTTGATGGCGCGGTCGATGTTGTCCTTCGGCATGTTCTCGTTTCTCGCCGTCTGGATCAGCAGACGGAGTTTCGAGTTCTGGTCGGGATCGGGACCGCCGGCCTTGGCGGCCATGGTGATTTCCTTGCCGATGCGGGTGAACGTGCGGGCCAGGTATGCGTTGCGTTTAAAGATTCGTGCTTTGCGGTATTCAAAAGCTCTTCCCATATTTTTTGAGTTTAAAAGTTATAAAGTTACAAAGTGCGAAAGTTGTAAAGCTTGAAAGGCGATGGGGTTCATCCCCATTTGCCCACTTCCCGTCTTTCCCACTTTTCCATTTCACGCCGCAAAAATACTAAAAAAAGATGTAGCACACACCCTCCGTGACACTAAAAAAATGTCGCAAGCCGAATTTAATTGTATTTTTGCAGCCCGAACAAATGGCGATGATTTTTTTCAAGAAAAAAAAACAAACGGAATACAAGGCGACTTCCATCACCGAGCTGACATGGCAGCGTTTCAAGAAGGAGTGGGAAGGCATGGTCTCCCTGGGATTTATCCTTTTGGTTACGTTGGTGGCTGTGCTGGGCTATCTCATCACGCCCGACAGCACGCCTTACTGCAACCATCAGCAGTTGGAAATTGCATTGCGTAGCCCCGGTTTCTCTGTTCAGGAGTTGCAGGTGCGCCCGGAACACAACGTGCCGCGGGTGGGCTTTATCCGCAAGATGCTCTTCGGTCAGCCGGCGCAGTACCGCACTATTCCGGTCAGTGATGTCCGATTGTCGGAGGATTCCGTCTGGGTTCGTCCGCTGGAACAGGACGAGTGGATGGCCTTCTCCCGTCAGGAGGTGGCATCCAAACCCATCGTCACCAAGCGTTTCCTGTTAGGCACTGACCGTTATGGGCGCGATGTGCTCAGCCAGCTGATGTTGGGCACCCGCGTCAGCCTTTCCGTGGGATTCCTGTCCATTTTCATCGCCCTTATCATCGGCATTATCGTGGGGGCGGTGGCCGGCTATTACCGCGGTCGGGTGGATGATGTGCTTATGTTTATAATAAATGTGGTATGGTCTATCCCGACGTTGCTGCTCGTCATAGCCATCAGTTTTGCCCTCGGCAAGGGCTTCTGGCAGATTTTCATCGCCATTGGCCTGACCATGTGGGTGGATATTGCGCGTGTGGTGCGCGGGCAGGTCATCAGCCTTCGCGAGCAGGAGTTCGTCGAGTCGGGTAGGGCATTGGGCTACTCCAATTTCCGGATTATCTTCAAGCACATTCTGCCCAATATCACCGGCACCATCATCGTCATTGCGGCCTCTAACTTCTCATCGGCCATCCTCACCGAGGCGGGACTCAGCTTCCTGGGCCTCGGCGTTCAGCCCCCAACCCCTTCGTGGGGCATGATGATGAAGGAAAACTATGCCTATATCGTGCTCGACAAGGCCTACCTCGCCCTGGTGCCCGGTGCGGCCATCATGCTGCTGGTTCTCTCCTTTATGCTGATTGGCAGTGCTTTGCGCAACGCGATGGATGTGAGGGGATGAGACATGAGATCGAAAAAGCCTATCCATAATCCCTTCTTTTCTTAATTAAAAAATCGTATCTTTGCCGCCGTAATGGCCAAACTGATAAAACTGAATGTCCCAAGGGAAACCAAGGTGGGCTGGCTGGATGATTTCGGCAAGTCGCGGGATTATTATCTCCTGCTGGCACTGTCGGACCAGGCCCCGTTGCAGTTCGCTGACACGCTGACGCATCTTTTCCGTCGGGATTTCGTGTTTTTAGAGAATCACACCCCCATCGCCGACCAACCTGACAAGGTGTTCCCTGTGTTCGACGCTTGCCTGAACAGCTTGGGCGATGTGCGTATGCTCTTCATGCCCAACAAGGTGTCGGAGGCCAATGACGACCAGGCTATCCGTTTCCCGCTGCTTGGCTTTTCCATGTTTGAGGAGGATTTCTATCTGTTCAACAAACAAGGCTCCCGCTTGTTTGCCTGTGACTATGCGGATTACGATTACCTGCTGCTGCTCTCCTGCAACCGCGGTGTGGATGTGTCGGATGTGCTGGAGGTGCTCTCCGGGGAGGCCCGTTTGTTGGTCCGTGATATTTCCGCCTTGCTCGGGGAAGACTCTTCCGAAGAGGCCCGGACATTCCTCAGGACTATGTGTGTGGCTTTGGGCATCTCGCAGCGCGAAAAGGTCCGTGACAGTCTCCAAAGCCGGCTTGGTCCTGTGAAATCCATCCCGGATGCCAATTACTTCTTCAGGTTTCTCCGTCCCGATCAGGTTCCCGCCAGCCCGCTGTTGGTGCGGGAGGATGTGTGACGGATGCAATTATAATAGGGATGCCAAAATATTTTCCTTTTTTTTGTATCTTTGCACCCGATTAAAATTGCAAAGATGGATAAGAATACAGTCATTGGATTACTTTTGATTTTCCTTTTGTTTTTGGGTTTTAGCTTTTATCAGACGAATCGGAATCAGAAGATCAGAGAGGCGCAGGAGAAACAGTTGGCAGAGCAGGTTGCGAGACAGGCTGAAGATACGACTGCACTATCCTTGACGGCAGACACGACAGCGGCAACAGCTGTCTCCGACCCGACCCTCACAGTCGTACAACAGTTTTCCAACCCTCAAATCGCCGACACCGGTGACTATGTGGTGGAGACCAACAAGGCGGTCTATTATTTCAGCAAGAAGGGCGGCTGTCTGCGAAAGGCCATGCTGAAAGACATTTACCGTTACACGCCGAAGGATTCGGCCAAATTGCCGCTGGTACTGTTCGAAGACGGCTCTAATGAAATGGGCATCCAGCTGATGCTCCGCGACCAGACCGAAGTGAACACCCGCGACTGCTATTTCATGTCGGAGGAGGCGGACACGCTGGTGGTGGACGACAAGAACAACACGTTGTCGCTGCGCATCTATCCCAACGTAACGGGTGATGCGGTTGCCTGTCAGACTCAAGACGCGACCTCTTACATTGAATATCTGTACACGTTCACTCCGGATGACTATCGTTTTTCCTTTAAGATCCGTTTTGTGAACATGGAGAAATACCTCTATGCGAGCAAGCACGATTATACGCTGGAATGGACGGCCCAACCCCGGACAGTGGAGAAGAATTATGAGACGGAAAAGAACCTCACCTCCATTTATTATATGGATAACACGGATGATGTGTCCAACCTGGATGAGCGCAAGGATGCCCAGCAGGATTTCACCTCCCCGTTGAAGTGGGTCTCGTTCAAGCAGCAGTTCTTCACCACCTGTCTGATTGTGGATGACCGGCCGTTCAGCTCGGCCACGCTGCAGGTCTCGTCGCCGGACAAGTCGGAGACGTCGGTGCTGAAGAAATGCTCGGCCACGCTGGATTTCGAGATGCCCGACCTGGACAAGGGAACATTCGGCATGTCGATGTACGTGGGTCCGAACCAGTACCGTCTGCTGAAGGGTTATGACATGAAACTTGAACGTCAGGTGCCTCTGGGCTGGGGATTCTTCCTGCTGCACTGGATCAACCGGTTTATCATTATCCCGATATTCAACTGGCTGGAGGCTTACGGTTTGAATTACGGTCTTATTATCCTGATTCTGACCATCTTTATAAAAATAGTAGTGTTACCGGTCAGCTACAAGACGTACATGTCATCGGCCAAGATGCGTGCCTTGAAGCCGGAGATTGAGGTCATCAATGCCCGTTATCCCAAGGATGAGGATATGATGAAGAAACAACAGGCCACCATGAGCCTGTACAAGAGCGCGGGGGTGAGCCCTGCCGGCGGATGTCTGCCCATGCTGCTCCAGATGCCCATCCTGATTGCCATGTACCGGTTCTTCCCGGCGGCATACGAGCTGCGTCAGAAGTCGTTCCTCTGGGCGGAGGACCTTTCCACGTATGACTCTATCTGGGATTTCGGCCATAGGGTGCCGCTGTACGGCGACCACATGAGCCTTTTCACGATTCTTATGACCATCGCCACCATCATTTACACCTGGCTGAACAACAAGCTGATGAGTCCCGCACAGGGCAACAAGGACCAGCAGCGGATGATGAACATTATGATGTACATGATGCCGATCATGTTCCTCTTCATGTTCAACAATTTCTCCTCCGCACTGACTTATTACTACCTTCTGTTCAACCTGGCCACCTTCCTGCAGATGTTCATCTTCCGCTTTGCGGTGAACGAGGACAAGCTGCGTGCGCAGTTGCAGGAAAACATGAAGAAACCGGTGAAGAAGTCCAAATGGCAGCTTAGGATGGAGGAGATGCAGAAACAGCAGGCTAAAATGCTGAAAGAACAGCAGAACAGAAGAAAATAGGCGTAATTATTATTTTAGAACAGAACACTTAAATACATAAAAAAATGGAAAATCAAGAGAAGAATGAAGTCTTATCGCGTGCCGTGAAGGCCGGTAAGAGAACGTATTTTTTCGATGTGAAAAGTACGAGAACGGAAGAGTTGTATTTGACCATTACGGAGAGCAAGCGCAAGTTCAATGCGGATACGGGTGGTTTCTTTTATGAAAAACACAAGGTGTTCCTTTACAAGGAGGATTTTGACAAATTCCAGAACGCCTTGGCCGGGGTGATCGATTTCATCCGTACGGGCAAGGTTCCCGAGGAGACGATGTTCGATCCCGAGATGCGTGACGATAACGAGAAAGTGGACGTGAATTTTGACGATTTAGACCTCACATTATAATGGGTAAGATTGTCGCCATAGTGAATCAGAAGGGTGGGGTGGGCAAGACGACCACCGCCGTCAACCTGGCCGCCTCGCTGGCGGTGCTGGACTTCCATGTCCTGCTGATTGACGCGGACCCACAGTCGAATGCGTCCAGCAGCGTGGGCTTCGAGCCCGACGAGGAGAGTGTCAGCGTGTACGACTGCATGATTGGCAACCGTATGGCGACGGAAGCCATACGGAAGACGAAGATCCCGCATCTGGACCTGCTGCCCGCCACCATCGACTTGGTGGGCGCGGAAATCGAGATGATCTCGTTCGACCGTCGGGAATACCGCATGAAAGACGCGGTGTATGCCCTTAAGGGCGACTACGATTTCATCTTCATTGACTGCGCCCCGTCGCTCGGTCTTATCACCTTGAACGCGCTGGTGGCCGCCGACTCGGTCATCATCCCCGTCCAGTGCGAGTATTTCGCCTTGGAGGGCCTTGGCAAGCTGTTGAACACGATCCGCCTGATCCAGTCGAACATGAACCCCGATTTGGCCATCGAGGGCATCCTGCTCACGATGTACACGTCGCGGTACAAGTCTTCGAATGCGGTGGTGGACGATGTGAAACAGCATTGCAAGGGCATTGTGTTTGAGACGGTGATATCCCGTAACGTGCGCTTGAGTGAGGCCCCCAGCTTCGGGAAGCCCATCGTGCTGTACGATGTGCAGTCGAGAGGCAACATCAACTATCTGAATCTGGCCAAGGAGTTCCTTCTGAAGAACGGTTATACTATTTAAACAAACACGATTATGACCAAGAACGACAAACCCCTCGGGCGCGGTCTGGGGGCCCTGTTGGGCGGTGCCGAAATTCCCAAAGGATCTTCCTCCCAGCATGTCTCCGGCAGCAACAGCTTTATTCGGATTGACTCCATTGAGGCCAACCCCTATCAGCCTCGGACCAAATTCGACGAGACGGAGCTGGCGGAGCTGGCGGCCTCCATCAAGACGTATGGCCTGATTCAGCCGGTGACGGTCCGGCCCATTGAGAATGGCAAATATCAGCTTATCTCCGGCGAGCGCCGATTCCGTGCCGCCAAGCTGGCGGGACTCACGGAGATTCCTGCGTTCGTGCGCACGGTGGACGACGCCCGCTCCATCCAGATGGCACTGGTGGAGAACATCCAGCGTTCGGATCTGAACGCCATCGAAATTGCCGTATGCTATCAGCAGCTGATTGAAGAGTGCCACCTCAGCCAGGAGGAGCTCAGCGAGAAGGTGGGCAAGGACAGGAGCACGGTCTCCAACTATCTGCGCCTGCTCAAACTCTCCACAGATGTGCAGATCGCCGTGCGCGACAATCTCATCTCCATGGGACATGCCCGCGCACTGGTGATGGTGGAGGATGAGCTGCTGCAAAACCGTATCGTGAAGCAGATTATACAGGACTCCCTGTCGGTGCGGCAGACCGAATCCCTGGTGAAGAAACTCCTTTCCGAAGAAAAAACTCCGAAAACACGGGTGAAAATCACCCTTTCGGATGAAGTCCGGAATTTCCAAACCGATATTTCCAAGAAACTCAAAACCAAAGTCAACATCAAGAAGGATATTTCCGGCAAAGGTGTTATCACGATCCCGTTCGCTTCCGATGAGGAGTTGAAGCATATTATGGATATCCTGCAATAATACCCCGAAATCAGCGTTTCTTATCCAAGTGTTAGGACCCATGTTTCGGAAAACGGCTTTATTCCTGCTTTTGTTGGTGACGGCGTTCCAGTGCCTGGATGCGCAGGACACGCTTGTGTCCCGTAAACCGGTCGGGAAGGTGAAGCCGGCAGATTCGGTCAAAGTGGCCAAGCACAGTCCTACCACGGCCATGCTCTTGTCCATCATCCCCGGTGGCGGGCAGATTTACAACCGCAAGTACTGGAAATTGCCCATCGTATATGGCACGCTGGCCGCATCCGGTTATTTTGTTTACTATTCGGCGGACAAGATGCTCTCGTTCAAGAATGAGTATATCAACCGGCGGGATGGCAATATTGAGTTGCTCAACCCCGATTATGCCCAGTATGAGAATGAGAATATCATCCAGCTGAAAAACGACTACCGTCGTAATCTGGAAATCGCCATCGGCATCACGGCCATTCTATATGCGTTGAACATCATTGATGCCATGGTGGATGCGCACCTCTACTATTTCGATGTCTCCGATGATCTTTCGTTGCGGTGGACGCCGTCGGTGATGCCTTGTCTGGCGCGGAATACGATGTATTATGGTATCAGCCTCCAGCTGCGTTGGTGAAATTTTAATGATAAATTTTGGAAAAGATGAAATTCGCTCTGTTAGGATATGGTAAAATGGGTCGTCAGATTGAGGCGTTACTGCGTCGCGACGGCCATGAGATTGTTGCCATTATAGACAATGAGGAGGATTGGTCGGCACGATGGTCGGCGTTCCTCACAGCGGATGTGGCCATTGATTTCTCCATGCCGTCGGTGGCGGAGAACAATATGAGACGTTGTTTTGAGAACCATATTCCCGTGGTGGTCGGCACCACGGGCTGGCATGACAAACTGTCTGATATGCTGGCGTTGTGCCGTAACTGTGACGGCTCGCTGGTGTATGGGTCCAATTTCAGCGTGGGGGCCAATCTCTTCATGCAGCTCAACCGGCAGTTGGCCGCCTGGATGGACAAGGAACCCCAGTACGGGGCTGGCATTGAGGAGACCCATCACGTGACCAAGAAGGACGCGCCCAGCGGCACGGCGGTCACGTTGGCCAAGGGTCTGCTCTCGGAGGTGTCGCGTTATCAGCGGTGGCAGCTCGCCGACGGTACGCCCATGTCGGAGGATACCCTTCCCGTCACCGCGCACCGGGAGGGCTCGGTGACCGGCATCCATCAGGTGCGTTGGCATTCGGAGGAGGACGACATCGTCATCATCCATCAGGCGCACAGCCGTCAGGGGTTCGCCCTTGGAGCGGTGAAGGCGGCGGTATGGCTCAAGGGGCATCCTGGCGTGTACGACTTTGCCGACATCGCCATGAATTTGTAAGCTAAAAACTTTTTAATAACACGTAATTTCATATTTCGTATGTTTATATCAACAACAGCCCTTATCGTTATCCTTGTTATCGCCTTTGTCGGTTGGCAGGTTGGTTTGTGGAAGATTTTTAAGAAGGCGGATCTCAAACCCTGGTTATCCGTGGTGCCATTTTATAATATATGGCTTTGGATCCGCAAGGTGATTGATCGTCCCTGGTGGTGGATGCTGCTGTTCCTGGTTCCCTATCTCGGCATCTTCATGTTCTTTTACATGGTGTGGGAGACCATCCATCAGTTCAGGAAAAACGGATATCTTCCATTGATTCTGGGCACCCTCTTCTTTTTTGTATATCTGCCATACTTGGGCTTTTCCAAGAGGGAACAGTTTGTGCCGCGGGCTGAACTTCCCGAAGTCAAGAAGAGCAGCGCCCGCTCATGGATTGACGCGCTGATTTTCGCTGTGGCCGCCGCTTACATTATCCGGGCCTGCTGGTTCGAGCTATATACGATTCCCACATCCTCCATGGAGAGTTCCCTTATGGTAGGTGATTTCCTCTCTGTCAGCAAGCTTGCCTATGGTGTGCGCGTGCCCAACACGCCCATTGCAGTGCCGTTTGTGCATAACAAGCTGCCAGGCACGAAATACGCCAAATCCTATTCCGAGATTATAAAACTGCCGTATCTGCGTACCAAACCGATTCACAAGGTGAAGAACAACGATGTGGTGGTATTCAATTATCCCGATGGCGACACGGTGGCCCTGGAACGCCAGGCTGAAAGTTACTATGCCATTGTGCGTGAGTTTGAGGCGATGTTCAACCCGGATGCCTCACCGGCGGAGAAGCAGAACAATTACTATCGCTATTCGCCGGAAACCATTGCCGGTTATCTGGCAAAATACCCCGGCACCTATTATCCGGGTAAGGGACGCGATGTGGTGAAGAAGGAGTATCATGTGGTGGCCCGTCCGGTGGACAAGCGCGAGAATTACGTCAAACGCTGTATTGCCATCCCCGGCGATGAGCTGCAGATTGTGGACCGCCAGGTGATGATCAACGGGAAAGCCGCCACCAACCCCAAACGCATCCAGTATTCGTATCTGGTGTATCACCCGACCGGAATGCAGCTGTCGGCAAAAAAACGGCATGAGCTGAATATCAATGAGGAGGATGCCCAGCGTTTTGACCAGTATACGGCTCTCTACCGGTTGAATGCGGAGCAGCGCACGAAAATCGAAAAGATGGGCTATGTGGTCAAGCTGATAACGGACACGCTCGGCGGCTACGACCCCTCCGTGTTCCCTCATTCGCCGAATTATCCGTGGAATAAGGATCATTTTGGCCCGCTGGTTGTCCCCTCCAAGGGCATGACGGTGAATATCGACCAACAGAATATCGTTCTGTATGAGCAGATTATCCGCCAATACGAAGGCAATAAGCTGGAGGTGAAAAACGGCAAGGTCTATATCAATGATAAGGAAGCATCCTCTTATACCTTCAAGATGGACTATTATTTTATGATGGGTGACAACCGCCACAATTCGGCGGACTCCCGTTTCTGGGGTTTTGTGCCTGAAGACCATATCGTAGGGAAGGCCTCGGTGGTGTGGCTGTCAGTGGACAAGTTCAAAGAGTTTGGTGAGAAGGGCAAGATTCGATGGAACCGGATGTTTAAAAAGATTAAAATGTAACAGATATGAAAAAATGGATTCTCTTCGTGCTATGCCTCCTGGCGATGTCGTTGTATGCCCAGGTGGACACGGTCGGCTTTAATGCGACCGACAAACAGGGACGTAAGCAGGGCCCGTGGAAGAAATACCAGAACGGGAAACTGTTTTACGAGGGCAGCTTCAAGGACAATGTGCCCGTCGGCACCTTCCGCTATTACTTCCCGGATGGCAAATTGAAGAGTGTCTCCGAATTCCAGCAGGGCGTCCACAAGGTGAAGACCATCATCTATCATCCGAATGGGAAAATCGCCTCGGAAGGCGTTTTCGTGGATCAGATTAAGGATGGATTGTGGAACTATTATGCCAAGAATGGCAATCTGATAACTGTGGAAAATTATGCAATGGGCAAAAAAACGGGCGAGTGGAAGACGTTCTCTCAAGAAGATGGGGCCTTGTTGGAAATCACGCATTATCTGGATGATAAAAAGAGCGGGGACCATATCACCTACTACACAGATGGGAACCCATGCTTGGAGGAACATTATGTGGATGGGCTGCTGAATGGCAAGTCCACCTCCTATCTGCCGAAAAAGGTAGTCTCCTGTACGGGCCATTATCTGAAAGGAAAACGCATCGGGGATTGGGACTACCACGACATCAACGGGAAAATACGCACTACGGAGGAATACGTCAATGGACGCGTGCAGAAGACATACATATATATATATCGTCAGGGAGCTCCGCAGAAATTGAATCAGGATCTTATCGCCTATTTTATAAAAAAAGGGGAGAAAACAAACCTTGTACTCCGCAACGGGAATGTCCTCACACAGGATGAGGATTTGAATGATTTGGCCTTATGGGTTGATTTTCTGAATTTTACAAGGGTTTCGCCCCGGATTTTGGCGGCCAATCGGGCCATCGCAGGCTACAAGTCGGTAGCAGATTCCGATGGCGCGATTATCGTGAAGTTGAGGCCGGCCCCTTCGGAAG
Organism: Bacteroidales bacterium; assembly: GCA_045116675.1. Classification (GTDB taxonomy): domain Bacteria; phylum Bacteroidota; class Bacteroidia; order Bacteroidales; family WCHB1-69; genus F23-D06. The sequence continues at coordinate 21,278 of JBGUMF010000057.1, forward strand.
AGGTTTATGCCGAGGGGTTGGAGGCCAAAATGGTGAAAGCTCTTTTCAATACGGAAAAGCCGAAAGAATAGTTTGTTTTTGTCGGGCGATCGCCAGACTTAGTACAGCAACGTTACCGTACCTTCTTTAATAATCGGACTGGATTCTCCCGGGATGTAGTATGAGATCTTATAGACATACACGCCCGTGGGGCAGATTTTGCCGTTCAGCCGCCCGTCCCATCCCGCGTTGGGATCGCTGGTGTGGAAGACCATCTGGCCTTGCCGTGAAAAAATGGAGAACCGGTAGGTCCCGTCGTTGGGCATGAAGCTGTTCATCGGCTTGAAGATGTTGTTGTGTATGCTTAACGGGGTGAATGCGTTAGGAATATAGAATCCGGGGCGCTGCTCCACGGTGACGCGGTTGGAGGCGGAGGTGTCTTGGAACCCGTAGTCGTTGGGGTTCTCATCGGCAATCACATAATAGGTGAACTTGGAGCCCAACTCGTACAGGGTGGACACATCGTCAAAATAGCTGGTTCCGGCGGTGGCGTTAATCTCGCTGAAGATGGATTCCCCTTCGATACGGCGGTTGATGCGGTATTGCGATACGCCGCCATCCCAAATCCCGTAGTTGTTCCAGTTGATGATGTTCTCCAGGTGAGAGGCCTTGGCGGTTAGCAGGATGTTGTGGGCGATGTTGGAGTATCCGGCCTCCAGTCCACAGCTATTGGTGATGTATGTCTGATAGTAGTATATGTTCTTGTTGAAATCGGCGGTCGCATCCTCAAATTGGTAGGCGGCCACGGATGTCTGATAAGATTTTGTCTCTATGGGGGTGAAGTTGATGCCGTCATCGCTGCGCTGGAGGGTGATTTTCTGGAATTCCAGCGTGTCACCGCTGGTATGCACGCGCACCTCGATATGGTGGTCGTCTTTGACGGTCACCGACCGGATATAGGAGAAATCGATGGATTCGTCGGCCACCAGCTCGAAGTTCACCCGTTCGCTGCTGGCGGTGATGGTGCCCGTCTGGTTCACCACGCGAACGAAGACCCGATAGGGTTGGTTGAGGGAGAGGTTTTCAACCGAATAGGAATTGGTGGTACTGGTCCCGGCCAGCTGGTAGGTGGCTCCGTTGTCCGTGCTCAACCATACGTCATAACGGTCGATGCCGTCATCCAGGTTCCGGTATGCCGTCCACGACAATTTGGCCTTCCGCAGGCAGGCATCCGGCGTGACGGAAAGTTGCATTCCGCTCTGGGGATTGTTGGTGATGATGGAGGCGTTGGAACGGGGAAAACAGGAGTCGAACACGCTGAGGTAGTAGTCACGTCCGGCTCCGTTGGGGTCAATGTAGTAGGTCTGGTTGTAAACGGTGGCCAGCTCCTCATGAGGGTCATTGATATAGACGATGTATCCCTTCATGTAGGGGTCTTGCGCGTGGAATCCTAACTGTATCTGATTGTCTTCCAAATAACTGACACTGTCTAATATGGGCAGGCGGGGTTCTGTGTGGTCGATGACGGTGGCTTGCTTGGTGGAGGACATGAACTGGCAGTTGCACAGAGATTGGGAACCGTCGATAAGCGGGATGTAGTATTTGTGGTCAATGCCGATGGCATAGTCGATGGTGGTTTCGCACACATCGGCCAGGTCCAGGTAGGTATTGACGGTGTTTGGCACCGAGTCGGAGATGGTGAAGGCGTTTTCAAACGCTCGCCGTTTGTAAATATAGAATTTCGAGCCCCAGCTGTTGTCCAGTTGCGCCATGGGACTTCCCCAAGTGAGTTCGGCATCTACCCCGATGTCCCCGTTTTGCAAGTTGACCGTTCGGGTGGAGATTTGCAGTTCCAGGGTGCGGATGGTGTCGGAGTAGGCCAGCTCACCGTTGGCGTTTTTGGCTACGATGAAGCAGGCGAAGGTGCTGGTGCTGCCTGCCATGGGGATGACCTTGTCGCCAAAGCTGTAGGGATGATAGGTGGCGGTGGTGACAATAGAGTCCACCATGGTGTTATTGCAGTAGAAATAGTAGGTGGTGATTTGAAGGTTGGCAGCGTTGGCGGGGTTTTTCCAGAAGACTTTCAGTTGCGTGTTGTCATAGATGGTGATGCATTGCATGGCCGGTGGTTCGAAGGCGAAACCGACACAGGTCATACATAGGAATAGAAACGTGCCTATAAAAGTTTTCATCTGTCAAAAATCAATACAACCTCATTTAACGATAACTTGGGTGAAATTATTGTAGGACAAATATTTTTTCGCCAAAGTCTGGATACGGTCGGGGGTGATTTCACGGATATGGCGCATCATGGTCGGGAATTCCTCCTCCGAAAGGCCGAATGACTGCCAGAAGGCGTATTTCTTCATGTAAGAGACGGAGTTTTCCACATCGCGCAGCATATCTCCGATGATATAGTTCCGGGCCGCATCCAATTCCGATGCTGGCATGGGCTCGTCCTGCATCCGCTGCATCTCTTCAAAGCAGGCTTGTATGGCGGCTTCGGCGTCAGGCGCGTTTACGTTGCTGTCAATGATGAAGAGCGATTGGCTTTCGAAATAGACACTTCCAGACGACACACCGTACGTGAAGCCTTCCTTCTCGCGCAGCCTTTGCATCAGCCGGGAACCGAAATAGCCGCCCAACAGGGTGGAAAGGATGGAGAAATCGCGCTTGTCAGAATCCAGATAGCCGATATTGGGCATTCCCAGGTTTATGGAGGCCTGTACGGCGGTGGGGATGCTGCCCTGAATGAGTGGTGTCCTGTCGGCCGGTAAAGCAATAGGCCCAAAGGAAGGGACCGCTTTCCCCGAGGGGATCCGGGAGAAGAGGTCGCCAAGAAGCTGCCGTAGTCCGTCGTCCAGATTCCCGGTGGCGAAAATCGTGATGTTCTCGGCTACGAAAGTCTCCTGATGATAGGCTTTCATCTGATCGGCGGTGATGGCAGATAAGAGCTCTTTGGTGGAGATTTGTCCGGCAGTGACGGCATCGCCGAACATGGCGTGAAGCAGTAGCTGAGTAGCCCGGAATTCCGTTTTCTGCTCGTTGTATTCCAGATCTTTGATGCGTATGTTCCGATACAGGGACAAATTCTCGTCACGGTATTCAGGGGTGGAGAGGAATTCAAAGATGAGGGGCAGGATGCCCGCCATCTTGTATTTGGGAACCGAAACGGAAATGTTGACCCACTCCAGCGTCTGCGAAACGGTGTAGTATGTGCCATGGAAGTCCAGCAAGCCGGCAATCTCGTTGGCCGAGTGCCGTGGGGAGCTCTCTTTCAGCAGCGAATAGGTGAACAGGGCCAGATGTTTCTGACGCTCGTAGAGGGTGCCCGCTTTCACACGAATGAGCAGGTGGATGAGGTCCAACTGCTCGTTCGGGAATATATAAAAAGGAATCTGATTGGGCAGATATTGTAGTGTGGGAGGCTGAAGCCTGATTTGGTCGATAGGCTGGATGACGGGTGGGGTGGACCTGTCGGGTGCGTGCATGGGTGATTATTTGAGAAGTGTGATGGTGCCCTTTTGGAATTTCGGGTTGTCCTTGATTTTAAAACGGATGGTGTAAATGTAAACACCGGGAGCTAAAGGAGAACCGGTGTTTTGTATTCTTCCGTTCCAACCTTCGTTGATGTCGCGGGTGTGGAAGACAAGCTGACCGTTTCGGGTAAAAACGTTTAGCTCAAAAGTGTTGGCGTCAATTGTGTAGTTGACGGAATCGGCAAAGACGTAGAATTTTTCATTCTTGCCATCTCCGTTGGGTGAAAAGGCATTCGGTGCCCAGAATGAATTGGGCAGTTCGTTGTTTCGGGCACTCTTCAGGGGTTCGGTTGGGGCATTCTCCATATCAATGTCCGCAATGGCTTCTTCAGGCTGTTGGATAGGTCTGTTGATGCTTGGTATTTCCGTATTGGACGAAAGGACAGGTTGGATGGTCCCGGTACCCGATTTCGGCTGCATGTTGAAGGTGACGGGTGCGGCGGGGATGTTGTTGCGGACGGGTGCCACGGCGACAACGGGTTCCGCCTTCGGAATGTTAACGACAGCGACCATGGGGGTGCTGGTCTCCTCCGTCTGTATAGCCGGTGCCACAGGTGTGGTGTTGACCTCGCGGATTTGCGCAGGTTGTGCGGTGGGAATGTCTTGTGTCGGTGTGGCGGGGGCAATCTCCTGTGTGACAGACACCGTCTGAGCCGGCGTTACGGCCACATCGGAGTGGCGGTTGCCCATGGTGCTTACCAGCACAACGGCGGTGATGGCGGCGACGGTTGTCAGTCCGCCGAGGCTGTAGCCCGCAATGCGGCGCGCAAGACGGCCTTTGTTATATCTCACCACCTTAGGATTTTGGGAAACGGCTTCCCAGCCCGCTTCATCCGTGGGGGATTGGTATTGTTCAAACTGCGTTTTCAGATCTTTCATATATAATGGGTTCAAAATTGAAATTCCTCGTTGTTGAGATAGTTTTGTATTCTTTTCCGTAACATGCTTTTGGCTCGGGAGATGAGTGACCGCACATTGCTGGCGCTCTCATTCATCATCACCACAATCTCGTTCTGGCTGATGCCGTCAATGACGTACAGGTTGAAGGCGGTCCGGTATTTGTCAGGCAGCTCGTTGATGAAGCGTACCAGCTGTGCCATGGAGAGTGTCTCGTTGCCCATGACGGGTGCGGCCGGGTCTGCGTAGTCTGTCGATTCGATGTCGTCGGCCAGTCTCCGTTGCCGGAACCTGTAGTGGTCAATGGCCTTGTTGATGGTGATGGTTCGAAGCCAACCGCTCAAAGAACTGATGTTTTTGTAATCCTTGAAATGTGTCAGAATGAACACGAACGTGTCATGGAACAGGTCTTCGGCGTCTTGCTCATCAGCGGCGTACCGCTCGCAGATACCTTTTATCATTGGACCGTATTGGAGGTATAACTGTTTTTGGCTGTGTGTTTTACCAGCAATGCACCCTTTGATTATCTGTTTTTCTTCTTCAGTCATGGAATCACATAACTTTTATATAACGATTTACCTTCTCTTTTGTTGCAAAAAAAATAGTTTTCCATCTTGCAATGGATGGTTTCCGAGTTGATGCTCTGCATGTTAATGCCCGGAAAAGATTGCTAACGTTGTGTTGTGGATTAATTTTTTTTGAGAAAAGTGCTTTTTAGTCGAAAAAAAAGTTATTTTTGCAACCCTTGATAATACAAAACGGTATTTTCAATATAATTTTATAAATCAACGAACTATGCAGAAAAAAGGTAACAAATACGGTACCCACCGTGTGATCGAGCCCAAGGGTGTTCTCCCGCAGCCGGCCAATAAGATTGACAACAACATGGATGAAATCTACGACAATGAGATTCTCATCGATGTGCAGACGCTGAACATTGACTCTGCTTCTTTTACCGATATTCATAATTATGCCAAACAGCAGGCAGGCGAAGGTGCAAGCCAGGAAGCCATCATGGAAGAGGTGAAGAAGGAGATGTTCCTTAATGTGGAGCTCCAAGGCAAACACCGCAACCGCCGTACAGGCTCTGGCGGTATGTTGCTCGGCAAGGTCGAAAAGATCGGTGATGCCCTGAAAGGCAAAATCGACCTGAAAGAGGGCGACCGTATCGCCACCCTTGTCAGCCTCAGCCTCACCCCGTTGCGCATTGACGAGATCCTCGAGATCCGTCCTGATGTGGACCAGGTGGACATCAAGGGCAAGGCTATCCTTTTCGAGAGCGGTATCTACGCCAAGATCCCGACCGACATGCCGGAGAAACTCGCTTTGAGCGCTCTGGACGTTGCCGGCGCTCCGGCCCAGACCGCCAAGTTGTGCCAATATGGCCAAACGGTCCTCATTCTCGGTGCGGGTGGCAAGTCCGGTATGCTCTGCTGCTACGAGGCCAAAAAGCGCGTCGGTGTCACCGGTAAGGTCATCGGCATTGCCAACAGCCCGAAGAGCACGCAGCGTATCAAGGACCTCGGCTTCTGCGACGTTGTGGAGTCTGCCGCTGGCATGACCCCCGTGCAGGTCTATGAACTCGTTGAGAAGCTCACCGACGGCAAGATGGCGGATGTCACCATCAATTGCGTCAACGTACCTGACCAGGAGATGACCGCTGTGCTCTGCACCAAGGACGATGGTATCGTCTATTTCTTCTCCATGGCCACCAGCTTCACAAAAGCCAGCCTCGGTGCTGAGGGCATCGGCAGCGATGTGAACATGATCATGGGCAATGGCTATACGAAAGGCCATGCGGAATTTACTCTGCAAGAACTGCGCGAGTGCAAGGCGCTACGCGATATCTTCACAGAGTTGTACGCATAACCTATCCCATATAGTAATAATTTTTTGACGATGAAAGCGGGACTGAACGAGTCCCGCTTTCTTTTTTTGTGTCCCGTTGTTTTTGGCGTGCGGCTATTCCTTTTTTTTGTATTTTTGCACCCTGTCTTGAAAAAGACAAATTATAGATTTTTAATACATTAATCTAACAAATATGCCAAGTAGAAGAAAAGAATTGTTCCCCAACGTTACCGATGCAGAATGGAACGATTGGAGATGGCAGGTCCGCAACAGAGTGGAGACCCTCGAAGAACTGAAAAAATATATCGAACTGACCCCGGAAGAGGAGGAAGGCGTGAAGAAGTCGCTGCAGACGCTCCGCATGGCCATCACGCCGTACTATTTGAGCTTGATTGATCCGAATAATCCGAATTGTCCGATCCGACGTCAGGCGATCCCGACCGGCGCCGAGGTGCACCAGTCGCCCGCCGACCTGCTCGACCCGCTGCACGAGGATGAGGACTCTCCCGTTCCCGGCCTCACCCACCGCTATCCCGACAGAGTGCTGTTCCTCATCACCGACATGTGCTCCATGTACTGCCGTCACTGCACGCGCAGACGTTTCGCCGGCCAGAATGACTGCGAATCGACGCAAGACCGCATCCAGGCCGCTATCGACTACATCGCCCGCACCCCGCAAGTGCGCGACGTGCTGCTCTCCGGTGGCGACGCGCTGATGGTGGGCGACAAGATGCTGGAATCTATCATCCAACGTCTGAGAGCTATCCCTCATGTGGAGATTATCCGTTTGGGTTCTCGCACCCCTGTGGTTTGTCCGCAGCGTATCACCGACGACCTCGTCAACATGCTCAAGAAATATCATCCGATTTGGCTCAACACACACTTCAACCACCCGAATGAAGTCACCCCTGAATCGGCTGCCGCTTGTGCCAAATTGGCGGATGCCGGCGTGCCGTTGGGCAACCAGACCGTGCTGTTGCGCGGTGTGAACGACGACACCGAGATCATGAAACAGCTCGTACACGACCTCGTGCGTATGCGCGTGCGTCCGTACTACATCTATCAGTGCGACCTTTCCATGGGTCTGGAGCATTTCCGCACGCCCGTCTCCAAGGGTATCGAGATTATCGAGAACCTGCGTGGACACACCTCCGGTTATTGCGTGCCGACCTTCGTCGTCGATGCACCCGGTGGCGGCGGCAAGATCCCCGTCATGCCCAACTATGTGATTTCCCAAAGCCCGCACAAGGTCATCCTGCGTAACTACGAAGGCGTGATCACTACCTACACCGAGCCTGAGGATTACAAGGAGAACACCTGCAGCCCGCTGCCCGACAAGAAGCACGTTGAAGGCGTGGCCTCCCTGCTCCACGGCGAACAGATGGCCTTGGAGCCCAACGAGTTGGCAAGAAAGAAAAGACACAGAAAATAGTGATCAGTGAAGAGTGATCAGTGATCAGAACTAAGGTACGGTAGAATTTCTGCCGTACTTTTTTTGTATTTACGATTACCTCAATATGCAGGCCAAAAAGCGGACGTCCTTGCCGCTGTGATTGGCGATGCTGTGGCGGGCGCCGTTGCCGGTGAACATCACGTCGCCGGCGCGCATAATGGCGGTCCGGTCATTGTCGGTGACTTCCGCCTCCCCTTCCAGGATGTAGTAGATCTCGGCATCCTCAATGTGCGGATGCTCCTTGATCCGGCTTCCGGAAGGAAGGGTGATAATATTGAACATGGAGGCGCGCTCCAGCATTTCCGCGGGAGTAAGGATGATATTCTTCTGAATCCGGCCCTCGATGTTGCCCTGATTCTCAACGGTTTCAATTTGAATGTCTTGTTTGTTTTTGATCATTGTTGTTATTTTTTAAGGCAATAGGGAACAAGTGTTACAGTCAGTTCCTGCCGAGAAATCAATCCACAACGGTGATAATCTGATTCAATGACAGATAATAGGCAAATTTACACTTGTAAGCAGTACTATACACAAAGAACACATCCAAGTCTTCGGGACGGTACAGCAGAAAATTGCAGATGTCTGTCGGGGTGATAAACGGATTGTCTTTCAGGTGCGAGTGCATGATGGTCTCGACTTTGCTGCCATCTTCAGTTCTCGTCTGCATTGCGATGAGCGAACGATGGTACCTGCGGAAAGTCAACGGCTTAAGATTTTCGTCAAAATCTATCGAATAATCGTTGCCGAAGGGAATGACATTGGACTTTACGGTGCCTTGCAGGAAATAAAGCCGTGTCAGCTTGTTGTTGATACGGACAATGTCAATATTGGGGGAACCAAACGATTGGTCGGCGAAATAGAGGCTGTCGGCATACTTTTTCAGAGCCTGCTCAATCATTTGCTTTTTCCGCTTTATCTCGGTCTGTTCCAAAGACGAAATCGGGCGTGACACATCTATGGATTCCTCTTGATTCGAAACGAAATTGTATCGATATTCGAAAATACAATTCTTCGCGTTTTTGTCATAGAAGATCGCCACCCAGACGCTGTCGTTGGGTTTCCATGTCATAGAGCCGCCAATGGCGTCCATGTCGTTTTTTTCCAAAACAAGGTCGGAGGCAATCCAATTCACGCGTTCCGAAAAGTAGAGCTGCCACCCCTCATTCACAATGCTATCAAGGGTAACATACAGTTCTGAGAGCGGCGGAAGTCGATCCAGCCCGCTAGTTTTTGTTGCCGTGTCGCGGGTTGTGGAGCACGAGAAAAACACCATCACAATGGCACCGAAAGCTATCCAAAATTTTATCTTTTTCATGTGATTTTACTATTTAGTGACTCAAAAACAATCGGCAAAAATAGAAAAATATTGCATATGAGCACATTTTTCCCGCTGATCTTGTGTATTACGAGGAAAAATCCGCGCAAATCCTCGTGATCCGTGGCGATAATGTTCCGCAGCCTATTTCAACGTTGATGTCAACCGCCAACGTCCGCTATCATAAGTCTTTACTTCATAACCATCTACGGTGGGCAGCCACACTTCGGCACTGGTGTTCGCAGGGATAATGATTTCCCAGTTGAAACGGTTGCCATCGCGTTTCCAAGAACTCTGGATATCACCGGAAACGGATTTGTAAGTGCAGTTCACATAGTCTAAACCTTCAATGGGATAAGGCTTCAGCTGGATTTTCTTGTAGCCCGGCTCCAAGGCGCGGATGCCGGCGAGGTACTCGTACTCCCACAGGATAAGGTCGCCGAGGAGCATCACATGGTTGCCGGAGTTCATGTAAGGGGCGGCGGTGTTGCCGTTCCAAAGCTCCCAAATGGTGGTGGCGCCGTTGCGGGCCATATACCCCCAGCTCGGATAGGTGTCGTTGGAGGCAATCCTGAATGCCAAGTCGCCTCGCCCGTAGTCTGTGAGGGTGCGCATCAGTTGCTGGATGCCCACCACGCCCGTGGAGACGTGCCCTCCGAATTCGTTCACCGTCTTGTCAACAATGTTCCCGAAAACCTTCGTTTCTATTTCTTTCGGCACCATTCCGAAGGCCAATGGCAGGATGTTGGCGGTGACAGTTCCGTTGTCATATTGCCCCGTTTTGCGGTCGAGGTACTTGTCGTTATAGGCTTTCGTAATGGTGGTGATATCGGCTTGGAAAAGGGCGACATCTTGTGTTTTTCCCAACACTCCCGCGAAATATTTCATCTTGCCTGCAAGATAGCAGTAGAATGGAGTGGAGATGACAGCTGCGTTGGTCATACGGGAAGGGTCCTTGGCATGTACCAGTTCCAGCGATTCGGGCGGCATGCTCCAATCGCCGTAGCAGTCGCGAGTGAGGATGCCATCCTTCAGATAGTTCCGTTTCATATAGAGCATCCATTTTCTCATGGCATCGTAGTGCAAGCGGATGGGCTCAATGTCGCCGTAGCGGGTGTAGAGCATGTCCGCCACGGTGATGAACGCCCCCGGCCAGGTCATGTTGTCGGTGTAGCGTCGCCAATAGTTCGGCCACACGTCCGACAGGGATCCGCTGTGCCATTGGCTGTCTTCGCCGTCGATGAGCCATTTACTGTACAGGCGATGGTTGTCGAAGATGTACGATTCGCCATAGTTGCCAGTGGTGCGGTCGCCAGTCCAGCCCATTCGCTCGTCGCGCTGCGGACAGTCGGTGGGCATACTGCGGTAGTTGCCCCGGATTCCCCAAAAAGCGTTGCGATAGACGGTGTTGACAACCTCGTTGGAGGTCTCAAACCGTCCAGTCAAGTCCATCTTGTCGTAGAGCACCAGTCCTTGGAAGTTACTGGTTTCAGGGACATTCCGCAAGCCACTGATTTCCACATAGCGGAAGCCGTGATACACGAAGGTGGGGTGCCACTGGAACGTGCGATCCGAGCCCACCACATAGCGGTCGGTGAAACCCGCCCCGCGGAGATTCTCGGTGTAGAGAGCACTGTCGGGGGTGAGACTCTCACCGAAACGCAGGGTAATGGTGTCGCCCACCTGCTGTCCCTGAATGCGCATATTCAGGTAGCCCACCATATTCTGCCCCATATCGAGCATCCATTTGTCGCCCTTTCGGAACACTGCGACAGGCTGCAGGAGATCCTGCACCTCAAGATTGGGATTGGTTTGCGGGGTCAGCTTGCCCTCGGGCGGGTGTACGCCAAAGACGGGTATCCATCGGGAGTCGTCATAGCCGGGAGAGGTCCAGTCGCCGAGTTCAAGACGGGCGTCGTAAGTCTCGCCGTCAAACTCGTTGAGGGTTCGGATGGGGCCCTGATTGGTGATCTTCCAGCTGTCATTGCTGACGATGCGCTCGGTGGTGCCGTCCTGGTAGGTCACCTCCAGTTGCAGTATCATGCGCGGCCGCCCATAATGCATCACATGGGTTTCGCCGCCCCATTCGTTCTCACCGCGGTTGTAGCGCATGGCGAAGTAGCGGCCGGCAGCGAGGATGATCCCGATGGCATTATCACCCTTGCGCAGCTGCTTCGTCACATCGTAAGCATTGAAATAGACCCGTTTGCGGTAATCGGAAAGCGCAGGCTTGAAAAGCTCTTCCGGAGCGACCTCGGTGCCGTTAAGGAAAGCGCTGTACTGGCCGAGGCCGCAGACGTAGAGACGCGCCTCACGGATGTTGTCGTGCAGTTGAAACTCCTTGCGCAGATAACGCGCCGCGATGCGGGTCCTTCGCAATAGACTGTCGTCGTTGAACTCATGACCAATCCACAGGGCACTCCAGTCCTCCTGATTCAATAGGCTGATCTCAAATGAATTGACATCACTTTCGAGGAATTTTATACGGGTTACGGGTTTTAATTCCTTTTTTTCATATTCTCCGTCACGATAGTGCTTTACAAAGCCAGTGTCTTTGTATGTCATGAAGGTGATCACTTTCCAGTAGGCCTTGTCACGACTGTGCAGGGGTTGGCCGCCGTATGGGATGTAGAGCATTTGGTCGGAGGTGATGGTCTTGGTGTCCCATAGGTCGCCTACGTTCTTGCGGGCATTTTCTTCGGTGGAGGCCACTATGATGCGATACGCAGTCTGCCGCGCATTAAAATTACCATGTTGGTAGAAAGTTGAATCGGTTTCATAATTCCAGCTGAAGCGTGGTTGATTGGTAGCCAGTGGCTGCGATCCGTCTTGCATTTCAACAGTAAGATTGGCGATTTTCACCTGGGCGGAGACGCTTCCGAAGGCCAACAAAGCCAGGAAGAAGAGTATCAGAGGGTTACTTTTCATTGCAAAGGAACATTAATTGGTGGTTCTTATATTCGACCTCTATCTAACCAAAGGCACATCAACGGATCAGAAATGGAATAGACATTTTCCTTTCGCGTAATCATATCATATTCAATTAGTTTGAGCGATGCCGATTGAGTGGAACTGGGTGAACGCAGTCGGTATTTTTTATTGAAAGCCATGGAGGTGATACCCTGGGCCTGACGTTCGGCATGAATGGCATATAGCAACTCTTTTTGAGCCTCGGAAATAAAGGCAAGTTGCTCGCGCAACCGAGAGTCATTCTCGTCAATGTAATCCTCTATTAATTGCTTGACCATCTCCAGATTACAAACTTCGCCTGCTCGAGTTTCAGCATAGGCATCCTTCATAATTCGCTGGATATAGAATGTCACACCCCAAAAACTGTCGTAGAGATAAGTGAAAGCCTCTTGCATCAGGTCTTTACCCGCTTGTTGAAAATGATGAACGGCAAAGTCTAGGTATATATCCAAAGCAATGGGTTCCAAACGGATCGACTTTGCGCTTTTGTAAAAGGGACGTTTTGAAGAGAAGAACATCTCCTCCATCAATCGGCGGCGACTCCCAGAAAACACGAAATTGGCATTCGTAAGTTTCTGAATACGAGTTCGCAATATAGCTTCCACATTCCGTTCTGGATAACGAGTAATTTGTTGAAACTCGTCTATCACTACCAAACATGGTTTATCAACAGACTCAAGATATTCGAAAATCTCATTCAAAGTGTATTCCGGCCGCTGCACATCCCCCAATTTGACTTCAAAAGTGGGCATGTTTTGGATGGGATCATAGCCGAAACTGGCACTGAGCGACTTCATAAAGGTGACAAACTGTTTGCGCAACTTCTCGCTTCGTGTAGCCACAGTATCGAACACAGCCGTACCCAAAGCAAGGATGAACTCGCGAAAAGTCGTGGTGTGGAGTATGTCAACCGAAATCGTGATATATTCGTTTTGGATTTCCGGCTTGTCGAAGACAAAATCAACAAGCGAGGTTTTGCCCATACGGCGCGACGAAGTCAACACCACATTCATTTGATTAGAAAGTGCCTTCTCCAGCTCAGCTGCCTCTTCCAAACGGTCGCAGAAACAGGCTGGAGGAATCTTGCCAGTGACAACAAACGGATTGATACTCTTCACCATAACGTTTTGATTTCGTGGCAAAGATACACTTTTTTCAGATTACCGAAAAAAAATTACCGAAAAAAAATAATCCGTAATGTTTTGTAGAAAAAGAGTATTTTCGCGGCAAAAAGCAAGAAACCACCATCATCATGAGAAAAACCACCTTGATTCTCGCGTTTTTGGCTGTCCTGGCGTGCGGCAGGGCGCAGAACTTCCTTACGCCGGAATCCATAAGATCGACAGACATTCTAGAAATATTGCTCATGAATGGAGTGCGAATCACGAACCACTACGGGCACAGTCCAGAGTGGATTTTGTCTATGGGGACATATTACGTCTGCGCCCCGTCATTTTCACCCGAGTATGCGCTTGTCATCCGGGAAAACGAGCTCGTGCTGAATAAGGCCACCACTGTCCTCCAGCATTCCATATACTCGAAACAACGAATGCAGGACCCCGATTTCCGCAAATTAGACAAAGAGGACCAGAAAGATATGCGTGAAATGGCAAGAAAATTGGAGGACAATCCCGTCAAAAGCTACTCGCTGCCCATCTCCAAGGAGATGAGAGGCCAACTCGCCGCATTGTTCGAACACGCCACTATGACGGCCACCCATCTCGAAAGCCGTGCTTTGGGTAACGACGGCACGCTATATTATTTCAATCACGATGGGAAAATGGGATCTGTATGGACTCCTTTCGGTGGACGCATGTGGAGCTTAGTGAACTTGGCCGACAGTCTATGTTATGCGGTGGAAAGCCAAGACTTAGAAGTGTTGAATCGTCAAATGAAGGTATGCGAGAATCTGATCCAAAGCTTCAAAAAAGAGTATCCCCTGTCCTATTTCAAACCCACAGGGTTCTCGTACTCCTCAAATGCAGAAAAAGGCCCGTGGCATTGCGAGATTGCCGGATTCCCCAATGACGAATGTATGTGGTTGGAGGTCCTCAGCGACTCTGCCGTCAGCGGGGAAATCTGCTCCAACGTGTTACGTCAATACACAGACAGTCTCGCTTCTTGGTCGCGGGAAATATTTCTAATAAGCGACAACCCAATATACCCTTCTGTTGTCATCGACAACCACGCCGATACTGCTATTTGTGTGGCAAAACAATATGAAAGATATACCTCGCGAGAAATCACCATTCCAGAGACATACTGGCGCCGCGAGGTAATTCTCTCCGCCGCGCAACTCCCGCCAGGACGGTACTGTTTTGTGGAAGGAAAATGGCGAGAATCCGAATCACCACTCTTGGAAGAAGCTGTTGACACGTCCCAGACTGCGGACACCGACGAACACAACGACTCTGACGGCGCCATCGTGGACTGGTTCTGTTACCCCGATTATGAGGGTGGCGTTGACTCCATCAAGGCATATATCCAGCGGAATCTATACAGACCAGCCGGCTATGAAGAATGGTCCGGCGTTGTCCTGGTAGAAATTGCCATTGAAACCGACGGCACTCTCACCAACCCTAAGGTCATCAACTCTCTCGACCCCGTTTTGGACGCAGAAGCCGTGAAGGCCGTTATGTCGTTGCCAAACAAATGGACCTGGCACCCCGAAAGGTGTTATGGCGGAGTAATTCAGCGGTGTTTCTATAATATACCTGTATCGTTTTCTCGGTATTGAATATCTCCGCGTATCTCGCGTATCACGAGGAAATAAATCCGTGCAGATTCGCGTGATCCGTGGAGATAATAAGTCGAGGAGATTGTCACTTGTTCCGTAACACCTTATACCCGTCCTTGAAATCCCCTACATCAAAATTGATGAGCAATCCCGTCGGTATGTTCAGCAGTTTCATATAAGTCCTCGTCTGTTTGAAATGCACCGGCACCAAATACTCAACCGCTTTCAATTCAACCACAATCGATTTCTCCACGAGCAAATCAAGGCGAAGATCATCGGAAATGCAGTAACCTTTGTATATCACCGCTACGGGAACCTGTGATTGCACAAACAAATCCCTCAATCTCAGTTCTTTGAACAGTGCCTTTTGATAAATACTTTCCAAAAGTCCTGGACCAAGATGGTTGTACACCTCCATTGCGCCACCGATAATCTCGTAGATTAATTCGTTTTCTGTATATTTCTTTCTTGTTATAATATAATATTTATTTAATACTATGATAACGATAAATTAATTCTATTATTGTTTTTGTAAATATTTTTTTCCGCGTATCTCGCGTATCACGAGGAAACAAATCCGTGCAGATCCGCGTGATCCGTGGAGAAAAAAAACGTATTTTCGCAGTCTAATATTCAATGATGATGAAAAAGATTGCAATCCTGTTATTTTGCTGTATTTCAACAATTTTTGCATCCAATTGATAGAAAATGTTTATTTTTGCAGCATTGTTTGCCGTTCTTGATGATTAACAGACTTCGTACCAAGATCGGCGGGAATATGAAGTAGTAAAGAATAAAAGTCCCCTTTTTGTTATGGAAAAACACATCACTTTTCTTGTCATTTTAACAGTTTGCATGGCTTTTAGTTCCTGCAACAAAAACACTTACTGCGACACCGAGTTGCCCACAAGCAAAGATGTACCTAACACCACCATGGCTACCGAAAACCCCTATCGAAGCCAATATCTGGTGGATTCAATCACATGGTATGACAGTCCTGACAACCACAAAGAAACTAAATACATATACGACGCTGATAACCATCTTGTTCGCCGTGTTACTACAGGACAAATTCTGGAAGCGGGGCTCATCCGTGACGTTCGCCATGAGACCGAATTTGAATATTCCAACGGGCTGGTATCCTCCATCATTGAAGACGGCAGAGTGACTACCCGTCTTTATTATAACAATCAAAACCGAATCACCAAAATGGAATACTACGGTCGTGACATATATTTCCACTACCTGAATGGAAAAGTTGTCAGCATATATGAAGGGGAAGATGTTTTTCGCAACGGTTTCTTAGTTTACGACGAATACGGCGATGCCGTGAAATATGTTTCATTCGATCCTGATTTGAATCTTATTGGTGAGCCCATCGATGGCACTTGCCATCCTCGTGAATTTAGTTTTATGTATGACCATGGTGTTAAACCGAACTTCGGATTAGACTATCTATTTGTTTATCAGCCAATTCCAGGAATTGGCACAGCAGTTCCCGCACACGCCAGGGAGTTGTCGTTGAGCAATTTGACCTCTGGCTGTGGTTCCACTTGGACATACACTTACAACGAATTAGGTCTGCCCGTCGCCATCCGCGAAAGATGGGAGGGAGCCACTCCTACAAACGATCCGCATTACACCATCTACTACAAGAAAAAATAGTGGTACCGACCATCCGCATCTTCGCGCCATAAACATCCGCCAGTCCCATGTCCACGCCCCAAAACACCATTCGAATTGACATTCACAGTATGCACGTGGAGGACGCGATGGAACTCCTTCGCGAGCGGGTGGCGCGTGCCCCACACGGAACAGAGAAGATTGTGGTGATTCACGGTTACAACCGGGGCTCCGCCCTCAAAGAGGCCGTCCGCAGGTTCCGCGCCCCACGGGTCGTGGAGGTCGCCCCGTCATTCCTGAACGAAGGCGAAACCGTGATTTGGCTGAGAAGCTAAGCCGCACCAAAGCACAAAGAAATAATACGTGCAGATACGCGAGATACGCGGAGAAAATATTTCGCTCTACTGAAAATATATCGGCAACTGGTAATAGCAACGCACCGGCTCCCCTTGGTTACGTCCTGGCTTCCATCGCGGCATAGACAAGACACCGCGCACGGCTTCCATATCGCACTCTGGGAAGAGCGGAACTTTCACCTTGGCATTCGACACCCGACCGTCTTTCTCCACCACAAACTCAACCAATACCACCCCTGTAATCCCATTCTCCATGGCTACTGCCGGATACTGGATCTCCCTTTGCAGGAACGCGGCGAGGGAATCCGCCCCGCCGGGGAACTCAGGCGCCTCTTCTACGTCCATTAAGGGAGGCACCCATGGGGCAGATTCTTTATAAAAGTCTGACAACTGGTCATATCGAAGTATAAGATCATTTAAAAGCCCCACAAATACCTCAAAATCAGGGTTAAAGATCAATTTATTATCTTCTTCTTCAAGACCAGTACTCACAATCTGCCTTTTCCCATCATGAGTATAAAGGTTGAGAGACAAAGTTTCATAATCTGCAGCTATAACATCATCCTTTGGCAATCTCTTCTCAACAATTTTGTCGGTTTTTAGAATGTAAAATCTATTTATACTATTGACAAACAAGCGTATTGTCGAATCCGTTTCGATTTCCAAAACAGGAGCATCTTCAGGATAAGGTGCAGTTAAGGTTAGTTTTTGTGTGTTCTGGCTATAAGAAAACAAATATTCGTCATGCTTCCTTGTAAAGATATTCCAATACAACAACCTCAGATGGCTCATGTTATTAGACAGAAGGATTGTGTCTGCTAACGTCTTCGGCACGCCCTCACTAATTTCTTGACAAAGAATCATATCCTCTTTCGGCTGCGATGTTTGAGCGTAAATATCACAACTACAATTAATTATGATTGCAAATAAAGCAACCGCAATGGAAACCTTCGTGAAAAGATTGAATCTTGTACTTTTTTTTCTGACATTTTTCTGAATCATCTGGCTCATAATAATTGAACTATCATTTTTCTCATTCTTGTAGCCGCACCCTATGAAGCTGCAAAGATAACATCTTTATCTATTAGGATGCAAAAATGCGAAAGGTTGCAGTTGATTGAAAATTTACTATACAGACATTCAGTATAAGATTTTTTGTGTTTTTGCCATCTGAAAAGACTGTAACTATGGGCTTGCAAGCAATGAAAGAGGCAATCGCCGAATATTTCAAGACACAGCCAGTGTTGAAAGCATGGCTGTTTGGATCCTATGCCCGAGGCGAGGCGACCCCAGAAAGCGATGTTGACATTCTTTTTGTACCAGACCGAACCAACTTCGCGGCAAAATCAAAAGAAACCATCATCATGCGCAAAAACACCTTGATTCTCGCGTTTTTGGCCGCTGTGGCGTGTGCACGAGCGCAGTCGGCGGACTCTGTTTTACGCAGAAACTTCGAGACAGAAACCGACAGCATCCTCTACGAGATGTCAGTGGCCGAGGGAGCGGAAGACATCTACCGTGTTGAGGATACTGAATACTACGACGACTATGACGGAGCCATTGTTGACTGGTTCTGCGAACCCGAATATGAAGGCGGACCAGACTCCATAACGGCTTTTGTCGTGTGAAATCTGCACATACCGCCTGGCTACGAAGACTCAACCGGTGTTGTACTTGTGGAATTCGTTGTGGAGACAGACGGCACCGTCACCAATCCGAGGGTGAAAGTGTCGCTCAATCCGGTTCTGGATGCCGAGGCCGTGAAGGTAGTCATGTCTCTCCCAAACAAATGGATTTGGCACCCCGAAAGGTGTTACGGAGGAAAGATTTTTCGTTGTTTCTATATGGTGCCAGTGAGGTTCCGAATGTGATTTTCCGCTCACTGCTCACTAAAAAATTGTATCTTTGCGGCTCAAAAATCATCGAGATGACTACTGAAATCGACCATAGATTGTCTGCCGACAATGGTAACTTCTTCCTTATTGCCGGTCCTTGTGTAGTGGAAGGGGAGGAGATAACGTTGCAGATTGCCCGCCACCTGAAGACGGTGTGCGACGAACTGGGCATCCCGTTTCTCTTCAAGGCTTCCTATCGGAAAGCCAACCGCTCTTCACTGCACTCCTTCACGGGCATCGGCGACCAGGAGGCGTTGGCGATCCTGGCGAAGGTGAAACGTGAACTGAGCGTGCCCATTGTCACCGACATCCATGCGGCGGAAGAGGCATTATGGGCGGCGGAAGTGGCCGATGTGTTGCAAATTCCTGCCTTTTTGTGCCGCCAGACCGACCTGTTGGTAGCTGCTGCCAAGACAGGTCTTTATATCAATATCAAAAAAGGTCAGTTTCTATCGCCCGAGGCTATGCGCTTCGCGGTGGAGAAGGTGCGCGATGCCGGCAATCCCCGCGTGATGGTGACCGAGCGCGGCACATCCTTCGGCTATCAGGACCTCATCGTCGATTTCCGCGGCATCAAGGCCCTGAAGGAGAACCGTTGTCCTGTGGTGCTTGACTGCACCCACTCGTTACAGCAGCCCAACCAGCCCGCGGGCGTCACGGGCGGACGTCCCGATCTTATCGAGACTATCGCCAAGGCAGGCGTGGCCGTCGGCTTTGACGGACTCTTCATGGAGACGCACCCCGACCCAGCGCACGCCCTTTCCGACGGTGCTAATATGCTTCCGCTTGCGGAGATGCGTCCGTTACTTGTTAAATTATTGAAAATCAGGAACGCTATTATATGAAAAACAATCGAATACACCAGATTATCATTATCCTGCTTGTGGCCCTCTGCTACGGCAACACACTGACCTTGAACTATGCCTTGGACGACCGAATGGTCGTGATGGAGAGCAAATACACCATCCAGGGTGGCTGGGAAGGCATAAAGTCCATTTTTACGGAAGATACCTTCAACGGCTATTTCGCCAACAAGGAGGCCGTGGTGGAAGGAGGCCGTTACCGCCCGATGTCTCAGCTGTCGTTCCTGTTAGAGATGGAGATTTTCGGACAGGACATCAAAAGAAAGATTGGCAATGTGAATGACTTCTTCAATTTGCATAATCCCGACCATGAGCAGTTTTTCGTGGATTCCAGCCTGCCAGTGATATCGCATCTTTTCACCATCCTCTATTTTGCACTTCTTTGTCTGGTGATTTACAAGGTGTTATCCATGCTATTCAGCCAGTATGAAGGGAAGAAATGGTTCCAGTCGCTGGCGTTTATCGCCACGGTTCTTTTCGTGGTTCACCCCATTCATACGGAGGCGGTGGCCAATGTCAAGGGTAGGGATGAGATTTTCGCCATGCTGGGCTCGATGCTAACCTTATGGTGTTCGTTGAAATATGTGGACACCCGCAAATGGTGGTTCATCGTCTTGTCGTTCCTGTCGTTCCTGTTCGGCATCTTTTCCAAGGAGAACACCATCACTTTCCTGGCTGTGCTCCCGCTTACGTTGTTTTTCTACCAGAATGAAAAGAAGCGCACGGCGGACTATTTCGTCACGCTGCTGCCGGTCCTCGTGGGAAGTTTCATCTTCATATTGGCCCGTGCCAACGCCATCGGATCCATCATGCCGGCGGATCAGTCGGGTATCATTTTGAACAATCCCTTCATCAACTCCACAAAATCCGAGGAGATTGCCACGGTGCTGTTCACATGGCTGATTTATTTGCGGTTGCTTTTCTTCCCGCATCCGCTCACCCACGACTACTATCCGTGCGAGATCGAGATTACGAACTTCTCCAATCCGGTGGTTTGGGTAGTTATCGCAGCTAGTGTGGCACTTGTCGTTTATGCCCTTCTTACATTGAAAAAGAAGAAAGTGCAGTCATACGCCATCTTGTTCTTTATCATCACGTTTTCCATCACATCCAATCTCCTGTTCAATATCGGAACGTTCATGAACGAACGTTTTGTGTTCATTCCATCGTTGGGGTTCACGCTGTTGATCGGATACGGTTTTTATTTGCTTCTGCAAAAGGAATCGAATGTGTGGCAGGGTGTCTCTTTGGCTGTGTTGGGTGTGATATGTCTGTTGTTGGGTATAAAGACGTTTACCCGGAATTTTGTTTGGAAAGACGATTTTACGCTGTTCCTTACGGATGTGAAAACCTCCACAAACAGTATCAAGTGCAACGTGTCGGCGGGTGGCAGCTATTTGCAGATGTATAAGAAAAGTCTGGATACAAACGAGCGCAATTTGGCATATCAGCATCTGTATAAGGCTGTTTCATTGGACAGTACGGCGGTGAATGCCTATCTGCTGTTGGGCGAGCTGCTGTTTATGGATGAGTTGTATGATGAATCGTATAATTACTTTGAGACGGCCGCCCATTTCGCTCCGGGAAATATTATTGCGGTGGATAACCTGAAGAAACTATCCTTGATGTTGGAAGACAGGGATTTGAAACCCATTTCAAACCTTTTGGATGAGGCTTTGCGTGAGCGTAACATCACGAAACTCAACGCGGCTTACCGGCAGGTGGAGGATTTCTTGGCCGAGCATCCGAAGAGTCTGATTGGCCGTAATTTGAAAGGCAATATGCTGGGTAGGGGATATGGCTTGCTGGATTCCTCCATACATGTGTATGAGGGCATCCTGGCCGATGATCCGACATTTGCAAGCGCGTACGAGAATATGGGCATCGCGTATGCGGTCAAAAAGGATTTCATCAGTGCCGAGGCTTGTCTTTTGAGGGCACAGCAGCTGGTCCCCGACAATATGAATGTGAAAAACAATCTGGTTTCCCTTTATTTGGACAAGGGCGATATTGAAAAGGCGGAGGCGATGAAACAGCAGATTGCCGCCATGACGGCGCGGTAGTGCCCGAATTGCGGTAAGAAAGGCGATTGGACGATTAGGGATTTGCCAAAGACTTCAGCACGAAATCCGTTCGGCGACGATGATGACGTGCGTGGAATCCCAAAGTGTGGTGCCGAACAGAAACACATCCCCGCCATCTTTTATATTCAGTTTTTTTCTTAATTCTTCGCTGCTCAACGGGAAGTTGCGCACGGCAATGTTGGCCTTTGCGACGGATGACAGCTGTTGGCGGATCTCTTTTTTGTGAAAGGGAACCGTTTTTATAATCCTGAAAATCTTTCCTGGAAAATCATCCGGAATTTCCTCACCTGTATATAAATGGCTGTGTGGATGGAGTTTCCCGACGGAATAATGCTGTGCGATGCTTTTGAAGGCTCCCGCTTTCAGCACGGCGGCGTTCGGCTCGAACAGGTATGTCCCGATTTTTTCGATGGGGGTTAAAGCGGTATTGGACTCCTCGTCCATGGTGAATTGGAAATGTCGGGTTCCGTCGGGCAGTAGGTCCACGGCGTGGATGACGGGATTGGGCGTGCGCGTGTGCGAGAGCAAAAAGAGCACCTCTTTGCACTCGCCTTTGACGGCCACTACGTGTACGGATTCCGTTTCGGGCAGCTGTCGTAACACCTGCCGGATGTCGATCATGGGCGAAAGCTTGAGCATGATGCAGTGGCGGGCATGGTCCAGAAGTTTTGATTTCCATTGGAGGATGTTGGGTTGGCAATCTTCCAGTGCCACCACGCGTTGGCCGTGCGTGTCGCGACGTGACGGGTCCAGGTAGAGGCATTCGTGGATGGGCAAGCGTGACAAGGCCGTCTCCATGGTCTCTGTGTGGAAGTGTATGTTGGAGATGCCGAGCGTGTTTGCATTGTGCTGGACGATCTTGGCCAGGCTCTCCTGCGGTTCCACCCAGTCGATTTCCTGAAATTTTGCGGCGAAGGCGAACGTGTCCACCCCGAAGCCGCCGGTAAGGTCAGCAAGGGAATCGCCCTGCCATAGGGAGGCTTTGTAGGTAGCGGTGATACTGGAGGAGCATTGTTCCATGGACACCGCCGGTGGGTAGGCTATGTTGTCGTTTGCGTAAAAGTCGGGCAGCTTTTCCCGTGCTTTTTGTCGGCCTTCAATCTGCTGCAAGGCCCAGTGGAGATCCACTTCCGGGTCCGCACAGCCGCGTAGCGCCACCCGCCGGACATCCTTTTCCTGATGCTCGGTGATGAATCGGCGGGTGGCGGCGTTTGTAAGCAAGGTTACTGGCGGACGATTCTATGGGTTTCTACGGCGTTCTCGGTCTCCACCTGGAGGATGAATATGCCGCGATAGGGCAGTTGTAGGGTGATATCAGAGTCGTTGGGGGTTATGGCCTCCACCAGTCTGCCGTCAATACTGTAAACGCGGATTTCACGGATGGCCTCGCTGCCGGCCCGCACATGAAGCTCTTCGCGTGCCGGGTTCGGGTAAACGCTGACCGACTCGTGGCGATAGCTGTTGACTCCCACTGGCAACGTGCGGAAGGTCGTGGAACTCCAATTCCCGAATATGTTGTCCCCGCATACGGCACGGATATGGAAGCCGTAGTTGGTGTTAGGGGTAAGTCCGGTCAAAGTGGTGCTGTTGCTCAGCAAGTTCAGCGAGGTGCCGCTGCCGATGGTGAAGCCCGCCAGGCCGTATTCGCCCTCATACAGGTTGGAAACATCGTCCCAGTGCAAGGTGGCAGAGTGGTCAGTGATCTCCGTGACGGTAATGTTCTGGACGTCGAAGCAGGTGTCCGGATCCTCAGGCATGGCATTGATGAGTATAAGATTGTCCAAAAACAGGGCTGAACCCTGTTGTGCCGTTAAGGATGCGGAGGAGAGCAGAATCACAACCAGAGAGTCGGGGTTTGTAAGCGGCTGGTCTGGCAGGAGGTCGTGAATGGGGGTGTAGTCGAGGGCAAATGGTTGGTAGGTGGACACATCGGTGAGGTTGATGACCCCGCCCCCGCCGACGACCTCGCGATGGTGCGTCGTGGAATTGTATTTGGTGCCGAAATAGATGATGCCGCCCTGATCCGTGCCGCCGGAGCCGGACTGGTACTTGTAGCTGCCCTTCAGCTGTACGGGAACGAAGCCGTTGAGGGCGATGCCGCCCGTGATGTACTCGTTGATGTCCAAATCCACTAACGCGGCCATCAGCAGACTGTCGCTGTTGATGTTCTCAATGAGGGTGGACAGCAGGAGTATGACTAGGTTGAGGTCCGTCTCGCCGGTGGAGAGCAGGGTGGGGAAGACCATATTGGTCAACGAGCTGTCCAAATAGCCGCTGACAAGCGGATAGGCCGTTTGCGTGATGATGTCGGAAAGCATGAAACTCTCAATCTTCAACGCTTTTTGCCCATCAGGCACGGTGCCGGTTTCAGCACTGGCCTTGAGCAACGGAATGTCCGTGTTGACGGTGATAGGAAGCCCGTACAGGTTGATGCTTTCATTTACCGGGTATTTCAGATAATTCCAGGAGGTGGGATAGTCGTAGGCATTGAACAAAGTAATCATGTTCATAACCGAATAGGCCTGTCCTGTGGACCAGTTTTCGAAACTGTTGTTCGGGATGGGATTGGTCTGGGCATTGGTTTGAAGGCTTAAAGTAGCCAGAATGCCAATGATAAGGGATAATATTATTTTTTTCATTGTAAATATTTTTGGTTGCAAAAATAATTCATTTTTTCTAACCAGTGCATAGCTGATTTGATTGTTGGCGTATTATGTATAATAAAAAGCAGTTTTCCGTGGGCTTCTTTCAGTTGGATGGCAGGATGGTTGGCCTGCAGGAAGGCGAGCATACGCCCGAAGGCATCCGATTGGAAGTAGGGTGAGGACGAGCTTCCGACGAAGTAGCCCGTGAAGGTGTTTTTCTTGAGGATGATTTTTTCAAAATGAAGTTCTCCGGCCAATAGCCGCAAGGGTATGGTCTGCAAGAGCTCTTGGGTGGGCTTGGGCATAGGACCGAAGATGTCCACCACTTTTTTTCGGAACTCTTCCAGTTTTTCGTCGTTTTTGATGGATTCCAGCTCTTTGTAGAAACTCATGCGCTCCGACACGCTGCTGATGTAGTCAGACGGGAACAGAGCCTCAATGTCGGTTTCCAGCACGCACTCGCGGGTGAGGATGCCGGAGTTGTCAGCCATGTCAACATCTTGATAGTCGGCATCTTTCATCTCCAGGATGGCCTCGCTGAGGATTTTCTGGTACATTTCGTAGCCGATGTCGTTGATGAATCCGCTCTGGTCGGCGCCGAGGATATTGCCGGCTCCGCGGATGTCGAGGTCGCGGAGGGCGATCTGGATGCCGCTGCCGATGTCGGAAAAGTCCTCAATGGCCTGTAACCGCTTGCGGGCTTGGTCGTTGAGAAACTCGTAAGGTTTGGTGAAGAGGTAGCAGAAGGCTTTCTGGTTATTGCGCCCCACACGTCCGCGCAGCTGGTGCAGCACGTTGAGGGCGAAGTTCTGCGCATCGTTGATAATCATCGTGTTGGCGTTCACGATGTCCAGCCCGGACTCTACGATGGTGGTCGAGACCAGCACGTCGTACTGCTGGTTGATGAAGTCGGTCATGATGCGCTCGAGCTCGTCGCCTTCCATCTGCCCGTGGCCGATGGCGACGCGCGCTCCAGGCACCAGTCGCTGGATGAGTCCCGCCAACTCCTTGATGTCCTGTATCTTGTTGTGGACCACGAATACCTGCCCGTGGCGGTTCAGCTCGAACTGGATGGCTTCTCGCAGGATTTCCTCGTCGAACACATGGACCTCTGTCTGGATGGGCTGCCGGTTGGGGGGCGGCGTGGTGATGACGGAGATGTCGCGGGCCCCCATGAGCGAGAACTGCAAGGTGCGTGGGATCGGCGTGGCCGACATGGTCAGCGTGTCCACGCTGACGCGCATCTCGCGCAGCTTCTCCTTGGCGGCCACGCCGAACTTCTGCTCCTCATCGATGATCAGTAATCCCAAGTCTTTGAAAACCACATCTTTGCT
>JBGUMF010000058.1:0-19106 GCA_045116675.1 Bacteroidales bacterium
GTGCTCCACGAGGATGACGGTGTTGCCGTGGTTCTTGAGCTTCTGCACCGATTTCTGCATCAGCAGGATGTCGTGGTTGTGCAGGCCCACGCTGGGTTCGTCGAGGATATACATCACGTCCGAGAGGGGCGAGTTGATGTATTTGGCTATCTTGCAACGCTGTGCCTCGCCGCCGGAAAGTGTGCCGATAGCACGGTCGAGGGTGAGGTAACCGAGTCCGATCTCCTCCAACGCTGCCAGCCGCTCAGTAGTGGCCCGCTTGATGTCCTCCGCCAGCGGATTGTCGATGGTCTCCATCCACTTCCGGCAGTCGCTGATGCTCATAGCCGTCACTTCTGCAATATTGGTTCCGTTGATTTTGCAGGAGCGTATCTTCTCGTTGAGGCGTGTACCGCCGCAGTCGGGACAGATGCCCATGGTCAGCATAGGATTGAGCGCGGCTGCATGGAGCAGACCCTCCTCCGAGTTGATGATGCTGCGGTACATGCGTGGGATAAGGCCTTCGTATTTGGCGGTCTTGGGCCAATTGGAGGGCGGGTTCTTCAGCTTGATCTGTGGCGAATTGAGGAAAAGGTCGAGTTCCTCAGGCGTGTAGTCCTTGATTTTCTTGTCGAGATCGAAAAGACCGCTATGGGCGTAGCGTATCCAGCGCCAGCCCCCTTTGTGGAAGGCGATATAGTGGATGGTGTCTTCATCGTTGAGTGACTTGTCGAAATCGACCAGCTTGTGTATGTCTAATTCCCGGATTTCGCCCAATCCGGCGCAGCGCGGACAACTGCCTGAAGGGTGGTTGAACGAGAAAGCGTCGGAGTAGCCCACGAAGGGTTGCCCGATACGCGAGAACAGCAGTCGCAACAGCGCGTAGATGTCGGTGTAGGTGCCCACCGTGGAGCGCGAATTGGAGGCGGGTTTGCGCTGCTCGATGACGATGGCAATGGGCAGGTTCTCGATGTCTCCCACATGCGGCCGCCCGTATTTGGGCAGATACTGCTGGGTGAAGGAGGGGAAGGTGTCGTTGAGTTCACGGCGCGATTTGGCCGCGATGGTGTCCAGCACCAGCGACGACTTTCCCGACCCCGAAACGCCTGTCACCACTGTGATTTTCCCCTTGGGAATCCTGACGTTGACGTGCTTGAGGTTATTCTCTGTGGCATCGCGAACGATGATATGGCCGAAGTCGTGGGGATGGTCTAGGTTATTCATATTGTTTTGAGTTCGTTGATGGTTTCTTGCAGCCCATTGAGGAAGCGCCCGGCTTCGAACCCGTCCATTTGCGCGTGGTGGAACTGGAACGAGATGGGCAATGTCGTCTTGAACAGCCCCCGACGGTATTTGCCCCAAGCCAAGAAGGGATTGGTGAACAGTTCGGAATAGACACTCGCCACGCCGTCGAGCTCGCATTCTGCCAAGGTTGAGGTGTCAACGGCCATGTATTCGTCGCCCAAAAGGTGGTCTTCGCTCGTGTCATGCACCTGACGAGTCAGACGCAGGTAGTCTTCGTTGAACTGGTGAATATCCTCCGAATAGGGAATATCGCAGAGGTGGGCAACGCCGTTCACGGTCTTCACGACAGTGTTAACCGCCAATCGATCGTACTGCCACAAACGCCCACCGGCAGGCAGCGTATAGAACTCCTCAATGCTGCTTGCCGCATGTCCGATGCACCAGCACATCAGCATGTTGGTCTTCATCCCGCTCTGTTTGGCCACCTTGACCAGTCTGCTGATATTGAACGTTTTGAAAATCGTCACCTTCGGCATACCAGCCGTCTTCCACAGCTCGAAAGCAAATCCGCGCGACGAATCTTGAGGGTTGATTTCTTGTCTCATTTATTCACTGTAATTATGGTCGATTACAACACTCACCTCCATGTCAGGCAAAAGCGGTTTCAGCTCGGCAACGAGTTCATGGCAGAAGGCTTTCTCGTCGCGAACCGAGAGGTCGGGGACCACATCCACCGAGACGAGGTTCTCCTTCTCGAAATAATAGAAGCCGTGTACTTGTACAATCTCCTTGTGCTGACTGAGGGTTTGCATGACAACAGTTTGCAGTTCCGTACGCCTGTTTTCACCCGTGGCCACGGCATACACACCGACCGTCATGATGATGCCGTGCTGCATGTACATCCGCCCGGAGATGCGGCGCGTGAGACCGTGAATCTGGTAGGCATCCGTCGTGTCATCGACGCTGATGTGCAGCGAGCCGATCATTACCTCGTGCCCATAGTTGTGCAGGATAATATCGTAAACGCCGTGAACACCATCGAAGGCCATCACTTCCTGTTTAATATTACGCACCAGTTCCTCCGAGACCCGCGCGCCTAACAGCTCATTGATGGGTGAAGCCAACATTTCGATACCGGCCTTGATGATGACGAGGGAAATGAGTGCACCGAGATAGCCATCAATCGAGACATTCCACAGCAGCATAATGCCGGCGGAGACGAGTGTCGCCAACGTGATGATGGCGTCGAAGAGGGCATCGGAGCCCGAAGCGATCAGGGCATCGCTCTTCAGTCGCTCTCCCTGTTTCTTCACATAGCTGCCCAACAGCAGCTTCACCACGATGGCCACGATGATGACCACGAGCGTCACGGTGGTGTATTCCGGGGTAGTGGGCTCGAAGATCTTCTTCACCGACTCAATCAGCGAGGTGATGCCCGCAAAGAGAACGAGGACGGCGATGAGGATGGCGCTGAAATATTCGATGCGCCCGAAGCCGAAGGGATGTTTGCGGTCGGCGGGGC
Organism: Bacteroidales bacterium; assembly: GCA_045116675.1. GTDB lineage: Bacteria > Bacteroidota > Bacteroidia > Bacteroidales > WCHB1-69 > F23-D06. The sequence goes on from JBGUMF010000058.1 coordinate 2,747, forward strand.
GCGCGGCGAGCTTGGTTCCCACGATGGTGATGACGCTCGACAGCGCGTCGCTAAGGTTGTTCACTGCGTCCATCACAATGGCCACGGAGCTGGCCAATAGTCCCACCGTGGCTTTGAACGCCGCCAGCAACACATTGGCTACGATGCCGATAACGCTGGTGCGGATGATTTTCCGGGAACGATCTTCTACGTTTTTCTGTTGCATAATCAATTATATTTGGGGTTCGTCGGAGTCGAAGCTGTGAAATTAGTCCAGTGGAATATCAGGATGCTGCACGGACAGGGGCATATCCTTCTGCGAGAGGTAGAACATGTAGAGGACAACCGGCTTTGTGCCCCGATTTTCGCCGTGGTGGATAGTGCCTACCATCTCGACGACGGCCTCGCCCTCATGCACCACCTTCTCCGTGCCATCCTCGCTAATGATGGTCAGTTCGCCCTGAACCAATATGCCATAGTTCATCACGGGGTGGTGGTGCCATCCTAACTTCTCTCCGGCGGGAAACTCGTACTTCATGGCCACCAGTTCCGGACGGCCTTGCAAGTAGTCGGGCAGCTCCACACCGTCCCAGCTCTGGCTGGTGCGTGTCAGCTCGGTGGACTGTACCTTTGGAGAAATCTCAACTAATGTATTTTTGTCTCCCATAATAAAAAGATGTATTAAAGTTTTATCATTCAATAGTTTATAAAGTAAAAGCAGACATCTTGAGGTTAATTTTCTACTCCTAAATTCCCGTCCGAATAATGCTGCGGTCGTCGGTCGAAGGTTTGGGCGCGCCGGACTTCTTGTAAGCGTTGAAGTTATAGCTGATGCCTAACCAGAACATCCGGCTCTTGTTCTTCAGCATGTTCTCCAAGCGGTAGTACTGGTTGTCAGAGAAGACCTCCCATTTGCGGGTGTTGAAAACGTCGGTGAGCTGCGCGGAGACCGTGAGCGCACCCTTCAGGAACTTCTGGCTGATGCCGATATTCATGTAGTGCGAAAAGAGCGTGGTGAACTGCGGGTAATATTGCGGCGTGTTCAGGAAATACTGCAGCGAAATGTTCATCCCCTTGATGGGCTTGAAGCTGAGCTGTACATTGCTGTTGTTGACCCAGCCGCTGTTCGAGATGTCCCACGAATCGATGTTGCCGACCGAACGGAGGTAGTAGGTGTTCGTGCCCGCTGCCAACGACATCCACTTCCATGGATCCACAGAGAGGCTCACGTCCAAACCAGCTTTGGTCTGCGAAGTGGCATTGATGTAGGTCATCAGCAACACATCTTCTTCGAATCGTGCCACTTGGGTGATGTAATTATGAATATAGTTAGCATACAGCCCGGTGGAGATGCGCCATCTCTTCGCCTTGTATTGATAGAGCAAATCGGCATTGTCGGAGGTTTCGGGTTTGAGGTGCATGTTGCCCTGCTCGAAATTGTGCGGGTCGATCATGCTCATGTAAGGATTGAGCTGCGGGTAGGTGGGGCGGGTGATGCGTCGCGAATAAGCGAACGAAAGCGAATGTTTCTCCGAAAAGGCATACTTGAGAGAAAGCGACGGTCCGAGAAAGAAATGCTGTGTGGATTCGTCCAGGACCTCTTTCTCGCTGTGCAGGTGCGTGCGACTGTATTCGGCACGCAAGCCTACGCTCCAGGTAAAGGGTTTCCCCGACTTGGAGGTCAACTGCACGTAGGCGGCGGGTACGTACTCTCTGTGCAGCAGATCGTTACTAAACTGATGGGAATACTCCCACCCGGTGAGATCATTCACATAGAACTCGTGGTAGATGTTGTTTTGACGATACGAGAACTTCACGCCGACATCCCAGAACCCATACTTCCGGATTATGCGCCAGTCGGTCTGAGCAGAAGTGAGCAACGGACTGCCGCCCGACACCGATTTGCTGACCGAATCGCCCTCCAAGAAATAGTACGACGGGCGGTGCCCCCAGATTTTGGAAACGTTCGCCTTGACGCTGAAAGAGAGCTTGCCCGGCGTGATGACGCGCTTGAAGGCGAAGGTGCCGTCAATGTTCTCGCGGTTCCAGGTCACGTCGCTGCGACGGTTTTCGTGCACTAACGTGCCGCCGTAAAACCAGTCGTTGGACAAATCCTGCACGGTATTCAGCCGGGGTATAATCAACCTTAAATCAAAATCAATGGTGGTTTTGAGGTTGGGTTTGATAGTGAAACCTAAGGCCACATTGTTGTTGAAAGTCGTCCGCAAGGCGTGAATCTGCTGGCTGAGACTGTCGCCAGTGGTGCGGTAGTAGCGATAGAGGTAACCTTTGTTGACATCGTCCTCGTATTTCAGCTGGTAATTAAAACGAAATGCGAACTTGTTCTTTGTGTAATTCAGCGCGAGACTGCCGTTGGTGAAGTGGTTGAAGCCGTAGTTTACAGCTGCCATTCCGCTCAGTCCGCGGGCTGCACCCTTCTTGGTGACGATATAGATGATGCCGCCGGTGCCCTCCGCGTCGTAGGTGGCATTGGGATTCTTGATGATGTCGATGCTCGCCACGTTGGACGACGGAATGGCGTCGATAGAACCGAGATTGGTGGGCACGCCGTCGAGGAGCAACAGCACATTGCCGTTGCCGCGCAAAGAGACATTCCCAGCGGGATCGATGGTTACGGAAGATTCGGTCCGCAGCACATCACCTATGGAACCACCCATCCATTGCGTGGCGTCGGTCGGCTGCAGGCGGGTCGTCGTGACATCCACATACTTACTGCCGTTATCTCCCTGCCTGGCCGTCACATACACCTCATCCAGCTGTTGCGAGGTTGCTTCCATCAGAATTATACCCAGTTGAACTTGCGACGTATTCGCCACAAAAGGCAGTTGTTTCGTCTTATACCCCATAAAGACCACCGTCAGCAGGCAGGAATCCTTCGTTTGGGCGATCTCCATTTCAAAACGACCATTTTGGTTCGTCAACGTTCCCGTAATCACGCTGTCGTGCTTTGAGACATACACGGACGCATACGTCAGGGTATGGTCGTTCGCCGCCGAAACGACGCCCGTCACCTTGCAGCGGTTCTGCTGCGCGGAAAGGGGCAGGCAGGCGACTGCGAGAAACAGGGCAAGGGTAGCGACAATGGTCTTTTTCATCAATTTTCTTTACAACGCAGTATTATTTGGATTTTTAATAACACCAAAGGAAGAAAAAGAATTTATCTTCAGCCCAACATCTCCTGAATATCCTTCTCGAAATCGGCAGGCTCTGCTGTGGGCGGGAACCGTTTGACGATACTACCGTCGCGGGAGATGAGGAATTTGGTGAAGTTCCACTTGATGTCGCTCTCTTTCTCCACGCTCTTACTGATGGTTTTGAACAATGCCGCCGCCGCTTTGGCCTTCACGCCCTTGTACTCTTCAGTCGGAACCTGCGACTTCAGGTATTCGAAGATGGAGTGGGCGTCAGCGCCGTTGACATCTATTTTTTTCATCAACGGAAAGGTCACGCCATGGTTGAGGCGGCAGAATTCCGCAATCTCCGCATCCGAGCCGGGCTCTTGGTTCGCGAACTGGTCACAGGGGAAACCGAGGATGACCAGACCTTGCTCTTTGTACTTCTTGTACAAGGCTTCCAGCCCGTCATACTGCGGAGTGAAACCGCACTTGGAAGCGGTGTTAACAATCAGGAGAACTTTGCCGCTATATTGCGTCATCTCCACTTCTGCGCCCTTGTTGTTCAGCGCCTTGAAATCGTAAATTGTTGCCATTTTTTAATTGTTTAAAGTTCATATTGCAAATCAATCAGCATCCTGCCGTCCATCATCCGCACACATAAAGGCATGAAAGACAATGCAATTGATGCTGAAGAGACTCTTATCGGGCCGCGATTGTGGCGTTACCGTTCACAATCCAGTCCGCAGCCGTCTCAATGATATTGTCTATGCCTTGAGCCACTGCAGCGGGGTCCAGGAGAACGCGCACATAAGGAGGCACGCCGTTCTCGTAGTTGCCGCCGTCGAGGGCAATGGTGCGGGAACAGCTGAAGCGATAACTCCAGCCGTTAGGCAGCAGTCCGCCGTTAGGTACTCCCGTGCCTCCGCCCGTATAGTCTCCAAAGAGTTTCACGTTGTCAAACGCCTGCGTGCAGATGGCGAAATAGGATGTTGCACTGAAGGACCCGCGATCGATCAGCACAGCCACCGGCTTGGTGTATGGCTTTTCCAATATGCTTTTCGCAGGTGCATACATCGTAACCGGACTGGTAAAATCGTTGTGTCCAGGACCAGACTTGTGCTGCACGGTGTAGAGCGGCTGTCCGTGGCAGTCGAAAATGCTGAGCAGCTTCGTGATGTTCTGGTCGCTACCGCCGCCGTTCTGTCTCAAGTCCAAGATGATACCGCTGCAGTTGCTGTAGCGGTCCAAGATATATAGCAAGTCGCTTTCGCTAATGCTGCTGCCGAACGAGCTGTAACGCACATAGGCCACCTTGCCGTCGCGGATAGCGTTGTGGGCCAGATTCCCGGTATAGTGTGCGTTTATCGTCAAGTAGTTCAGCCGCACAATGTCGCTGTTGAAGTTGTTGTTGTTGATTTTCCAATAAAACATCGTATCGCTGAATCCGTAGTCGAAACTTGACGTCAGGTCGGTGTGCCCGTCATGCAGGGTGTTGAGCATGGCGGCGCAGACCCGGAAAAGGCTGTCATTGCTCATCTCATTATTCACCAATGGACGATATACGGTGTAAACGGAGTCCCAATTCACACCTTTGATATCAAAGAATGCGTATTGCTGGTCAACTTTGTTCCACAGGTATTGGAACACGTTGACGGGATCAGAAGGCTCGTCGTTCCCCATCAAAATACGGTTGCAGGAAGAGAAAGCCACCGCCAACAAACATAAGAGGATGATATTTATCTTTTTCATATAGGTTTGGAATTACAGTTTGAACATAAATGAAACATAAAAGGTGTTGAAGGCATTGGCATAGGGATAGGTCCCTTTCTTGCCTGCTGTCAGGAAATCCCAACGGTATCCGAAATTGAAGATGTTGCCGTTACGCAAGTTGACATTGAAGCCGAGATCGGTGTTGCAGCCGGAGAAGGGTTTGAATATCGGCTCATTGCTGCTCAACAACGTGCGCAGGAGGCCTTTATCCTTTGGTAAATCCTGCACATAAGCGAATTGCGGTCGCGAGGCGATGGCAATAACGGGCAATGAAAACTTGAAGAAAGCCGTCATCCACGGATGGGTGGCGTCTTTCTTGTCGTAGGCGAAGTCGCACTGCGCCAAGGCCACGGCATTGAGGTTGCCAAATACCGAAAGGCTTGGGGAAGCGTTGCCCAACACAGGAATCTGCTTGAAGTCAAAGAGTGTGGTCACAGAAGCACCCGCCCAAAAATGCCAACGGCTGGCAGAAGGTTTCAGGCAGCTGTAGAGATACTCCAAACTGGGCCCTGCGGCGATTTGTGAGCCCGATGGGGAGGACAGAGTGCTTTTACCCCACATGAAATCAAAATGGATGCGGTTACGCCCCCATTCGTCCGTGAAACCGAAGGTGTAATCCCTGTTCAGACCCTTGAAAACAAACGGGACAATGCTTTTGTCAAGGCAGCTGACAGACCCCAAATCGACCCGGAAGTCAAGCCAGAACGAATTGGCGGTTTTCTCTTTCTGTTTTTTTTCTCTGATTTTTTGTGCGAAACCCGTGCCGCACAGCGAAACCAACAAAGCCAAGATAGTGACTCTCTTGAGTAAATTGCAAAATTTCATAGGCATAATAGAGTCTGTGATATACTACAATTCGTTTTAAAATGCAAAGAAACAAAAATTTTCGTAACCCGAGCCTTTGCCCTATGTTGCGGATTTCTTTGATGTTTTTTCAATCATTGAAGGCGTATCTCTTTTCTTTTAAAGCCTATCTGATTCCATCATCTAATATTCTAATCCCAGCAGACAAGCATAAATCCATCATCACCCCCCGTATGGATTTTCTTACAACGCTTTCCGACATGCTGGTTGACAATAGCGAATAAGGCGTACAATGCAGAAGATCTGATTCCGAAAGCACTGCCCCAACGATAGCGGACATCAAAGTGGAAAATGAGATATACGCCGCATACCGTAAGGATGCTGAACAGGAATTCTGCTATTGAAAAAACCTTCCTTCCGCCACCACCACCGCTGTGCCGCCGACAAAGATATTCCCATCGGCCTGTATATGTGTGATAACCACCGAAGGCCGCCCCATAGCCTCGCCTTGGAGGAAAGCGCATTCGGCATCGTTTCCAAGACATCCGCACTGCTGGAGATAATAGGTCAGCGAAGCATTGGCAGTGCCAGTGGCCGACTCCTCGGGGATGTCGTAAAGAGGCGCAAAGTCGCGCACATGGGCCGTATAGCCGTCGTTGCCGAAGGCGAAGACATGGAAACTCACAGCATCGTGTTTCTTAGTGATTTCAACAATGGCTTCCATATCAGGTTGGAGCGACTGCAAAGTTTCCACATCCGGCAGCGGGATCATGATGTCGGGCAGGCCGGTGGAAACCACCTGCACGGGCATCGACGGGCAGTAATCCTTCACGCCCAAAGCCTGATAGATTTCTTCGGTTTCGCCAAGGGTTGCGACTATTCGCGGCTGTGCCATCTGCATCATCACCTTCTCCCCTACTTCAATGTGCAGATCGCCCGCCTTGGTGTGGCAGAGACATATTCCCGAAGCCAGTCCATTCTGATGCAGCAAGGAACATGAGGCAATCGTAGCATGGCCGCACAGTTCCACCTCAGCCTTCGGGGTGAAGTAGCGGATCGTGAACTCATGGTCGGAATGCCTGCGAACGAAGGCGGTTTCCGAATAGCGCAGTTCGGCAGCAATTTGCAGCATCAGCTCTTCTTTCGGGAAAACCTCCGAATCGAGCAGCACCACTCCGGCAGGATTACCCCCGAAGGGCTGGTCTGTGAAAGCATCAACGATATGGTATTTCATCTGTTTCAATTGGTTGTGTCCTTCCCTGGTGCAAACGGGCACCTTTTTCCGATGCACTGGTTGTTCCGATCCGAGTAGTGGCATACGATTTGTGGCTTCTCCATCTCAATACCGAAATGTTCCTTCACGAAGTCTATGGCAGATAGGATGGAGAGATAGGAGTCGCGTTTGCAGCAGCGCGGTCCGCCGATGTTGCCGATCGCGTTCAAAGACTTGGCCGTCATCCAGTGCGGCAAAGAGAATAGTTCCTTCGACAATGGGGTGGACTTGGCGATGATGGAGACGAACATGCCAGAGCTGATACCCGCGCCACAAGCGCCCCAGAACCCACAGGCGCCTCCGGGAACCTGTTTGCCACGGTTCATCATCTCCGCAAGGGCTTTGGAAAGATCGATCTCCCCTCCAGCATTCTTGTAGGCCGTCAGCAGCGCGGCTCCCACCATCACATGGTGCTCCGGACCATGCATATGGCAGAACGGAAGCTCCATCATCTTGTTGATGATTTCAACGGGATTTCTTGACGACTCCGACAAGCAGAGCCCGACGATGGTGTCCATTCCTGCCGTGTGGCATTCGGAGCAGACATAATGGCCGTTGACGCAGCGGGTCTTGCTGCTCTCCTTCTTGTGGCATATCACGCACTCCATCAGCATATCCTGTTCAAGATACTCCAGCGGCGCGCCGCAAATCAGGCATTCTTCATTTTTCATATCGTTTGTTTCTTTTTCAGGTTGGTTTTCCGTGCAAGTCGTCAGACATATAATCAAAACAGCTGTCAGAGAGACATTTGTTATCTTCATTTTGAATTAAACTTCGGCAAAAATACAAAAAATCGTCAAAATGCTGCTGTGACAATTCACCTTCAAAAATTCCCGCTTCAGCGCAGTTTTGTGTTTTTCCAATGGAAACATCTTGTATCTTTGCATTCTGATTTTTGAATCTTGTTTCCGATGAAGAAAAAACGTGTCTTGCACAGAATTCTTATCGTAGCCGCTATTTCTTTGATGAGTTGGCTGTTATACTATCTGGTATGGTTCCTCTTCGACCCGGATCTGAGGATGGAATTCTACAAAGGGTGGCCGTTCCATCCGCTGGAAATGCTGCTTGACTATGCGGTGTGCTGCTTCGTCACCTTCATGGCTACCATCTATTATCTGCGCTCCTACGACCGTGCCGAACGCGAGCGCGACCGCTACAAACTGCTGGCGCTGGAGAACCAGATCAACCCGCATTTTGTGTTCAACAACTTCAGCACGCTGGCCGAACTGATTGAGGTGGACCCGAAAAAAGCCTCGAAATACCTGATGAATCTCTCCAATGTCTATCGCTACGCCCTCTCGCACCTTGAGCACGACAAGGTGAGCCTGCAGGACGAGCTGACCTACCTGCGGCAGTATCTGCAACTGCTTAGCGAGCGTTTCGGCGACACTATCCGCGTGAACATTACCCCCGAAGTAACTGACGGACAAGGGAGTGTGCCGCCCGCTGTGTTGCAGATGGTGGTGGAGAACGCCATTAAGCACAATGAACACACCATGGCGCACCCGCTGACCATCGACATCTCAAGCGACGGACAAGACATCACCGTGAGAAACAACAAACGCCTTGTGCCTGTGCCCGAATCCACCCAAATCGGCATCCACAATATTGAGGAACGGTACCGCCTGCTTACCCGCCAAAAGGTGCGGATTGAAGAGGACAGCGACAGCTATGCGATAACGATACCATTGATAGTCAAAAGTTGATAGTTCAATTTGCAAGTTTATGAAACTACTAATTATAGAAGATGAGCAGAATAATGCCGACCGTTTGGTGAGATTGGTGAAAGATATTCGTCCCGATGCCGAGATTGTGGCGGTGTTGGCGAGCAATGCTGAGGTGGAGGATTTCTTCAAGCAAGCAGAGAATGCTCCGGGTGTGATTTTGTCGGACATCCGGCTGGGCGACGGGTTGAGTTTTGTGGGGTTGAAGTCCGCCCCGCAGTCGGTGCCTGTGATTTTCACCACAGCCTACGACCAATACGCGTTGCAGGCCTTCAAATACAACGGCCTTGACTACCTGCTAAAACCCATTGATGCCGAGGAACTTCGGCGGGCATTGGACAAGGTGGCCGTGGAACATACCACCACCACGGAAGACATCCGGCAGCTGCTGGCCTCGGCGGGCAGCATCCGTTACCGCGAGCGTTTCCTCATCGCCTTCCGCGACACCTTCCACGTAGTGCCCGTGAGTGAGATGAGCCATGTGGGAATCAGCGACGGCATTGTCCGCCTCTACACCACCGGCGGCAAATCGCACCTGCTGAACATGACGCTGGATGAGTTGGAGAAACAACTTGACCCCGAGCGGTTTATGCGCGTTAACCGGCAGTATATCGTCAGTGCGGCGGCGGTGGAGAAACTGTCGGCCCATTTCCTCGGCAAGATGCGCGTCCACCTCAAAGGCTATCCCGACACGGAGGTCATTGTAAGCCGCGAGAAAGTGTCGGCGGTAAAGCGTTGGCTGGACTTTTGACAAGTTAAGAGTTTAGAGTTAAAAGTTTAGAGTTGATGGCGGTTGGGGCAATACAGAATACCTTTAGGTATCGACAACACCGCTACGGTTCACCCGCCATTATTCCCGTTTCACTCATTTCTGAGTTTTTGCTTCGCCAATAAATCCTCACTTTTGCATCCAAATTCATAAAGATGTACAAAATGAAGAGGATGATATGGCTGTTGTTGCCGATGGTGATGTTTTCGTGCGCATCGCGGCAGCAGAACGAGGGCGACGAGCCCAAGCATTACGATTTGCTGACCATCACAGTCGGCGACCATGAGCTGGCCACCGAATACGCCGCATCGCTCAAGGGGCAGCAGGACATTCGCATCATTCCCCGTATAGAGGGCTATCTGCAAGGTATTTACGTGAAGGAAGGCGAGCAGGTGAAAGAGGGGCAGCTGCTGTTTCGGGTGGAGGCAGCGACCTACAGGGCGGCGGTGGAAGCGGCCAATGCCAATGTACAGCAAATGACGGCGGCTTTGGGTAAGGCGCAACTAGAGCACGAAGGCAAGCGGAAACTCTACGCAAAGAATGTCATTTCTGACCATGAGTTGGCTCTGTCGAAAAGCGAACTCGACATGGCGAAAGCGAACTTGTCGGCGGCACAAGCGGCCCTCACTTCCGCACGCAACGAACTTAGTTATACAGAATTGCGCAGTCCTTCGGATGGGGTGGTTGGAAGAATACGCTATAGGAAGGGTGATTTTGTGAGTCCCAACCTGCAAGATGGCCTCACTGTCGTGGCCGACAACCGCCACATCCGTGCCTACTTCTCGATGAGCGAAACCGTTTTGATGGATTACCTGAGCGAGCATAAGACGATGGAAGCGACTATCCATCAGATGCCGGAGGTGCATTTGCTCCTCCCGAACGGCCAGTTCTACAGCCAGACGGGGCGGGTGGAGAGCATCAGCGGCATTGTGGACGAGACCACAGGGGCGGTCTCCGTATGTGCCCTCTTCGACAACTGCGACGGCATCCTGCTCAGTGGCGGCACGGGCAAAATCGTGATGCTCTCCGTACGGAAAAACGCCATCGTCATCCCGCAGGAGGCCACTTACGAGATTCAGGACAAAGTGTATGTGTACAAGGTGGTTGACGGCAAGACGGTCTCCACCATCGTGCAGGTGGCACCACAGAACAACGGCAAGGAATACGTGGTCATCAGCGGCCTCAAGGAGGGCGATGTGATTGTTGCTAAAGGGGCAGGGTTTGTGGAGGAAGGAGAAAGAGTGAGGTAATGGGAATGTTGTTTTATTACATCAAGATGCAATTTGTGCAATTATTATGCAAACGATGTGCAATATCTTTTAAGTGCCAAATTTATTTATAAAAATTCCCGATTTAACATCTGTCCAGTTATACTTATCCACTAGTTTAGTCCCGTAAAAAAATGTCCTTTTCGAAACTTGATTTATTTACAGGAATTGTTCATTTACTTTCTCAAATGATTATACCGTCTTTATTCAGCTTTGTTTGAACATCAGACCAAGGTCGGTTAAAATGAGAATTGATTTTATTAAACATATTCAATACAACTATCTCATCTATATTCCTCCAACTTTCTTCTAATTTTTTTGGTGTAGTTTTACGTAACACATAAATTTGATCTATGCGCGAATAAGCTGGATCAACACCCAATGACACATCATATGTTTCGGCGACAGAAAGAAAAAGAGCATATGGATTCCCGCTCTTAACCTTTTCTGCTGTTGCAATTATACCATCTAACATTGTTTTATCAATATATGTTTTAGCTTCTATAGCCACAGCGGGAACTTGCAATTTCACTTTTTTCCTATCATTCACAGTCAGCACAAATTTTCTATATATTGCAAAATCTTGATCTTTTTCATTTACTGCCATATCAGGATTTGTAATGAACTCGCAAAAAGACTTTGCCTTAAAATAAAGATTGGAATAAGCTTTCACACTTCCACTTTCCAAAAAATCAACTGCTTTTAGTTCAGTTTGGTATTCTGCAACATAATCCTTGAACAATAAAAATAGGAATTCTTCCAAAATAGTGGATCGGAACTTGCTTTGTGATGAATAAAGATTATCCCAACCGTTGTTGTGAATAAAATTATAATATTCATTAAGCAAGAGAACACGTTCTTTAATGATATTTTCAGAGTACCCTATACTATTTAGATTTCCTTCTAAAAATACAATATACTTCTCAACAATTTCATTAAGCTCTTTAATCTTTTTCCCTTCTCTATGCTTTTTAAGAATGTTAGAGGCATGGCATAATTGTGGATGATTTTTCTTATATTCTAATACTTTTTCGATGTTATTGCTCATTTCTTTATGGATTTTAATTGTTCAACTACACTGTCTGCTATGGCTTTTGCAAGGAGAACAGGAACAGCATTACCTATTTGCTGATATTGACTCAACCCTTTCTCCCACGACATTTTGGTGCGCATCCCTTCAAAAACGAAATCATCAGGAAATGATTGCAGACGTGCACCTTCTCTAGCCGTGAAATTCCGATTTAAATGTGGATGCACGAAATTAGACTGGAAGCTCGCTGCTATTGTCGGAGCCGGCTGGTCTCCGAAAAGCCTTTGATTATTTTGATGGAACTTGATGGTGGACTTTTCGTTGGGTGCACCTCGTTTCAATGCCCCATGCGTCTCCCACACATCTAGCAAATCTTGTCCTGGCTTGATAGCCTCAAAACGAGCAATCAACCGTGCTGTGTGTTTCATGGCTACATGGTTAAGCACATAATGAGAGTTTGCCCGCATTTGCTGTTGATACGGGTTTTGTGGGTTTATAGGATATGTCTGCACCTCCGCACCTTGACCTGCCTTTATTTGAGGTAGGTCACCAATGGCTTCATCAACGGTAATTATATGATCCTGTTGATACGGAGCAGGATGCTGTGGCTTGATATTCAAATCTTTGCGAAAACCAATCAATATGACACGCTCTCTATTCTGTGGGACACCATAATCGGAGGCTTTTAACACTTTGTATGCCACATTGTATCCATAATTGCCAGCATTGGTGAACTCATTCACGATGGTTTTAATGACCTCCCCGTTCTGCATACTGAGTAGTCCTTTCACATTCTCCATGACAAAAGCTTTCGGAGAATACCAATTAATAAATTTTACGAAACCGTAGAACAGTTTGTTGCGGGGGTCATCTTTCACCTTATTACGTCGCTTATTGGCAAGACTAAACCCTTGACATGGAGGACCTCCCACAATGATGTCTGGGATTTCGCCCTTCAACAATGCATCTACTTCCTCTTTTTCAACCGATGTGATGTCTTTACAAAGAAAAGGAGTATCAGGGAAATTGCGAGTAAAAGTCTTCTCACAGTTCTCGTCAATATCGCTGGCAAAAATGGAACGAACTCCTGTTATGCTAAATCCTTTTGTCAAACCACCACATCCTGAAAACAAGTCAATTGAGGTTAATGCTTCTTCAGAATACTCAAAATGAGGGTGAATATCTTTGATAACATCCTCCACACTTGGTAAACTAGGAATCAAGGTAACTTCATCTGATTTTTTCCCCCTTTTAGTGGTACCAGAACCACTCATGATTTTTGCTATTTCAGCTCCAGAACAATAAATGGGTTTTCCTTTGACATTATTTGGATGTTTTTTTTCAAAATTTGCCAAAAAAAGTTTAATATCAAATGGCTGAATACAAAATTTATCGCTTAAAGAATACACCAAATAAGAACCTTTAGGATTTGGATATCCTGCAGCGGACATTTCTTCTTCTGTCATTTCTTTACTCTCCTTAACCTTGTATGCAAAATAGGTTTCAGGATTTTCAAAATCGTAAAGTAAAGCCACATCAGGATTCTGAATTTTGGGGTTTTGGACATTGACCCAACCATCTCTTTTTTTATCCGAACGAACATTGTAAAAAGTCACTTTACGACTTTTTTTCTCTCCTGTAATCCAATCAAGCTGATTTTTATCTTTTGAACGGTAACATCCTATCAAAAAAACACTTTTTCGACAGTTGCTAATATCCAAAGAATGCGTACTGATTGTATTTTCATCAAAATCAAATAGCAGTATGATGTTTTTATTTTTCATCGTTTATTTTTTATACGGCAAAAATACACAATATTTCCATTTGTTGAATATTTTTTTCTGAACACTTTCACTTCATCCACCAATATTCCCGTTTCACACACTTTCCCGCAACGCCATCGGCAGAATCCCTATATTTTTGCGCAAAATTTGATAAGGAATTACTATGAATATCAAGACATTCATACATCGTCCGTTGCTTTCCATCGTCATCAGCGTGATCATCGTGCTGCTGGGTGTGATTTCGCTGCTGTCGCTGCCGGTGGAGCGCTATCCCGACATTGCACCGCCCGCCATCTACGTGTGGGCGAGCTATCCGGGCGCGAGTGCCGAAACGGTGCAGAAGAGCGTGGTGATGCCGCTGGAGGAGGCCATCAACGGTGTGGAGGGGATGACCTACATGACCTCCTCGGCCAGCAACGGCTCGGCCAGCATCACCATCTACTTCGAGCAGGGTGCCAATGCCGATATGGCCGCTGTGAATGTGCAGAACCGCGTCATCCAGGCACAGGGGCAGCTGCCCGCCGAGGTGCTGCAGACGGGCGTGGCAACCGAGAAACGGCAACCCGGACAGCTTCGTATCATCGCCTTGGAAAGTCCCAACGGCACCTACGATGAGAATTTCCTCAGCAACTATTTCTACAACAACCTGCGTCCCGCCCTGTTGAGAATCAAGGGCGTGGGCAAGGTGGAGGTGTGGGGCGCGCAGTACGCCCTGCGCATCTGGCTCAAGCCTAATGTGATGGCCCGCCACAAGCTGATGCCCAGCGATATATCCGCCGTGCTGGCCGAGCAGAACATCGAGGCCTCCGTCGGTTCGTTGGGCAGCAACTCCGACAATGTGTTCCAGTATGTGCTGCGTTACACGGGGCGCAAGACCGAGGTGTCGGAGTTCGAGAACCTCGTGATTGCCTCGCTGCCCACCGGTGAGGAGCTGCTGCTGAAGGATGTGGCGGATGTGGAGCTGGGGCAGTCGGACTACGACTACATCAACAGCATCAACGGGCATCCGGGCGTGATGGGTTCGGTGAGCCAGATGGCCGGCTCCAACGCCACCAAAATCAACCTCGAAATCGACAAACTGCTGGCAGAAACCGAGAAATCGTTGCCCAAGGACATAAAAATCGTCACTTTCGATAACACCAACGACTTCCTCTTCGCTTCCATTCGCGAGGTGATTCTAACGCTCGTCATCGCCATCGTGTTGGTGCTGGTGGTGGTACTCTTCTTCTTGCAGGATTTCCGCGCCACACTGATTCCCGCTATCGGCATCCTCGTGTCGCTCATCGGCACCTTCGCCTTCATGAAGGTGGCGGACTTCTCGGTCAACCTACTGACCCTCTTTGCATTAGTATTGGTCATCGGCACTGTGGTGGACGACTCCATCGTAGTAGTGGAGGCGGTGAAAGCCCGTTTTGACGAGGGCTACATCTCCGCTCGTAAAGCCTCTGAGGATGCCATGAGCGGACTATCCGTCACGCTGTTCACCACCTCGCTGGTCTTCATGGTTATCTTCATCCCCGTGGCGTTTATGGGCGGCACCACCGGCATCTTCTTCAAGCAGTTCGGTCTGACGATGGCTGTCGCAGTGGGCATCTCGCTGATCAATGCACTGACGCTGTCGCCAGCGTTGTGCGCATTGATTTTGAAACCAATGGATGGTAGGGGCGAATCATCCGCCCCTACTAGGTCGATAACCAATCGTATCAAAAGGGCATATAACGTGACCTTCTCCGCCCTGTTGAAACATTATACCACGATGGTACAGTGGCTGTTAAAACGTAAAGCGTGGGTGGGCAGCAGTGTGTTAGCCGCATTGCTACTCTTCGGCATCCTCTTCAAAATTGTGCCCACGGGTTTTATTCCAAACGAGGACATGGGCACGCTCTTCGTGGACCTCACGCCGCCTTCGGGCTACACGGCCAACAAGACTTTCGATATGATGAACCGTACCTGCGACAAGATCCGCGAACTTCCCGAGATACAGGATGTCGGCGGCGTGGTGGGTGTCGGTGATGGCGCCAACATCTTCATCCAGTTGAAACCATGGAAAGAACGCAGAGGAAAATCCCATTCATCATCTGCTATCATAGAGAAAATTGATGAAATCTTGTCCCAAGAAACTGAGGCACAGAGTTTCGTGTCCGAGCCTGGTATGGTAGAGGGTTACGGCGGCAACGGCGGCTTCGAGTTCTCGGTGCAGGGGCGCAACGGACAGGATGCAAAGACGCTACACGAGGTTACCACACGCTTTACAGAGAAGCTTAGTGAGCATCCGGAAATCGGCGAGGTCTATTCAAGCTATGATGTCAACTACCCGCAGTACCGCGTGGATTTGGATGTGGCGCGATGCAAGAAGTTGGGCGTTGCACCCTCCACCGTCCTTAACGAAATGGGTGCCTACCTGGGCGGCGATTATATCTCCAACTTCAACAAATACAACAAGGTATATCAGGTGGATTTGCAGCTCCGACCTTCCGACCGCAGCCACCCTGAGTCATTGGCAAACCTCTTCGTGCGTTCCGAAAGCGGCGAGATGATGCCTATCAACCAGTTCGTCACGCTCACCAAAGAATATATGCCGCAGTCCATCAACAGTTTCAACATGTTCCCCAGCATCGATGTTTCGGGTAGCGTGGCACAGGGCAGCAGTTCCGGTCGTGCTATCCGCGCCATTCAGGAGACTGCCGCGAAAGAGCTGCCCGTAGGTTACAGCCTCGAGTTTGGCGGCATCACTCGCGAGGAGAGCCAGACATCTGGCAGAATAATCTTCATATTCCTGATATGCATCGTCTTTGCCTATCTTGTGATGGTGGCCCTCTATG
>JBGUMF010000059.1:0-15486 GCA_045116675.1 Bacteroidales bacterium
GACGAACTTGTGGTTCTTGGCGGCACTGCGCAACATGGTGGGACCGCCGATGTCGATGTTCTCGATGGCATCCTCGTAGGTCACGCCAGCCTTCTCGATGGTCTGCTTGAACGGGTAAAGATTCACCACAATCATGTCGATGGATTCAATGCCGTTCTCACGCATTTCCATCTGATGTTTCTCGTTATCGCGGATGGCCAAAAGACCGCCATGAACCTTCGGATGCAGGGTTTTCACCCGCCCGTCCATAATCTCCGGAAATCCAGTTATCTCACTGATTCCAATAGTTTTAAGACCTGCTGCGTCCAGGGCTTTCTTGGTGCCGCCGGTGGAGATGATCTCATAACCTGCTTCTATAAGTCCGGCTGCAAAAGGTACAATGCCGGTTTTGTCGCTTACGCTGATAATGGCTCTTTTCATTTTTCTATGTGATTTATTGATGATTCTATTTTTACACTCCTCCATCAGCCACATGGGCGTGGAGGTGGCACCGCAAATGCCGATGGTGGGAAAAGCCTGCAGGTCAAGGGCATCCAGCTGCGCAGGGTCGGAAACCATGAACGTGTCGGGATTGTTTTTCCGGCAGATGTCGAACAGATACAGTCCATTGGAGCTCTTCTCACCAGACACGAACAGGATGGCCTGGTGCTGTCGGGCGAACTCGGCAATCTCGGCGGTCCGGTTGGCCACTTTGCGGCAGATGGTGTCGGCATAATGGAACATGCCGCCATTGCCAGCGGCCTCGTAACGCTCCTTGATGAGCCGGATGAGCTCATAATAGGGTTCCAGGCCTTGGGTGGTTTGCGAATACAACATGGCCGGGCGCTGGTAATCGATTCGGTCAATCTCCTCCAGCGAGGAAATCACAATCACGCGGTTGTCGGCTTGTCCCATCAGTCCCACCACCTCAGCATGGCCTTTTTTGCCGAAGATCAGGATTTGTATGTCTTCATTTTCGGGATTATGGTAAAAGTCGGCAATGCGTTGTTGCAGTTTCAGGACCACTGGACAAGTAGCATCGATAAGGGTGATGTTGTTCTCCTTGGCGATCCGGTAGGTTTGCGGAGGCTCGCCGTGAGCGCGGATCAGCACGGTGGTATCGCGCAGCTGACGGAACTGCTCATCGCTGATAACCCTGAGTCCGAGGCTGGTGAGCCGTTTCACCTCCTCATTGTTATGCACAATATCGCCCAAGCAATAGAGGGTATCGTGCTCCGATAGATATTCCTCCGCCGTTTGGATGGCGTGAATCACACCGAAGCAGAATCCTGAATTGTGGTCGATGGTAACTTGCAAGGTATTAGGATGTTAAAGTGTTTTCAAATGGTGGTTTACCAATTGTCAGGGAAGAGGGAGTCCACAAACTCGGCACGGTTGAAGACCTGCAGCTGGTCGATTTTCTCACCCACGCCGATGTATTTGATCGGGATTTTGAACTGGTCGGAGATACCGATGACCACACCACCCTTTGCCGTGCCATCCAGCTTGGTGATGGCCAGTGCGTTAACCTCAGTGGCGGCGCAGAACTGGCGAGCCTGCTCAAAGGCGTTCTGGCCAGTGGAGCCATCGAGGACCAGCAATACCTCATGCGGACCGTCGGGCACGAGCTTACGGATCACATTCTTAATCTTGATGAGCTCGTTCATCAGGTTGGTCTTGTTGTGCAGGCGGCCGGCCGTGTCAATAATGACCACATCGCTCTTGCGGGCGATGGCGGACGCCACGGTGTCGTAGGCCACCGCCGCCGGGTCGGCACCCATCTTCTGGGTGATGATGGGCACGTCAGCGCGTTTGGCCCACGCCTCCAACTGCTCGATGGCGGCGGCACGGAACGTGTCGGCGGCACCCAGCGTGACAGAATAGCCCTTTTTCTTGAACTGGTAGGCCAGCTTGCCGATGGTAGTGGTCTTGCCCACGCCGTTCACGCCCACCACGAGCATCACATACGGGGTTTCCAGCTTCGGAATCACAAAATCATTGGCTTTCTCGATGTCGTTCTCCAACAGCAGGCCGGCAATCTCCTCCTTCAGGATGGCATTGAGCTGCTCAGTGCCGATATACTTGTCGCGCGAGACGCGTGCCTCGATACGCTCGATGATGCGCAGCGTAGTCTCCACACCCACGTCGGAGGTCACCAGAACCTCTTCCAAGTTGTCCAGCACATCGTCGTCAACCTTGGACTTGCCGACAACCGTTTTGGCGAGTTTGGCGAAAAAGCTCTCTTTGGATTTCTGGAGCCCTTCGTCCAGCTCCTGTTTTTTCTCTTTTGAAAATATAGAAAAGAATCCCATATCTGTATAGTTTTGAAATGCCCCCGATGGAACGGGATAAAATGCAGTTGCAAAGATAGCGAAAAAAACAATACGTGGAGGCGTTCCCACAAACGAAAAAAGGCGGCCCGGGAGGGCCACCTTTCTTCAACCATGAAAACAAAATATTACTTTTTAGCCAAAAAGTCTTTTACAGTGGAGGAGTCAATCACAGCCTCTTTAAAGGTGTAAGCTCCCGTCTTCGGTGAGCGTTCCATTCTCACGACGCGCGTATAGGTAACGCCACCTTCTCTTTTCAATGTTGCAACAACCTTCTTTGCCATCTCTCTACGATTTTATTATTTAACTTCTTTGTGTAACGTCATTTTCTTCAGATACGGATTGTATTTCATCAACTCCAATCTGTCAGGCGTGTTCTTTCTGTTCTTCGTCGTGATATATCTTGACATGCCCGGAACGCCACTTGCCTTTTGTTCCGTACATTCCAGGATAACCTGTTGACGAGCTTCTTTTACTTTCTTTGCCATTTTTCTATCTCCTTTTACTTTCGTTCTTTAACGGCGCAAAAATACACTTTTTTTCAATATGCCAACTCTATATGGTCTTTTTTTCGTTAAAAAATTTGACAAAGTTATATTTTATTGATAATCAATACAATATAATTTATTTTCACATCGTCAGAAGAGACCAAAGGCGGTCTTTCAGCTCGGTTAGATGAAGATTTGTCAAGGATGAAATGTTCATAACGGGAATATTTTTCGGAAATTCTGCCAAAAGACGCTTCACCTCCTCGGGGGTGGTGAGGTCACATTTGGTGAGGGCGACAAGGTATCGTTTGTCAAGCAGTTCATCATTATAAGCCTCAAGTTCGTGGCGGAGGATGTTCCACTCGTGCACAATCTCATCCGCCGTGCGAAGTCCCTCCTCCGAGACGACGGGAATCATATAAAGCAGCACCGAGTTGCGCTCGATATGGCGCAAAAAACGCAGACCAATGCCCTTGCCCTCAGAGGCTCCTTCGATAATGCCAGGAATGTCGGCGATGACGAACGACTGGAAGTCGCGGTAAGCCACCATGCCGAGGTTGGGCGTAAGCGTGGTGAAGGGGTAGTTGGCGATTTTAGGTTTCGCATTTGACAACTGGCTGATCAATGTGGACTTGCCGGCATTCGGGAAGCCCACGAGGCCCACATCTGCCAACACTTTGAGTTCCAAGCTTATCCAACCTTCTGTACCTTCCTCGCCCGGCTGTGCGAAACGTGGTGTCTGCATGGTGGGGCTTTTGAAATGCACATTGCCAAGGCCGCCCCGTCCGCCCTTCATCACCACCAGTTCCTCGCCATCCTCCAGAACCTCCCCAACAAACTCGTCGGTGTCAACCATCCGCACCACCGTGCCCAGAGGCACCTCGATATACGCATTCTCCCCATTCTTGCCGAAGCATTTGTTCTTCTGCCCATTCCCGCCATTCTCGGCAAAGATATGCTTGGTGTAACGCAGATGCAGGAGCGTCCACAGGTTGCGGTTGGCCTTCAGGATAATGCTGCCACCCTTGCCGCCGTCGCCGCCATCAGGACCGGCCTTCGGATTACGCGCCGTGCGCGCCAGGTGTGCCGAGCCCGAACCTCCATTGCCCGAACGGCAGAAAATCTTCACATAATCGATAAATTGTTCTTCGCCCATTTCCTTTTGTTTTTAAGAGCGCAAAAATACGAATAAATTCGATTTATCCTAATGCAAAACAGCAGCCAGCACATCCACCGACTCGATAGTCCTGATCTGCTCGTTGTGTATTATATAATATTGTATAAGATAACGGAGCAGACTATTCCGCAGAGTGCGGTCCGCCCTCACCATCTCATCGTCACAAATCAACTGCGACAAATAGCGGCTCTCTTCCTCCGGAAGATCATTGCGCTCATCCACATAGTAGGATTGGAAACGGCCCTCCGCCAAGGAAAAATGGCACTCCTTTTCCGAATAATTGTTTTCCGGGAAAAAACCCAGCACCACACTCAGCCGGATCATGAAGCGCAACGGCCGATCGGGGGGCAGCTCCCCCACTCCGGCCACATCCGCTATCTCCTGCTCCAAAAAACGGTACAGGACCACATCTTCCCCCGCCTCGGGCAACAGTTTGTACAACAACTCATTGTAGAACATCAGGATAGAGCTGCGCACTGGATCAAAGGAGAGGTCCGATGATGTTTGCTGGAGCGACATTTCCCGAATGAATTTCAAATTATGGCGCGGATTGTCGTCGAACGTCAGATTCACCAATGCCAGGGAGGAGAAGAGTGCCGGACGCAGCTTGCCCTTTTTCCCGAACACCCCTTTCACGATGAACGATTGTGTGCCCCGAGCCTCCGTATAGATTTTCACAACTAAGGAGGTGTCGGAATATTTCGTCGAATGGAGTATTATTCCCTTGGTATTAATCAACATACCTTATCCATTCTAATGAATAAACAGGAATTTGGAAACAATCTTCTCCTTACCGTTCTCATCGGAAGCCATCACATAATAGACCCCTGTGGCCGGCCGTCTGCCAAAATGATCCAAACAATTCCACACCAGCTCGCCGCCGTTGCTGTAGCCCTGCCACACCAATCGTCCGGCCGCGTCTGTTATCTTACACAACGAATTGCTCTTCAGTCCCTTTACCGCCACCGGACCGGTATAGCCATGATGTACCGGATTGGGGAAAACCAGCAAATCACTGTAATCTTCAGAGCCGTGCGTGGCCGCACCACGGTAGCTGACCAGTCCTTTGGTGCTTCCGAAGAAGACCTCTCCACTCAAAGGGTCAATGCCGATAGAAGAGATCTGGTTGGAGAACAGCGGGTGGTCCTCTGCGGTGAAATGAAGCAGCTCCTCCGTGCCATCTTCGCTGATCAGAAAAACGCCACCCTTGCTCGTACCCACCCACTTGCGGTTCGCACCATCCACCGCAATGGCGGTAATCTCCTCAAACTCAAACAGTACAGATGTGTATCCATCCTGTTCCAAAAGTATGTTCTTGGGATAGACATTGCCATCGAAGACCTTATCGGGATAATAAATCACCTTGATGCCCTTGTCCGTGCCGATCCAAATCTCACCGTCCAGATCCTCTGCCATGCAATAGACATTGGTGGAGTTGACCTCGGAGGCGGCATTCATATTGATACGCACGAACTTGTCATCTCCCGGGTTGTCATAGGTGCCGCTTTCCGTAAAGGCCACCAGATGATAGCGGTTGACATTGTCATCGCGGGGGAAATTCACCCATTTGTATCCGCGGGAATCAATCAGCAGGTTCTCAGCCACCACGCCAGCGGGGGAAGCCGTGAGCACCCCTTGGGTGATGTTGTACTCGTGCCACGTGCCGTCGGGCTCCATCATCTTCAACATATTGTCACACTGGCTGTTTGTCATCCAAATATTGCCATACTTGTCGTATGCCAGCCCCGACACGAACACCCAACCGTAGGCGGCAGAGTCAAGGATACTGTTTTGAGGGGTGTAATGCGCCACAATCTCATGGTTCACACAATGGAAGAGGCCGTTGCCCCACGATGCCACATAACATTCCGATTCATTATTGGGATTGATGACCACATTCGTCAGGTCAAAGGTGGTATGCAACGGATCATAATCCCGGAAGCCAGTGGCATAATCCCACTTCTGGTTAACGAACCAGCTGACAGACGGATAGAGGAACCCCTGGGTGTATGCCGGTCCCTTGCGTGAGCCAGGCACCACCGCCACCACGCCCTTCTCGCAACTGATGCCCTCCGCGCTACCCGCATACGGACCACTTTCCGTGAAGATCTTGTGGCTCTCGTCTTCCTTTTGGATACGGACAAGACCATATCGGTTATCGGCCACCCAGATGTATTGTCCCTGCAAAATCGCCTCTTGATTGTCAGGATATGCGTAAACCTGATACCAGTGATAGGTTTTCTCCAAATTGAGGTTATCATCCAGCATATCAATATGATCCCAATTGCTAATCAGCAGATGGTCGTATGCAGCCGTAAGGGAACGCAGGTCATACGTCACATAATCCGTAGGAACCCACTGTACCCCCTCCTGCACAAAAAGCGTGTCAGGGACAGAGCCGTCAGAGGAAGGGTTGTTTGTGTTCTTGTTGGCAAAGAGCTTCCCGCCAAAGAAAAGTATGTGGTCGTATTCCGTATCTCCTGCCATCTCATCCTGAATCCACTCCATAAAATTGGCCGGATTGGGATGATTGGCGCGGATGTGGAACAGCCCCCCGGACGTGCTGATGTAGTATTCGTCATCCGTTTTCGTGAAATCCGTCACGCTATACTGCCGACCGTCCCGTTTGGTGAACCACGTATCTAATACAAGAAGATCGTTCAAGTCCAGCAGCACCACCCCAAACGGATAGGTTATATAGGCAATGTCGCCCAACACACGGATATGGGAGGGCTGTTTGGAGCCACTGATGGTTTTATTCTTAATGTCACTTAGATTATACAAGACATCCTCTTTGATCAAATCCAGATTCCCGTTGCGATAGCAGACGAGCAGACACTTATGAGGTTCATCATAATAGATTTTGACAATGTCAATATCAGACAGGCCGTCCACTTTAGTCCACGACTGGAGGTCGGGATTCTTGTCATCCATCGTGGACAAATCCAGCAGCATCATGCCGTTGGTGGTAGCGGCATAGGCATAGTCCGGGGCCACCGCCACGGAATGGAAGGCGTGCATCGGGATGTGGCTGCGGAAACGCCCGACCGAAATCTGGCCGAACGACGGCAACAGCAGGCCTGCACATAGGATTATAAAGAGCAGTTTCTTCATGACATATAGGGATTTGAGGTGGCTTGTTTCAACTTTCTGGCCGGCAGGAACGAGGTTAGCAGGCTCACTATCAAGATTGTAAGCAGCACAAGGAGAAGATCTGTCACACGGATATGCACCGGATAGTAGGGGATGATGTAGCCGGTGCTGCCGTCACCGATTTTCACCACATGGAAAATCTGCTGTATCAGGCAGATCACCACGCCAAGCAGGACACCGAGCAGACCGCCCACGAACGAGACGGCCACGCCTTCATACAGAAACACACGTCGGATCAACGATTCGCCGGCACCCAGATGACGCAGCACCGCCATATCTTCCTTCTTCTCCAGCATCAGCATACCTAACGACCCGATGATGTTGAAGGCGGCCACCAACAGGATGAAAGCGAGAATGATGTATATGATGAGTTTCTCGGACTGCATCGTCTTGAAGAGAGAGGCCTCCTGTTGGTATTTGTTCTGCACCTTGAACTGACCACCCACGATTTTCTCCACCTCCTTCTGACATTTCGCATAATGGGCTGATGGGCGGAGCTTGACCTCCACGGAGGTAACCTCACCCTCATAGTGCATCAGGTCGCGGGCGAATGCTATCGGGCAGAAGATGACATCATCGTCATAGTTCGTGTTCGACATGAACACCCCCATAGGGAAAAGGTAGCGCGTATTGAAGGCATCCATCGCCTGCGCCAGGTTCTTTTTCGTCCGTTTGGGATAATAGGTCTTCATCAACTCATAGTTGAGCAGGTTGATCTGGAGTTTGCCGGCTGCAACGGCACCCACCACCACGCAGGGCTGCTCGCCCTGCCACATGGCGAATTTACCATCAATGAGAATCTCGTCCAGCCGGTTTCTCGACACGTAATCATCCCCGACACCCTTAATGGTCAGCAGTTCCTGCCGGTCATTATAGGTGATGAGGGCCATGTCGCTGACCACCTCCTCCACAGCCTCCACTTCCGGCATCTGGCGCAAAGCATCCATCGGGAACGAATCCACCGGGAAGGACTTGCCCTCCACCAACGTAATCTTGAAATCCGGATTAAAGGAGTTGAACCAGCCGCCAATCATCTCCTCCATGCCGTTAAACACCGACAGCACCACGACGAGTGCCGCGCTGCTGACCATGATGCCGAGCATGGAAACAAGAGATATGACGTTGATGATATTGTGTTTCTTCTTCGAGAAAACATATCGCAACGCTATGAAGCCGGCCGTTTTCTGCTGTGATAATTCCAATTCTATTTTTTCAAAAGACTGTCAATGTGCTCCATATAGTCTAATGTGTCATCGATAAAGAACTCCAAATGAGGGACCACGCGCAGCTGGTTCTTAATCTGCTGGCCGAGGCGGAAACGGATATCCTTGGTGTTCTCCCGAATAGCTTTGATCACCACATCCTTGTCCGGAGCCATATAGATGCTCAGGTAGGCTCTCGCGATGGAGAGGTCGGAGGTGATGGTAGTCTTCGTCACCGTTATCATGCAGTTGTACAGGCTCTTGCTGTCTTGCAGAAACAGGTTGGCCAGTTCTTTCTGGAGCAGGGATGCTATTTTCTGTTGTCTTGTCGAGTTCATTCTTGTTTGTTTAAAGGCTCACTATTTGATCAGGTTGCCGAGAATGTCGCGGGTGATCTCCCGCGTGATAGTCCGGGTGGCCGCCGAGGTCGTGTTCTTCACCACCTTCTCGGCCGTGCTTTTCGTCGATTTGGTTTTCTTGCCCGTCACCTTGTCGCTGACCGCCGTGCCCACAATGGTACCCAAAGTGGCTGTCAGGGCCGTGATGACCGCTTTCAACACTTTCGAGAAGATGCCTTTCTTCTTGGATGTTCCGGCAGCCTCCTTTTCCGTCTTGGCCACCTTGCCACCCGTCTCTTGCGTCTGGGGCAGATTCGATTGCGCTTCATCTTCCCTCATCAGCATCTCGTATGCGCTCTCGCTGTCCACCATCGTATCGTATTTCCCATAAATCCGGCTTTGACGGATGTTCATCTGCCGCTGATCTTCCGTAATGGCCCCGATTTGGGACAATGGGAAGAGAATCTTGGCCCGTTGCACAATGCCGGGAGCGCCCTTCTCATCCAGGAAACTGACCAATGCCTCGCCAGTCTCCAAGGTGGAAATAGCCTCCTCCGTCTTGAACTCCGGGTTGGTGCGGAACGTGTCGGCGGCCACGCGCACCGCCTTCTGATCCTTGGGCGTGTAGGCACGGAGCGCGTGTTGCACGCGGTTGCCCAGCTGGCCAAGGATGTTCTCCGGCAGGTCGTTGGGATATTGGCTGATGAAATAAACACCGACGCCCTTGCTTCGGATCAGGCGTATAACTTGTTCGATCTTGTCGGTAAGGGCTTTAGAGGTGTCCTCAAACAGCGTGTGCGCCTCGTCGAAGAAGAAGACCAACTTGGGAATATCCGGGTCGCCCACCTCAGGCAAAGTTGAATAGAGCTCGGAAAGGAGCCACAGCAGGAAGGTGCTGTAGAGTTTCGGCTGCAGCATGAGCTTGTCGGCAGCCAGCACGCTCATCACCCCGCGCCCATTTTCGGTCTGCAGCAGGTCGTGGATGTCGAAGGAGGGTTCGCCGAAGAACTTGTCGGCGCCCTGGTTCTCCAGTTGCAGCAACGCCCGCTGGATGGCGCCGACCGTGGCCGTGGAGATGTTGCCGTAGCGGGTGGTGTACTCCTTGGCATGTTTGGAAACGTAGTCCAACATGGAGCGCAGGTCTTTCAGGTCGAGGATCAGCAGGCCGCGATCGTCGGCGATGCGGAAGACGATGTTGAGCACGCCGTCCTGCGTCTCGTTGAGGCCGAGGATGCGCGACAGCAGCTGGGGTCCCATCTGGGAGACCGTGGCGCGGATCGGATGGCCCTGCACGCCGTACACATCATAGAAGCGGACGGGACAAGCCTGGAACTGGGGCGACTCGATGCCGAATTCCGGCATACGTTTCTCGATGAAGCTGCTGAGGGCACCCGCCTGGCTGATGCCGGACAAGTCTCCTTTCATATCGGCCATAAAGCAGGGCACGCCTGCCTGGCTGAACGACTCGGCCATCACCTGCAAGGTGACCGTCTTGCCCGTTCCGGTGGCACCTGCAATAAGGCCGTGCCGATTGGCCATTTTACCTTGTATGGAGAGTGCGCCTTCCGCGCAATGGGCGATATAGAGCCCGCGTTCGTTGTCGTACATATTTTCTCGTTTTTTCCCGGCATACAAATCATCGATTCCCCGCCTGTCCGGACGACGGGGAACCGTCTTTTATTTCCGTGCAAAGATAGTCATTTTTCAAACATCCCAGACATCCCGGCACAAAATCTCCACTCTATAAATTCTCCGTCCTTACACCAATGTCCGAATCAACATTTCCTCGTCGCCGGGCAGAAGATAGATGGGCGGGATTTCAATCATGGTGAAGGCTCCGAAACGCTGTTCTGCCTTCATGCGCATGGCCGCACGCGCACACGACACGAGCACCTGTCCCGTGAGGGCCGGATTGTTGATTTCCATGTTGAACTCGAAACGCTGGTTGTGGGTGTCGCCGCTCACGCCGGAGCGCACCAGGTTCACGCCGTGGGCCACATTGTTCAGCACATCGATGGAGGGCACCGGCACCACGTGGGTCTCATCGTGGGCGAAATAGTCGTCCTGCAGCAGCAGTTTTTCCACCGTGGCGAAGTCAGCGCCTGCCTCCAGCTCCACATACACCATGCGGCGGTGGATACCCGTGCCGAGCGGGATAGTCATGGAGAGGGCGTTTTTCACGCCGGGGATGGCCTTGGCGGCCACTGTATGGCCCATGCTGCGCCCCGGGCCGAAGTTGGTGTAGGTGATGCCTTTGGGGGCGAGTGCCAGCAGGAGCGCGCGCACCACAGAGTCGGAGCCGGGATCCCAGCCAGCGGCGATAACGCTCACCGCACGATGTTCTTTTGCGACGGGCATCAGGCGCGTGCGCAAGTCGAAGATCTGCCCGTGGATGTCGAAGCTGTCCACGGTGGAGATTCCACGGGCCAGCAGCTTCTCCGCAAAATCCGGCACCTCGCGGGTGGGCGTGCAGAGCGCCACCACATCCGCGTCTATGGCATCAAGGTTGTCGTTATGATGGTAAATGCCAGCCAACTGCATGTCGTCGGCGGCCAGCACGGCCTGTTCCACGGCCTTGCCTATGTTTCCATATCCTAAAATGGCGATTCGTGTTTGCATTTTATTGTATTTTAATAAGTTATAAAAAAACTATCCAAATAAAGACACTCGTGTTCTAAGTTTCATAAACGGTTTTTCCACCATCATATACAGCAAATAGGATAAAACGAGGACTATCATCCAATAGACCACGTAACCCCAAGCGCCCCATTGATGGAACAACTCATTGAAGTTTGCCAATATAAGCTGCATCACCACCAGATTCACCATATACATTGCAAACGAGAGCACGCTTATATGCGAGACAAAACCGCCCCATGCCGTGCGGGCCTTGGATTTGCACGACATGAACGGAAGCAGCATCGCAAATGACACCGTTTGAAACGTACAGCTGAACACATTCTTGAAAATGGTGCCCGGTTTTTGCGTTATCAAGACAAGCATCACCAACAAGGCCAAACCCACCAGCAAGCTTTTCAAAGCGTGACGCCGCCACACATCAGGCGCGTACATCTGCACCCATGCGGCCAACACACCGATATAGACGGCATCACAACGCGAGGCCACCGTCCTCCGAATCCAGACATCCCACCCAAACAAATCCGTAGCGTGGCCAGAAACCAAGATTCGGAACAGGATAGATACGGAAATGAATCCAGCACAGATGACAGGAACCAGACGGCGCGAGCCGAAGTGTCCGGAGAAAAGCGTCATGAGCAGCGGGAAAAACATATAAAACCACCATTGTATCGGCAAACACCAAGACTCCCAATAGAAATCGTAGAATGGAGTGAACAGGTTTTGCGTAAAAGTGGCAAATTGCCAGACGGGCGAGGATTCGGTGTTTCCTGGCACCAACTGATTATGCACCAATATCAGATACACAATCAGAATCAAGTAATAATAGGGCAGAATGCGCAAGGCCGAGCGCACATAAAACCGCAACGTCTTCCGAATATCCACACCCGTGTTTTTTTCCGCATAAGAAAGAAACGATCCGCCGATAAGGAAGCCCGTCAACACAAAAAAGATATCCACCACATCCGGAAGAGGTATTTTTGTCAGAAACGAGAGACGGGTATCCAACAAAAGAGAAGCGCCATGTCCATGCACCACAAGGAATATGGCCACAGCTCGGAGGAAATCAAGCCCGAAAATCCGTTTATGATCCGTTTCAATACCCAGCATAATATAAAAGGCGCAAAAATAAGAAAAAAAACGCTACCTTTGCAACCTCAAAAACAATTCTGATGACCACTTACAACTTTGACGAGATTGTTCCCCGCCGCGGCACCAGCTGCGTGAAACACGACATGCTGAACGAGGTGTTCGGCACCGACGACGTGCTGCCCATGTGGGTGGCCGACATGGACTTCCGGACGCCCGACTTCATCGTGAACGCCGTGCGCGAGCGGTGCAGTCACGAGGTCTTCGGCTACACCTTCGCGCCGGAGCACTACAAGATGGCCGTGCTCAACTGGATGCGCGAGCATTATCATATTGAGACCAAGTGGAAAAACGTCCACTTCATCCCCGGCATCGTGCAAGGCATCGCCTTCGTGCTGCAGGCCTTCACCAACCCCGGCGACAAAGTGCTCATCACCACGCCCGTGTATCCGCCCTTCATCAACGTGCCGCACCGCAGCGGCCGCGTGTTCGTGAGCAGTCCGCTGAAAACCGTCAACGGGCGCTTCGCCATCGACTACAACGATCTGGAAGAGAAGGCCAAAGACTGCAAGGTGATGATCCTCGCCAACCCGCACAACCCCGGCGGCACGGTCTGGTCGCCGGAAGAGCTGCGCCAGATCGCCGACATCTGCCACCGCCAGCACGTGCTCGTCATCGCCGACGAGATCCATGCCGACCTCACCCTGCCCGGCTTCACACACACCTCCTTCTCCACCGTCTCGGAAGAGGCACTGCACAACTCCATCACCTTCATCGCGCCGAGCAAGACCTTCAACATGGCGGGGCTGGCCTCCTCCGTGTGCTACGTGCCGGACGCCGACATCAAGAAGCAGTTCTTCGGCTTTCTGGATGCCAACGAGCTCTCGTTGGGCACGCTTTTCGCCTACGTGGCCGCCGACGCCGCCTTCTCAAAGGGCGAGGAATGGCGGCGGCAACTGCTTGAATATCTGGTCGGCAACATTGACTTCACCGAACAATATCTGCAACAGAACCTTCCGGAAATCAAGATGATGCGCCCCGAAGCCTCCTTCCTGCTCTGGCTCGACTTCCGAGCTTGGAACCTGCCCCACCAAGAGTTGGTGGACCTGCTCATTCGCAAAGCCAAGGTTGGACTGAACAGCGGTCTGGACTACGGCCCCGACGGCGAAGGCTTCATGCGCATGAACATCGGCACCCCTCGCGCCAACGTACGGGAAGCACTGGAACGGATCCGAAGCCTAAAAGATAGGTGTTAACTGTTGGGCGTGGGAGTTAAGAAGTTAAGAGACTATGAACTTTGACATTGAACTATGAACCTTATTACTTTCATCCTTTCCCACTTTTAACACCTTCACACTTTAAAACCATTAACTATAACTATTAATTATTAACTGTTAATTATTAATTGTAAAACCTATGGCAGACGACAAGAAAATCATATTCTCGATGGTCAACGTCAGTAAGACGATTCCACCGCAAAGACATATCCTTAAAAACATCTACCTTTCCTTCTTTTATGGGGCGAAAATCGGTGTGTTAGGTCTTAACGGCGCGGGTAAATCCACGTTGCTGAAGATCATCGCTGGCATCGACAAATCGTACCAGGGCGAGGTGGTCTTCTCGCCGGGCTATTCCGTGGGCTATCTGCCGCAGGAACCTCAGCTGGACGACAACCTCACCGTCAAGGAGGTGGTGCAGCAGGGCGTGCAGAAGATTGTGGATGTTTTGAAAGAATATGAGGAGGTGAACATGAAATTCGCCGAACCGATGAGCGACGACGAGATGAACAAGCTCATCGAGCGGCAGGGCGAACTCACCGAACTCATCGACCAATACGACGCCTGGGAGCTGGACAACAAGCTGGAGCGCGCCATGGACGCCCTGCGCTGTCCCGACGGCGACACGCCCGTGAAGAACCTCTCCGGTGGCGAGCGCCGTCGCGTGGCCCTGTGCCGCCTGCTGCTCACCGAACCCGACATCCTGCTCCTCGACGAGCCCACCAACCATCTCGACGCCGAATCGGTGGAGTGGCTGGAGGCCCATTTACAGCAATATAAGGGCACCGTCATCGCCGTGACCCACGACCGCTACTTCCTCGACCACGTGGCCGGCTGGATTCTCGAGCTCGACCGCGGCGAGGGCATCCCTTGGCAGGGCAATTACTCCTCCTGGCTGGAGCAGAAGTCGAACCGCCTGGCACTGGAGCAGAAGCAGGAGAGCAAGCGCATGAAGACACTCGAGCGCGAGTTAGAGTGGGTGCGCATGGCCCCGAAGGCCCGTCACGCCAAGTCGAAAGCCCGTCTGAACGCCTACGACAAGCTGCTCAACGAGGATGTGAAGGAGAAGGAGGAGACTTTGCAGATCTTCATCCCCAACGGTCCGCGCCTCGGCAACAACGTCATCGAAGCCCAGCACGTGCGCAAGGCCTTCGGCGACAAGCTCTTGTTTGACGACCTCAACTTCAACCTGCCGCCCAACGGCATCGTGGGTGTCATCGGGCCCAACGGCGCCGGCAAGACCACCCTCTTCCGTCTCATTATGGGGTTGGACACGCCCGACAGCGGCGACTTCAAGGTGGGCGAGACCGTCAAGGTGGGCTATATCGACCAGCAACACACCGTCATCGACCCGGAGAAGAGCGTCTGGGAGGTGGTCTCGGAAGGCAACGAGCAGATTATGATGGGCGGACGGCTCATCAACTCGCGGGCCTACCTGTCGCGTTTCAACTTCAGCGGCACAGAGCAGAACAAGAAAGCTGGAGTCCTCTCCGGCGGCGAGCGCAACCGTCTGCACCTGGCCCTCACCCTCAAGTCGGAGGCCAATGTACTGCTCCTGGACGAGCCGACCAACGACATCGACGTCAACACGTTGCGCGCCCTGGAGGAGGGTTTGGAGAACTTCGCGGGCTGCGCCGTCATCATCAGCCACGACCGCTGGTTCCTGGACCGTATCTGTACACATATCCTCGCTTTTGAGGGTGAGGGTAGGGTCTTCTACTTCGAGGGCAACTACAGCGAGTATGAAGCCAACAAAGCCCTGCGCTTAGGGCTCGATGAACCCAGGCGCGCACGCTACCGTAAGCTCATGGAGGAA
>JBGUMF010000060.1:0-15687 GCA_045116675.1 Bacteroidales bacterium
ATCCTCCGCATCTACGCCGAAGCGCTGACGGAAAACATCGCCGACAATATCGCCAAGAAAATCATGCTCGACATCCGGGAGATGATCCAATGACGCACGCCTTCGCGTATGCGCACACATTGACACGATGCATTATCATACTATGAGAAGAAGCATATACATTTATATTATAACGTTGCTTTGCCTGAACGGATTGCAGGCCCAGCCTGTCATCACGCCCGACATCCCCACGGTGAAAGGCTATCAGATAAAAGTCAAAACCTCACAAGCGCACAAGACGCTCTACCTGACAGGCTACTACGGTTCCCAACGCTACATCCTCGACAGCGCCGCCGTGCGCAACGGGAAAGCAATGTTCAAGAGCAAGACGGCCACGCCCTGCGGAGTCTATACCGTCACTCCGAACAAGCCCGAGCAGATAACCTCCCATGCTTTCAGGAACGACGCCATGGACATCATCCTCAACGAGGGAAACAAATTCACCCTCAACATGCAGGACCTTACCATAGAGACGTCGGAAGAGAACCGTCTGATGCATGAGATCGCCTACAGGACACCTGCCGACAAGCAAAGTTCCCGCAGTCGCGAATTGAAGGAGACCGCACCACAAGCGTTTGTCAGCAAATACCTGTGGGCATCCTACGGCGCAAAAACAGAACCGGGGATCTCTTTTCCCAACCGGATGCGGCAATATGCCAGCGTCACCGACCTTACCGAGCCGATGCTTCTGTGCGCTCCTACCCCGCTCTTCACCCATCTGGAATATGCCCTCAACAGCGATGACTTCCAAAACACGGACACCCTCATCCGCTTTGTGAACTTCCTGCTGGGCCGTCCGACAGCCCCTGCCGTTCGCAACTACCTTGTCGGCACAATATTCCAGACCTTGGACGTGCATAACCCCGACTACGACCCTGTGCTGATCCACCTCTATGACAAATACGACCGAAGCTGGATTGAAGAGGGACGTGAGAGCCGTTACAAACACAAGATCGACAACCTGCGCAAGATTGTGCCTGGAGCCCCGATTCCCGAGCTGATCTCCCACGACAAAAATGGCAAAGCACATTCCACCAACGAGATACAGAACCACTATACCGTTCTTTGGTTCTGGGACCCCGACTGCGACCACTGTCAGGAAATGACGCCCATACTGCATAAGATGTACCAGGAACACGCCGACGAGTGGGACTTTGAAGTCTTTGCCGTGGAGGTGAACGATGACCACGACCGCTGGGTGGCCTTCTCCGACCAGCATCAGCTGTGGGACTGGACCAATCTGAGCACCTCGATGGGCGACCAGAACATCGACTTCATCGAATATTTCGACATCATGACGACCCCCGTTGTCTTTTTAATCGATAATTCCAACAAACACACAATAATAGCCCGTCAGCTCACGTTAGATGAGCTTGAACATTTTTTTGAAAAAAATCAAGAAAAAAAATAAAAAACACAGGTATGAGAAAACAATTTTTATGTCTGTTCTTTTTACTGGCCTTCACACTCGGCAACATCTATGCCCAAAAGGGTAAAACCACATCCGCAACACCAAAGAAAGGCCATGAGCTGCTTTTTAACATCAAGCACTCCAACGACAAAATCATCTATCTTGTCATCCATTACAATGAAAAACTTATCTTAAAAGACTCTGTCGCGCCCATCGCACCGGGCAAGTTCCTGTTCAAAGGGGATAAGTCATACGACGATGGCATGTATTCCCTCGTCTCGGAGAAGAAGAAGCTCTACATGAACTTCATCATCGACCGGAACCAGTTCTTCGAATACGACTTGGACACCACCGGCAATGTGGACAATTTCAGTGTGAAGAACTCGCCTGAAAACGAGGAGATGCTGAAATTCCAGCGCAAGACCAGTTCCGCCCAACAGTCCGCCTCCGAATGGGCCAAGAAAGTCAGAACGTTTGAGGAGGCTGGGAACAAAGACAGTTCCGAATATTACAAAAACAAGCTCAACAACCTCAATGAGGAGATGATGACCTTCATCAACGACCTGATTGACCGGCATCCGGACTTTTTGTTCTCCAAGATGCAGAAATCGTACAAGAACATTGACGTTCCGGAATACAAGGACGAGGACGGGAATCCCGACTACCTCAGACAGGGTGCCTACTACCGCACGCATTACTGGGACAACTTCGACCTTGCCGACCATCGTTTCATCTACATCCCCTCTTTTGAGCCGAAAATGAAAGAGTATTTCACGAAGATCCTATACCATCAGGAGGCTGATACCATCAACAAATATGTGGACATGTTCCTCACCAAGACGACCGCTGACACGCTCATGTACCATTATTGTGTGGACTGGCTCTCCTACCAATTCGAAACCAGTAAAGTGATTGGCCACGATGCCGTTTTCTACCATATCGCCACCAACAACCAGCTGGCCGGCAAATGCTATTGGCTGGACGAGGACATCCTCGCCAAGTACCAGAAGCGCTGCAAACGACTCAAACCCACCCTCATCGGGCAAATCGCACCGGAACTGCTCATCCCCGACACCAACATGTACGATGATGTGCGGCTGTGGAAATCCTCCTACCGGACCGGCAAGCCCTACACTATCCTCTGGTTCTTCGACCCCAATTGTCCCACCTGCAAGAAGGAGTCCAAAGCCTTGCGCGCCGTTTATGACTCATTGGAGACCATCGGAAAGCGCAACTTCGAGGTGTATGCTATCGGCAACGACGACACCATCGAGGCGTGGAAGAAATACGTAAAGGAGAACAATTATCCTTGGATTAATGTCGGTGGCAACAAGGGCAACATCGACTACCTGGATTATTTCGGCATCTACGAAATCGGCAATCCGGCCATGTACATCATCAATCCGAGACACGAGATCATCCTCAACCGCCGTATCGAAATGAAGGCCATCCCTCAATTCTTAGAGGAATATGAAAAAATAGACAAGGAACGACATCCGTAAAAGGGTGAACATTTCCTATCCTATCCGTTTTCTTTAGCCCTGCTTGTGGTCACCAGGTACACACCTACAACGATCAGAAGCAGGGCTACTGGTTTGTTCCAGGTGAAGATATCCTGCCCGAGGGCGATGGCCACACAGGCCGTAACCACCGGCTGCAGGTTGCTGTACATGCTCACCGTGGTGGGACGGATATAACGCAGGCTTATCGGCAGCAGGAAATAGGATACCACCGTAGCAAATATCAGCACCGTAAACAGGCTCACATACGCGATGGCGGGGGCGTCGCCGAAAATAATGGGGCAACTCTGCGCCGAGAAGAACGGCAGGCAAAAGGGCACGCACACGATGGAGCCGAACAGGAACACCCATTTCATCATGGTCACCGGATGATATTGCTTTGAGATGCCACGGGTAAAAATCAGATAGGCTGCATAGAACAGGATGTTGATAAAACAGAGCAGCAGGCCTATCGGGGTGGCGTTGGCATCAATCCGCCAGGAAAACAGCACAATCATCATGGCACCGCCGATGCCGACCATCACGCCGGCCACCTTGCGCACGGAAATCGGTTCCTTCAGGAAGAGGGCAGCCATCAGCATTACAAAAATGGGACTGGTGGCGGAGACCAGCGAGACATAGCAGGGCGACGTATAACGGAAGGCCTCGGAGAAGGCGAACAGGGTGCCCGCCAGCAGAATACCCCCCAAGGCAAACACGCCAACGTCGCGGGCGGGCACCCGCTCCGCACGCACGGAATGTCCGTTGAATGTGAACGGCATCAGCGACAAAAACCAAAATACCGCCGTACCGAAAATCATCCGGACGGCGGTATATACTTCTGGGGACATGTATTGCGGGACAACCACTTTGGAACAGTTCGGATTGATCCCGAAAATGATATACACGGCCAATGCGGCCATGTGTCCGACCCACTTGCGGTTCTGCGCGTTCAAGGGGTATTAGTTTTTCAATGCGGCAATCTCCTTGATGGCGGTGATGCAGGTGTCGATTTCCTCCTCGGTATTGAAGGCACCCACACTCAGACGCACCGTGCCATCGATGGGCAGCGTTCCGAGGCGCTCGTGAACCAGCGGAGCGCATTGCAGACCGGTACGGCAGGCGATGTCGTAATCCACATCCAGCATCGTGCCCACATCCATGGCCTCAAAGCCACGCACGTTGAGCGACAGCACCGGATTCTGGTTCTCCGTAGTCGTCGCGCAATAGACCGTAACACCCTCCACATCCTTCACGCCGTCGCGCAGACGTTTCCAGAGCTTCATCTCCTCATCATGGATATTCTGGATACCTTTTTCCATAATCCATTTCACACCACGGTACAAACCGCTGATGCCGAGCATGTTCATGGTACCGGCTTCCAAACGGTAGGGATATTCGTCCAGATGGGTACGGACAGCCGAACGCACGCCTGTGCCGCCGAAGCGGGTCTGGCGCACCTCCACGCCGTCGGCCACGTAGGAACCGCCGATGCCGGTGGGTCCCATCAGGCACTTGTGGCCCGTGAACGCATACGCATCCACACCGTCCTCCAGCATGTTGATTTCCACCGCGCCGGCACCCTGGCTGCCATCCACCACAAAGATAAGGCCGTTTTCCTTACAAACCTTTCCGATCTCCTTAATGGGCTGGACCGTACCGATGACGTTGGAGCACTGGGTGCAAACCACCATCTTCGTGTTCGGTTTGATAGCTTTCTTGAAATCATCGGGATGCACATAACCGGCCTCGTCAAACGGCAGATAGGTAACCTCGATGATGCCCTGCTGCTCCAGACAATACAGCGGACGCAAGACAGAGTTGTGCTCCAGCATGGTAGTGATCACATGAGAGCCTTTCTGTGCAAGACCCTGAATCAGGATGTTCAGAGAATCCGTGGCGTTGTAGCTGAACGTAAGACGACGCTCGTCCACCTTGGCACCGCCATTGAACAGGCCCGCCAGAAGACGGCGCGTGTCGGTCAGGAGCTCACCCGTCTCAATGCCGGCATCGTATCCCGCACGCCCGGGGCTGACCCCGTGCACACGATAGAAATTATCCATGAAATCGTAAACCTCTTTCGGTTTCGGAAAGGAAGTTGCAGAATTGTCTAAGTATATCATACTGAATTAATTTATAGTTTTTACTATTTCAAGAAATAAGCGTGCAAAGATACAAAAAATCTATTGTCGTTCGTTATCATCAAAAAGCCATTACCCTAAAAATTTCATTTCATACAGCCTAGCCACCATTTCATACAATGGGCCGGACGGGCATGGAAATCCGAGTGGAAACCATGCTATTTTTGCCGCCTGAAAAAACACACGGCAATGAAAAAAACATGTATCCTCTACCCCATCATCCTGTTATGCCTCACTGGCTGCAATTTCAACACGGGAATCCACAAAACGCCCCGCAAGGGCAACGCGGTCTATTACTGGAAAACCGTCCTCTCGCCTGACAAGGACGAAGAGGATTTCCTGCGGAAGAACCAAGTAAAGACCATGTATGTACGCTTTTTTGACGTGGACATCAACAAAAACAGCACGTTTTCCGACATGTGCGCTCCAGTGGCCACCATTGATTTGTACAATCTGGATCCGATTCTCGACCAGCAAATCGAAGTGGTTCCCGTGGTCTTCATCACGCCCAAGGCCATCAAAGATTACCCGTCGTTCACCGACAATTTAGCGCACCGGATATATGCCATGTGCCATAAACACCGGATAGATATCCGCGAGGTGCAGTTCGACTGCGACTGGACCACCAGCACCCGCGAGGCCTACTTCCAGTTCCTTGTGGATGTGCGGGAGGCTCTAAAGCAGTATTTCGACACTAACATCGCCATCTCCTCCACCATCCGGTTGCACCAGCTCGCTCAAGATCCTCCCGCGGTGGACTACGGCGTGCTGATGTGCTACAACACCGGCGATTTCAAGAATTACGACACGAAAAATTCCATTTTGGAAATCAAAGATGTGAAACCTTATCTGAAATATTTGAACACCTACCGTCTGCCGCTGACACTGGCTCTCCCCACCTATTCCTGGATTGTAATGTTTAATGAAAACAAGAAATTCGTGACACTGAACGAGTACGACTACTTGGAGAACCTTCATGACACCACCCGTTACAAACATCTCAAAGATAACCGGTATGAGGTGGTGGACCCATACGAGATAAATGTTGCAAAGTATGCGCGCTACGAAGAGGTGTCTGCAGAAACCATTTTAGAGGTGAAGAAACTGATAACCCGGCATTATGGGGAAACCCCCGTAGTGCTTTATCACCTTGACACTAAAAATCTTTCAAAATACCAAGATGATGAAATCAAAGCTTTTTACAAGTAGCATACTGCTGATATTCAGTCTCCCTTTACTGGCCTGTGGTCCCTTATCCATCATACCTCCGGAGCAGCATTGGCTGTTTTATACGGGTTATAGAATGTATGATGCGAAGAGCACCTACTGGCGCAGTGATCTGGATGAGAAATTCCGCAACGAAAACATCAACTTCTGGCACGACTATGTGGAAAATTCCGTCCCCCGAGATGCCGTGGAGGCGGCGCTGTATGATGAAATCCTCCTGGATGCGCATAGTTCCAATGCCTTCTTCCGTTATCTTTTAGATCATCACGACACTACCGCCCTCCATTATTGGATGAGCTTGAAATCCAATGATTCCGTGTATGTGAAACAGTTACGATGGAAGCAGTCAGCCTGGTGGTATCCTGAAACAGATGGAAATAACAACTGGAATTTGTTCAACGACAGGTCCGGAACAGAGTCCGAAGATTCTCCTGTTGATTTGAGCATTTTAAAGGTCCGAGAGTTGGACGAGGCGTGCATAAAGCAGTGCCGGCACGCGGAAATCCGGAATCGATACCTCTTGCAGGTGATGCGGAAATATTTCTATACAGAGAACTTTGCGAAATGCATTTCCGTTTGGAAGAAATATGGAGCCAAGGTCCCGGAGAGTGCCCTCCGCACGCAATGTCTGAACTACTATGGCGGAGCGCTCCTGCGCATGGGACGCGAAGCGGAGGCCGCCACCGTGTATGCGGGCATCGGCTATTTCGACGTTTACCTGCACTACAACCCCGATGTGCTGCGCAAGGTGTACCAGAAACAGCCCAACTGCAAGGAGTTTGAATTTATGGTGCAGCAGTTCGTCAACCAGTATTTCGACCATCCGAAAAAGAGCAAAGCGGAGGCATTCAACAGTTTGGCTGACGAGATTGTGCGTGCGGGACGGAACCGGAACCCCGCCCTCTGGCGGTCGGCGCAGGCAACAATCGCTTACATCAACCGCGACACCCCAAAGGCTGTGCAGCTATTGGCTGAAGCCGAGAAGATGCGCGGCACCCCCGTCGTGAAGGAGAACATCCGGATGCTGCGACTCATCGTCAACTCCACACGTACCGACATCGACTCCATCTATGAAGCAAAACTATATCCGGACCTGAAATGGCTGGCCCAAAACATCCAAAGAGACTTGTGCGTAAGAGACTCCTGTCTTTCAAATCATCTACATGAGGCCTATTGTTCTTGTTACCAACTTAATGATTATTCTGTTTTATGCGGAGAAAACCCCTATTCTTCCAACCTTGCGGTACACCGTGTAAAAGTCTTACGCCGGGTGATCTTTCTCGGAGCCATGCCTCATTTCAAAAAAATCGGACAAACCTACAAGAGCATAGCCTACCTGAACCTGTATGACGTTGTGTTTCGGGAGTCTGAACTCCTCTATTATCTGGACACCACCCGTGTGGGGGATATCATTCGGTATGCACGATTCCTGCAATCGGGTGGCAGAACACCCATGGAGAAATTCCTCATCCAAAACAACCACAAAAACATAAACTACTTTTATGATTTCATCGGGACCCAATACATGCGAACGGAGCAATATGCCGCTGCACTCCCCTATCTGGAAAAAGTGTCTGAGGATTTTTGCCAAGAGCAACGCATAGCGGAATATCTCACCGCCAAACAGAATCCCTTTGCAGAGGAATGGATCACCAAAAAGGAAAACCAAGGCGTGTATGGGCTTTCATTCAATCCTATGAAGGAATATGCCAAAAACCCCGGCAAACTGACCTTCTGCCAGCTTATGATCCGACTTCAAAAGGAGATTCAGACGGCCAACACCGCCGAGAAACGGGCCAAGGCCGCTTACGCATACGCCATCGGATTATACCAGAGCAGCATCGGCTATGCCTGGGCCTTGAACCGATATTACACCAGTTCCAGTGACAGGCCTTCTGTTCCCGGCGATATTTCCAAATATGCCGACAAATCTCTTAAAGAGCGGCAAAAACGAGTGGAGCAATGGCTGGACAGGGCTATGAAATACAGAAAAGACAAGGTTTTCAGCATGAAATGCAAGATTCCGCACCGCCGTTATCGGAGCCAATTGGAAGAGACCGTCACAGTGAAATATTCGTGGGGTGAGGTGAACGTGCAACAATTCAACAAGGAGGTGCGCTCCACCTTCTGCGACCGGTTAGACGACCACAACGGATATTCGAATCCGAATTGGCTCTCCAGTGTTTGGTATTATTGATTTTTATACATTTGCACCCGATTTTTGAAGAACATGTCCGATTTCCTGACCATCACCAACACCAACGAGTTTGTCCGCTTTGCGGCTGAAAGCCTGGTCTATATTTCCAGTGACGGCAACTATTCGGACATACACACACGCGACGGGGGAAAGCGCACCATCACGGTACAGCTGGGCACCATCGAAGAGCTGATCCACCAGCAGTTCCTCGCCGACGGGGACAATTTCGTACGCATCGGCAAGAGTCTGATTGTGAACCTGCACTTCGTGCACTACATCCACCCGATGAGACGACAGCTCATACTTTCTGACAACCACACCTTCAAGTTCACGTTAG
The DNA here is from genome assembly GCA_045116675.1 of Bacteroidales bacterium. GTDB lineage: Bacteria > Bacteroidota > Bacteroidia > Bacteroidales > WCHB1-69 > F23-D06. The sequence goes on from JBGUMF010000060.1 coordinate 8,852, forward strand.
AGGCCTCCAAGGAGGCATTACGGAAACTGAAGGATTATCTTGAAAATGCCAACAACAAATGAAACATTTTGATGACATACAAGACGATGAAATCCGCATCATCGGCCGGCAGGAGGTGATACGGAAGCCACTATTCAAGCGATGGTGGTTCTGGACAGCCGTGGCGGCCATGTGCCTGCTGACGCTCCTCATTCTTGTTTTCCTGCTTCATAACAGCAAACAAACAGCTGATACACCAAAGGATACAGCATCAACCAATGTAGCGGTGGCCCCAACGATTGTGACGGCTGAGCCCGCATATGTGATGATGCACGACACCGTCATTAACGACGTGCCACTGCGCCTGCTCACCCCCGTAAATGCCATCCCCGAGCTCCTCATCGGCATGCCCGACACAATGGACCAATCGCTTATCTTATGCTTCCAAGCCGCCGACATCCGTGCCGACAACCACGACATTGTCGGGGCATTTATTCTCAAAGGAGAACTACTGTCGCGAGGGGTGGCAAAAAAAGGCTTCTGTTCCATCATTGGTGGAAAAATCCAACTCGGCATGGCAGAGAGCACTCCGCTGTTTGAAGAGGCCATCGACAAAGAGGGTTACTTTTTCCGCCAGTATCCGTTGGTGTACAACGGGCAGATGGTGGACAACAAACCTAAGAACAAGGCGTTGCGCCACGCACTCTGCGAACTCAACGGCCAAATCGTGACCGTGAGCAGCCTTGACAAGGAGTCGTTCCATGATTTCGCACAAGCCGTCGCCGACCTCGGTGTGCAGAATGCCATAGCCCTTACGGGCGGAGCCTCCTACGGCTTTCTCCGCAATGGAAAGCATCTCTCCGCCAGCGATTCGCTCACAAGTCTTGAATCCTGGAGCAATCCTCAATATTTTGAAGAATACAAAAATCTGAATTTCATTGTCTGGAAATCCTCCGCACAATGACCATTTAAAACGCAGGGCTATCATGCAGAGACGCATGGCAATGCGTCTCTGCAACATTGTCAATTACCTTATTTAATGGTATATAAAGATCTCACCCGGAACGTCGGTTTGCCATTCGTCTCCGCATCATACTCAATATCGACATGCACCGTTTTCGGCACGCCCGGCAGAAGATGGAAATAGTTGTCGGAACAAAAGATGTCCTTACCGGAAACTTCCTCTACGAACACGCCGTATTGGAATACTGGCGACACAAGCGTGACCTCCGCAAACTCGCCGTAGTCGCCGTAATGGCGCATTTTCCGGCTGATTTCCTGTTCTTCCAGCTCCAATCGTGCGGGCGGAACGAGGAAATCCACTTTCTCCGCCAGCACCTTGCCGCCAGCCACAAACCGGATATGCAGTACGGCCTGCTCCGGACGAAGACCGTCCAACGCCTTCGAATCCATGACAATTCCTTTGCTCACGCCATCCGAAGGGACAGAAATCTTCCGTGTCGGCAATTCGATTTTCCGATTCCCATCGGTGGAATACACTGTGATTTGGAGTTCTCCTGCCACGTTTCGTACAGAATCATTGACCACATATATCTCCAGCGCATTCCCCTCAAGCAGGCGGGTGGCGACGGCCACATTGGCGTACGCTTCGCGCAAGCGATAATGCAACGCTTTCCAACGTCCCGTATAGTCGATACTGCTCCACGAAGCCACTGGCCAGCAGTCATTGAGTTGCCAGTAGAGCGTGCCCCGGCAGCGGTCGCGGCGGATGCGATGCGCATCAATGGCCCGCGTGATGCCGTAAGCCTGCACCAACTGGCTCACGTGCGCAAACTCGCCCAAGTCGGCCGTGCGTTCGTAACCGAAATACTCCTTCATGGCCTTGCGGATAATCTCCACCCCACGGCCATGTTTCTGATGCTGTCGCATCGTGGCGGAACCTAATAACAGCGCATGCGGGTCGAAGTGGGCACTGTCCTCCACAGTACGCCACGTGGCCATCTCAGGATAGGACTGGAACCCGTACTCGGCCATGAAGCGGCCCGTCTTGTCCCACCATACCTCGAAGGGCAGTTCTCCCCACCACACGCCCCAATAGTGCGAGCATCCGTGCGTTGTACACTCGGGATGTCCCCACCCGAACGTGGGCGACGTGGGAATATAGGGCATATTGGAGGCGTTTTCCCGGACCACATCGGAAATCATTTTTTCGAACAACAAACTATAATTTCCCATCAACTCCTGGTATTGGGGCTCTGTCCAGCCAAGGGCGGCCGGCCATCCCCAGTCCTCCAAGCCATTGTGCACCTCGTTGTTGCCGTTCCAGAGCGCCAGACAGGGGTGATTGCGCAGACGCACCACCTGTTCCTCCGCCTCACGACGAACATTCTCCAAAAACGTCTTGTCCGCAGGATAGGGATTGCAGGCGAACATAAAATCCTGCCAGACCAACAGCCCAAAGCGGTCGCAGGTTCTGTAAAACTCCTCATTCTCATACAGGCCGCCGCCCCAGACGCGAATCATATTCATATTCACATCCTGTGCGGCTTTAAGCAGCTGATAGTAAACATAATCGCCATCAAAGCCAGCCTTGAGAGTGCCCGGATAGGAGGAGGCGGGAATCCAGTTGGCCCCACGCATGAAACAGGGCTTGCCGTTCACCACAAAGGCGAAGCTCTCCCCTATCGAATCCTTTTCCCGACGAAGCTCGATGGTGCGCAAACCATGTTCCACGGGAGCTATCGTATGGCTGCTACCATGGTGGTCATCCACTGACACATAGAAATAGTACAAATAAGGATCGCCCATGCCGTTGGGCCACCACAGCCGCGGCTGCTTGATGCTTACCGGAATGGAAACCTTGTTAACGCCCTCCTTCAATGTCACACGGCGGGAGGCCTTTGTGATGTTTCCTTCGTAGTTGTCCACGCGGACGCGCACTTTTCGCTTGGCATCCGACACAATCGTCACCTCCACACTGGTCTCCCACACACCGTTGGTGTCGAGGGTGGGCTTGGTGTCGCGCACATAGACATCCTCCAGGCGGAAACCGTTCCAGCGGCGCAGGCACACATCCTTCCAGATGCCGCAGGTATTGAGCCGCGGGCCCCAGTCCCATCCCGACTCATACTGCGCCTTGCGGGTAAAAACTCGATTGTCTGGCATACGGTAAGGCAATTGCGAGGCGGCCACGCTGTCGAACGGAACCGTTGGCAGGAAACGCACAACTAACTCGTTATTTTTCTTTTTTAGAATATCCTCCACTGGGAAAACCCATTTCCGAAACATGTTGTAGGCCAAGGTGTCACCATCCACATCAGAAAGCTTCTTACCATTAAGTAACACTTCAGTATAAGTATCTAATCCATCAAATATCAGCTCTTTATGGGTGAATTGTTTTTCATCGGCGCAATTCTCATCAAAGATGAGCCGATAGGTCCAGACGCTGTCGGAGACCCATTGCACGGAATCCTCGTTGGTGCCCACGAAGGGGTCCGGAATCAGCCCGTTGCGGAGCAGGTCGTCGTGGATATTGCCCGGCACGGTGGCGGGATACCACTGTCCCTTGTACAGGAACTGCCACTCGTTGCGCACGCACCCGTAACGGGAATCCAGCACCATTGTGTCCTCCGTTGACGGTTTCTGTTTCTGACATCCCGCCAACAGGAAAACCATCCACAGGAAAATGCTGAGAGAAAGGGCTTTTCTCATATTTTCAGTAGAGGAATAATAAAATAACTTATTGCAAGAAACCCTGCTTCTTCAGCGTGTCACGAAGCACTCCAGCAAAATGCTCGTTATCTTGCTTCGCATAACGCCGCAGGGTGAAAATCTGGGCCAGATTGGGCAATTGGTTCTCTTCCAACAGCTTTTTAGTCTCTTCCGAAGCCTCTTTTTCCGCATACAGCCGGTCAATAGTTGCCTTGTCATAATCGTGATAGGTTTCGCGATGCACCATCGCCTCCACCGGAAGTTTCTGTGTAAGAGCGGGTTTCTCTTTCGGATAGCCCATCGTAATACAGGCCACCGGCACCACATGGCGGGGGAGCTCCATCACCTCGATGAATTTATCGGCATTATAGGTGATGGTTCCCAACCAGCAGAAGCCCAAGCCGAGGGATTCGGCAGCCACGCAGGCGTTTTGGGCGGCAATCAGCGCATCGGTGACGGCCCAATGGTAGCTTTGCAGGTTGCTGTACGCCTCCGTCTCCGCATCGCGGAACTCGCAATAGCGGTTGAAACGCCTGAAATCAGCACAGAACGTCAGGATCAGCGGGGCTTGTGTGGCCATCGGCTGGTTGAAATGGAAGGGTGCCATCTTGCGTTTCATCTCTTCATCTTCGGTCACGATGATGCTGAACAGCTGCATGTTGCCCATCGTGGAGCCACAGCACGCAGCCTTCAATATTTGGTTTAAAACAGGTTCATCCACTTTCTGGTCCGTATATTCGCGGACGCTCACGTGGTGGTAAAGGGTTTCTAATACGTCAGACATAATATATTTTTTATAATTTTCAACTAAATGATATTCATCCTGATACACTTATTACTTAAAGAACAGATGCAAATCAAGTTCTAAAAGAACCGTCAAGATGGTTTGGCTGTGCCGGGATTCAAAGTGAACGTACCTCGGCATATCGGGGGCAAAGATAGTGTTTTTTTCGATTTTCGATTTGCGGTTTGCGATTTACGTGTTATGTGTTTTGTGAAAATTTTTATTCTTAAAGGTTTTCTAAATATAATTTTTATATTTTTGCAGCCGGAAATCAATAGGGGAACAGTCCTGTTCAGGCGTCCATAATTTGGTGATGACCTTTCGAGCGAGCCAACCTGTCGATTTCTTTTTTTATGCCTTTATTACGGTAATGCAATATTGGATTTTCTCACCAGAACGTTTGATTCCAACCATCATTCTCACCATGCCAATTCCTTCCAGTTCGTAACGCATTTCCTGCATTTGGGTGAAGTTCCTCTGGTTTTTCACACCTTTTTTTGTTGGTTTGGGCTTGCCGAATTTCTGGGAATACTGTAAGATTGTGTCCAAATGTAGCATTGCCAATGTCGAAGCATGTGTTTTGGCAGCATGGCGCATCGTCTCGGTAATTGACAGATATCGGATATTAATGTAATCTTTTAAGGCGTGGTTAAAAATGCGTTTATTAGGATTGATTTCCGTCCATCGCCTATATACCTGTGAGATAATACCTTCCCGTGATTTAATCTCTTCCCTACTGTTACCTAATGGTATATTCATCCTCAGCGTGTTTTTAATTTTGCAAAAATACAATAAATATTTATAGTTTAATTTTATTTATGTAAAAGTTTATCACCAAGAAGATGACGCTATGCAATGTGCATATACCGCACGGTCTCGGTAAGCCGATATCAGGCTGGCCTTTAAACCTTTCGGTTGCAATGCGGCCATCACACATAAAAAACTCCCCGACAGGGACGAAAGCCCGGTAGAAAATATGCCCACGCACACATAAATGCCCCGTAGGGGCAAAAGCTTGGTAGGAACGTGCGTCCATACGTGTCATCGCGGCGCAGCAAGCGTGTGAGGCGAGGATGAGGTGTGCACGCCGCGAAAAAGGATAGTGTGTGCGGTGGAGAGACATCACGAGTGGTTGAGCGTCATTTGTGTGAACGCTTTTAACCAAGTCAAACCACTTCGTGAAATGACCAATCCTTATATCCAATTAATAAAAATCGTCACTTTTTCATTCTCCATTTCCACTGGCGCGAACCATTCATTGAGTTCAAAGACTTCTTTCAGATATTTTTCGTTTCGGCTTCTTACAACTATTTTATTTTTGAAAAGCTGTACATCAACATCGGTAACATCATAGTTTTTTTTCTTGAACTCAATAGCATCAACAATACAAAACAATGAAAAAAGAGGATAGTCTTTATGTTTGAATTTGTACTCTACATATTGATCCAATTCATTCTTTTCCGATGACATAATCAATTCTTGAAGATTGGAATATTCCTTGATTTTAGGATCATTGTCTCTTATAAGCCAGATGTTATGGGCCAAAATAATCCAAGCCACATAATGGTACAGTTCTTCAAGTTCTACCCTCCAATCCAATTCGGAATCTGAATATGGAGTATTCTTTTTTTCTCGAATCGCACAAATATCGCAATCAAAAACTATACCTGCATAAATGCCATGTTCCTTTTGCTTTCTATATTCATAATATTTTTTATAAACATTCTTATAAAATCTGGGGATACTTTCATTTGTAGGTTCACCGTTAACATTGTTTTCTGGTATTTCATGTTCAGGCAAGCATTCGCCCCCCACTTTTTCCTCCTCTACATAAGCCAAATCATGGAAAAGAGTAGCCATATACCAAACGAATGAAAATTGCCTTTCTATATCCTTTTCATGTTGGAAGCATTTCAATTTACTCAATTCCGAAACAACAGCTTTACGGATGACCTTTACCCGCTTATTATTAAAAAACCATAATCCCATGATGAATGCTGATACAATATGACATACCCTTCTGGGATCTGATTTAAATATTATCGGGGCATTTTCATACAAAATCGTACCTGTTTTTTCGGATTGTTTAATATAATTCAGTATAAATCGGAAACAATCCAATTCATTGTTAATATTAGGCGCTGTAAGCTCTTGGTTGTAATATTTCCATATTTCCGGTTTTTCCAGAATACTATTGACTATTCTTGATATCTTCATCTTTATTATATTTCTACAAGTTTATCTGTTATATCTTTTTGAAACAACCGCCTATATTTTTCTTTTGTCCCAATAGGTATAATGATTTGTTGCAAAGATTCACATCCCCAAAAAGCACCATACCCAATACTGGTAACCGAGTTGGGAATTGTGATACTTTGCAAGGATTTACAACTCGAAAAAG
>JBGUMF010000061.1:0-27722 GCA_045116675.1 Bacteroidales bacterium
ACCTCGCTGCGCTCGGTTTCCTCCTCTTCGCTCAGCAAAGGCCAAACAAGTTTGTCTTTGCATTCGCTCATTCGTCGGTTTGGCTCACGCTATTACAACAGCGATTTGAGCATCTGGTTGAGCGTCGATCCGATGAGTGACAAATATCCCTCTTTGAGTCCCTATGTTTATTGCGCGGACAACCCAATCAAGTTGGTGGACCCGAATGGGGAAGAAATTTCTGAACACATTGACAAGTATGGAAATATCATAGCTCATTATGATGATGGTGACAACAATGTGTATTTGCATAAAAGCGGAACAACAATCGCTGATATAGGCCAACAAAGGAGCGCGTTACACAATACAGGGGGCGAAGGTAAAAAAGTTGGAGAATTAGGAGGCAATATTGATATGATGTCTTTTTTTGAAAACAAGCTTAGTCAAAGTGCATCCGAATCGAAAAAAATGTCAATTTTTAGTTATTATACAAAGGTAAAACTATATGGAGACTGGGATCTAAAGAATAATGAAAAAACAATTTGGGGCGTCGCATGGAAATATGACTCCGACAATAATACAAACACGACTTTTTCTTGCTCACGATTTTCTGGAGCTTATGCCGCTGATGTCGGAAATTACCATGCAGGTTATGTAGGAACAATAGCTAATATTCCACGTTATATTTTATGTAAGGGAGCTGGTGCAGCAGAGACATGGAAATCTTTTAAAGAAAAAAGATATACGGATACAGCTATAGGAACAATTCAATTTTTGAATCCTTATGATTTACGCTCTGGGGATCGTAAAAAAGACTTCTGGTACAATTCCATAGGCATGGAGGCCGCAAAATCTGAAAGAAAATGAAGCATCGTTTCCTCCTCATTATTATCCTGCAAATTGGTTTTATTGTAGGCATTTTGTGTTTGTCTTGTAGTGATTATAGCAAATATCCACAGGAAAGACACATTAACACAAAAAACATAGGAAAAGGTTTGTATTCTGAACGATGGGTTGCTCATCAATATGGTGTTTTTGCAAACAACACGATTGTCTATTTCCTAACAGATTCGATATCTTTTGTAATGTTTCTTGGCATTTGCGATGACATAGAGTACTATGATTTCACATGGTATACTGATTCCATCCTTTTGGTTTCAAAAGTTAATAGGATCTCTGGAACTACAATTGATACTACTAGAATAAGCTACAATACTATTCGAAATTCGGGTGCGAAATTAACTGAAAATCAACAGACATCTTCAACACATTGATATAGTTTTATTACATTAGAAACGACAACGACTTTACCGAAATTAATTTCCGCCCCATCAAAAACCTTATGCCCGCCACCCTTACATATTGCCCACCAATCCCGCAGACACACATCAAACGCCCGCACACCTACGGCGTGCGATAACGTTGTGATATGTCGTAGGGCGATGCTATTTCACCCGTAAACGCTGGCCTTCGGTAATCCTGTCCGCGTTCGGGAGATTGTTTATTTTCAGCAGATTATCTACCGTTGTGTGGAACTTGACAGAAATGCGATACAGGTTGTCGCCTTTTTGCACCACATAATATTCCGCCGTGGCCGGATTGGTCTTCGGGGTGGAAGAAGTGGATGCTGCCGCCGGTGTCACCTTCGGGGCGACATCCTGCGGCTTGGGTTGTGGCTGCGCTTCCGACTTCTCGGTTTTGACCACAGTTTCCGTCTTTGGCTTCGGTTCAGGCTTGGCCACCGGCTTCTCTGGCACGGGCGAGGGCGTTTGCGTCACGCCTGTTTTCTCATCCACCGTCACAATACGGAAATCCTCCGGGGTTAGCACAAGGGTGTTCTTGTTCAGCGTTTCATTTTCGAAATCTATCATCAGGTTCGGGTCGAAGAATTCGTTCATGAAACGGGTTTCAAAATGGAGGGTATAGTCCTTCGCGTTGCCGCTTTTGCCCGTCTGGCCAATCACTTCGCCCGCCTTAAGCATCTGCCCGGGCTTTACGCACAGCTTGTCAAGATGGGCATAGAGGGTTTCCAGCCCGTTGTAGTGGCGCACCACAACCATCCAGCCATAATCCCCATAATATCGGGCCATGCGCACCACGCCGTCGAAGCAGTTGCGCACCAGCGTCTGGTGGACCACCTTGAGATCCACACCCGGATGGAATCCCTGTTTCCCGCTCTGTCCGTACCGTTGCGACACCTCGTCATACGAGCACGGGAATGCGAACGGATGGTTGGCTGCCTGCACCAGAATCAGCATGATCCTGTCATTGGAAAACGGGATTTCCAGCTGGCGGCTACGCAGATGGGCCACATCCCAGTACCGGTCATACAGGTCATACGCCGGAATTTGGTACACCTCGGAGATTTCAGGATACGGGGCAATCTGGAATTGTCCATTATCTGTCTGGTTTACAGTGGAATCCTGCAACGCCTTCAACTGGCTGTATTCCGTCACGTCCAGTCCCTGGGCCAACAGCAGGGAGGACAAACAGCAGCACAATAGGGTGAAAAAGGTTCTCATTGCTTATTGGTTATCGTGTTCAAGAATCGAGGTTGTGGAATATCCAGGTACCAGCGGGATGGTCAGCACCTGACCGCCACGCTCGCGCACGAAGTCGCCGCCGGCAATCTGTTCAATGGCATAATCGCCACCCTTGACTAAAATATCCGGTTTTACCTGAGTGATAAGATTATACGGGGTGTCTTCTTCAAAAAAGACCACATAATCCACCATCTCCAACGCGGCGAGTACCTTAGCGCGGGCCTGCTGGTCGTTCACGGGACGGGAAGGGCCTTTCAGCCGCCTCACCGACGCATCCGTATTGAGGCCCACCACCAGACGGTCGCCCAGTTGCCGGGCCTTGGCCAGATAGGTGATGTGCCCCACATGGAGCACATCGAAGCATCCGTTGGTGAACACCAGCGTACCTGCATGCAGCTCTTTTTCATTCTCCAGAAAAAAAGCGGGAGAAACAATCTTGGAGTCAATATGTTTTATAAAATCCTTCATTTTTAGGCAGTTGGGGTTTCGTCGGGGAGAATGGGATTCACAGAATCCTTTTTTTTGTAAAATGAGGCGGCCACTAAGGAGAGCAGGCCGAAGCCGATGGAGACGGCCGTTTGCAGAATCCAGCCGATCCAACCACCGGCAAGACCCTGTGTGTAAGATACGCCATAGAGTACCAGGATGCCGGCCGTGATCAGCGGATAAGAACCCAGCCCGCCTTGGGAGATCATAAAGGCGATGGTGCCGAAAATCAGTACGGAGAAGGCGGCACCGGGGCCCGCCTGACTCAGGAAGGGAAGGGCGAGGATGCAGCTGTAGGTGCCCATGAAATAGGCTATCCACATGATGAGTGTCCACAACACATAGCGTCCCGGATGGGGCAGGTCTTTGATGGAGATCACGCCCTGCCAAATGCCGACCAAAAAATTGCGGACTTTCATCATCCAGGAGATGTGGCTCCACCACTTGCGCGTGAGACGGAAGAGGAAATAGAGGATGATGATAAATGCTATCAGTATGAACATAAAGTGGTTGCTGAGTATGGAGAGGCCTTTCTGCTCCATCCACATCCGGACGGTCATTTGCGTGTCCTGATCCACCACCACCTCGGAAAGCATACTGGTGTTCATCGCCACTGCCACCACCAACATCACCATCCAGCAGATGATATCCACGGCACGTTCTGTAACCACGGTGCCGAGGGATTTCTGGAAGGGCACATTTTCAAAGCGTTGCAAAAAGGAGCAGCGCAGAATCTCACCCAGTCGGGGCAGTGCGAGGTTAGCCATGTAGCAGACCATAACGGAATAGAACGACATGGAATATCGGATTTTATAGCCGAGAGGCTCCAGCAGCAGCCGTCCCCGCACCGCGCGGGCAAAGTCGGCGAACAGTGCCAGCAAGGCCGCCAGCACCAGCATGAACCAGCTGAACGGGTTGTTGATCATCGACATGGAATCGAAAATCATCCGTATATCCTCTTTATCCAGCGAGCGCAGCGAAAGCCATATAAAAAAGACGCCCAATCCGACAAAAATCACAAACTGGATTATTGTCTTCAGCGCATTTTTCTTTGATTTAACCTCACTATTATTCATCTATATGTTTTAAGCGGGCAAAGATACAAAAAAAGCCGTATCTTTGCCGCCTATTTAATTAGCGGTAATATGTCTATTATAGTCAACCATATCACCAAAGTCTTTGGCAAGCAATACGCGCTGAACGACATCAGTTTTGAGGCTAAGAAGGGTGAAATCGTCGGTTTTCTCGGTCCCAACGGTGCCGGAAAGACCACGATGATGAAGATCATCACCTGTCTGATACCGCCTACCGAGGGCAGCGTTTCCGTGTGCGGTCTCGACATTTGGAACGACTCCTTGGCCCTGCGCAAGAAGATCGGCTACCTGTCGGAGGCCAATCCCTTGTATTACGACATGTACGTCCGGGAATTTCTGGAATTTATCGCCGGCATCCACCATTTGGATAAAGTTTTCCAACGGGTGGACAACATCATCGAGCAGACGGGCCTCACCGTCGAGCAGCACAAGAAGATCGGGGCCTTGTCGCGCGGATACAAGCAGCGTGTGGGCATCGCGCAGGCACTCATCCATGAGCCCGAGGTGCTGATCCTTGACGAGCCGACCACGGGTCTGGATCCCAACCAGCTCATCGAGATACGTGCTCTGATTCGCTCCTACGGCAAAGGTCGGACCGTGCTGCTCTCCACACACATCATGCAGGAGGTGCAGGCTATGTGCGACCATGTCATCATCATCAACAAAGGAAAGCTCGTCGCGGACGCTTCCGTTTCCGAGCTTCCCAATATGGCTGAAAAACTGGGCCTTACCCATTCGTCTGAACTGAACGCCCTTGGCATGGAAGAACTCTTCCACGCCCTCACCCACAAAACCGAATAATATGTCCCGTCTCACCCGACCTCTGATCAAAACCCAAAACCAATACCGGGAGATCTCTTTTGAAGAGGCCTTCCAGCGGGTGGCAGAACGGGGAAAGAACATGCGGGACAACGCAACGCTGGTGCTGACTTCCGGCGATTACTCCAACGAAGAGTTGTATCTGCTTCAGAGGTTGGCCCGGGCGGGTTTCCGCACCAATGCCATCGGCTCCTTCGATTATTACAATCGGGGAACGGCATTCTTCCACGACAAAAATGATATCCTGCCCTATGCCGAGCTGTTCGGCTCCGACCTGTTGTTGTGCCTTTTGGATGAAACCGTGGACACTCATTCCATGCGGACCATCCGCGGCGTGATCGAGGCTTGCAACCAAGCCGAAGTCTATCGTTTCAACCAGCCGGACACCCTGAAAATACGTCATTATGCGATGTTCTTCCGAAGCCTCAACCACTACCTCATCCACCACGATTTGGCCAAGGGCATCTACGTGGACGGGCTCGGGAAACAGTATGACGAATACAAAACAGCCATCCTGCAAGAGGATCTCAACACGTTGTTGGCATATAACGACCTCACGGAGGAAGATGTCCGGAACTTTGTTGGGAAACTGCTCCACGCTGAGGCTCCTGCCTTCATCCTTTGGGAATGCTGGCTGGACGCACGCGCCGTCGTCGAGCTGGAAAACCTCTGTATGCTGTTGGACATCCAGGCGAAACCGTCGTCCGGATTTCTCTGCATCAAAGGCGATCTCAACTCGCAAGGACTTTACGATATGGGCATTTTCCCCGAACTTTGCGTTAGTGGAGAATGTTTTAACGCAGAATCCATTACTCTGATGCAGGAATTGTATGGTCAGCCGGTGTGCACCACGCCCGTTGACATTGGCGCCACGCTCCGTGCCAGCGGGTTTGAGACCATCCTGTTGATGAATGCCACCGGCGTGTCCCTGCCCGATGACATTCTGCAGCATCTTCCCAATGCCCGTTACACCATCCTGCAAACCGCCCACTGGGATGCGGAGCACGATTTCCAGGCAGATATTATCCTGCCGGCTTCCCTGCCGGAGGAGACTTTCGGCACCTACACGGATTCTGCCAGAACGCCCCATCAGAGCAAGCCGGCCCAGCCCTGCCCGATAGAATATGATACCCTACACCAGCTGTCTTCCATCGGGCGGCAGCTCGGACTCTCCCCCTTGGAGGATCCCACGGAAATCTTTATGGAATATATCTCCTTCATGAAAGGCGGATGCCACAGCCAACGCCGGCATTTTTTCAGATAAAATTTTAATAATATGAACGATACAAACAATTTACCCAATCGTAAACCTGTATTCCAGGAAAAACCCGAAACTCCTTCCAGAAAATTCTGGCGTGTTGTATGGGGTTCCATGCTGGGTTTCCTTTTTGCCAGCATAATCACTTCTCTACTTTATACCATCATGTTCTTCGGCATGATTGGCATAATGGCTGCCGGAGCAAAAGGCGGTTCCGGCACAGAGGTCGTAAAGGAGAACAGCGTCTTGAAGGTGGATCTCTCGCAAAGTATCCAGGAGCGTGCCGTCAGTACGCCCTTTGCACGGTTTAACAACTATAGTGACAATTTGGGGTTGGATGACATTCTGGCCTCCATCAAGAACGCAGCATCAGACTCCAAAATCAAAGGCATTTATCTCTGTTCCTCTTCGGCGGCGGCATCCCCGGCCACGTTGAAGGAGATCCATGATGCTCTCTTGGCTTTCCGGAAATCGGGCAAGTTTATCTACGCTTATAGCGACAGTTATGCCCAGAACGGCTACTATATAGCCTCCACCGCCGACAAGATCCTGCTTAATCCTACGGGCAGTCTGGACTTCAGAGGCTATGCTTTTCAGATCATGTTCTACAAAAACCTCATCGACAAACTGGATGTGGATGTGCAGGTCATCCGCCATGGAAAATTCAAAAGCGCCATCGAGCCATATGTCATGGATAAGATGAGCGAAGCCAACCGTGAACAGATGGATCTGTTAGCCAATACCTTATGGAAATGTATCACGAAAGACATCGCCGCTTCGCGCCATATTAGCGTAGATACACTCAACTATATTGCCGACAATTTGATTGCCTACGATGCCCAAAACGCGTTGGCATCCAAGATGGTGGACAGGCTCTGTTACGTGGCCGATGCGGAAAAGATGATCAAATCGAAGCTCAATTTGGGTGAGGATGACGACATTAATTTCGTGAGTCTTGGAAAATACCGCAAATCCTTCGACCCTTCTTCCAAAGCAAAGCAGAAGGTAGCCGTTGTATATGCCGTGGGTGAGATTCACGATGGCAAAGGTTCGGAAATGCAGGGCATCTACTCTGACAGCTTCATCAAGGAGTTCCGGAAAGCCTATAAGGATGATAACGTGAGAGCCATCGTGTTGCGTATCAATTCGCCGGGCGGCAGTGCCATCGCCTCCGAGAATATCTGGCAGGAGATTGAGAAGGCCAAGAAAGCCGGCAAGAAGGTGGTGACCTCCATGGGCGATTATGCCGCCTCCGGAGGCTATTATATCGCGTGCAACTCCGACTACATCATTGCCCAGCCCAATACCCTGACAGGTTCTATCGGCGTGTTTGGCATGATTCCCTCCTTCCAGAACTTTCTGAAAAACAAGGTCGGCATCACCATCGACAAGGTGGCCACCAACCCGCACGCCGACTTCGGCAACGGATTCCGTCCGTTGGATGAGGTGGAAATCGCCGTGTTCCAAAACTCTGTGGAACAGATTTATGCCCTGTTCACCCAGCGGGTGGCCGACGGTCGTAAGATGTCGGTGGCTGCGGTGGACAGCATCGGCCAAGGTCGTGTATGGGCCGGCCAGAATGCCCTCGGCATCGGCCTCGTGGACAAGATCGGCTCCCTGGATGACGCCGTCAGGAAGGCTGCCGAGCTGGCGAAGGTTTCCGACTATGCCATCGTCTATTATCCCAAACAAACCGACTGGTTCTCCATGCTGTTCCGCGATGACGACGACATGGATGCTGCCATTCGCGCCAAGCTTGGAAAATTTTATTTTATGTTTGATGGCGTTGACCAGATTCTTTCGCAAGAAGGCGTTCAGGCCCGTATGCCCATGAACATTGTAATCCAATAACATTTTACCCTTATGAGTCCTGAAACTTTTACCTCCGCATTTTACATTTACCTCTATGTGATGATCGGCTTGGCCGCAGTGGTATTTGTATCCTTGTACTTCGTCAACGCCAGCTATGGGGCCTTCACCTCCAACAAGTGGGGAAAGACCATCAACAACAAGCTGGCATGGTTTCTGATGGAGTTCCCTATCTTTCTGGCCATGCTCATTATCTGGCTGGCCTCACCCCACCGCTTCGAAACGGTGCCGATGGTGTTCCTGCTGATCTTTGAAATCCACTATTTCCAACGGTCGCTGATATTTCCCTGGCTGATGAAAGGGAAGAAGAGCCAGATGTCATTGGCCATCATGTTCACAGGCATCGCCTTTAACATTCTGAACGCCGTGATGCAGGGTTACTGGATTTTCTTCGAGGCTTTCCGCTGCAACTACACGGTTTTCGGGTTGAGCTATTCGGATGCGGCCTGGCTGAAATCGCCGCATTTCATCATCGGTCTCTGCATCTTCATCATGGGTTTTGTGGTTAACCTCCGTTCCGACTACATCATCCGCCATCTCCGCAAGAGTGATGACGACAACAGGCATTATCTCCCGTCCGGCTTCCTGTTCAACTATGTGACCAGCGCCAACTACTTGGGCGAGCTGATGGAATGGCTCGGTTTTGCCATCCTCACATGGTCGCTGTCAGGACTGGTGTTCTTTATTTGGACGTTTGCCAACCTGGTTCCCCGCGCCAACTCCCTCTACAAACGCTATCAGCAGGAGTTCCCCGAGGAGATGAGGGAACGCCGTCTCAAACGGGTTTTCCCCTTCATCTATTAATTCCCATGATCTGTTGTTGAATAATCCTGTTATCTTTTCTACATAAAAATGGAAAAACTGTATGCTAAATATCTGGAGCATCCTTGCATCTGCACCGATACGCGCAAGATTGAGCCAGGATGTTTATTCGTCTGCCTCAAAGGGGAGCGTTTCGACGGCAACCAGTTTGCACTGAATGCGTTGGAACAGGGAGCTGCGTATGTCATCACCGAGAATGTGGAACTTCGTGCGAACGAACGCTGCATCGTGGTGGACGACGCGCTGAAAACGTTGCAGGCCTTAGCTTCCTACCATCGGCAGCATCTGGCCATTCCCATCATTGGGGTGACGGGCACCAACGGCAAAACCACCACCAAAGAGCTGATGGCTGCCGTGTTGTCCCAAAAGTTCCAAACAGCATACACCAAAGGGAACCTTAACAACCACATTGGCGTGCCCCTCACCCTGCTCTCCATCCGCCCGACGGATGAGATCGCCATTGTGGAGATGGGCGCCAACCATCCCGGGGAAATCGCATTCCTGTGCAACATCGCACAACCCACCTTCGGTCTTATCACCAACATCGGCAAAGCCCACATCGAAGGTTTCGGCTCCGTGGAAGAGATTGTCCGGACGAAAACGGCACTGTACCGCTCGGTTATCAGCCGTGCGGGAACGCTGTTCGTCAACGCCAACGATACGGTTCTCCGCCAGCAACTGGATTACGATAAGGTGCAATATTATGCCGAAGGCGGAGAGGCCAATATTCTTTCCATGTCACCATACCTGCGCATACGCGTTGCCGGCCATGAGGTGGACACCCATCTGACGGGCAGCTACAATATTTACAATATGTTAGCAGCGGCATGTGTGGGGAAGCACTTTGGTGTGCCCGATGCATTAATCGCCGAAGCTATAGCCCATTACACTCCTTCCAACCACCGCTCGCAGGTGAACACCATTGGCAGCAATGTCATCATCTCCGATTATTACAACGCCAATCCCACCAGCATGGAGGCTGCTGTGCGCAATTTGTCGAAACTGCAACATCCGAGAAAGCTGGCCATCCTTGGCGATATGCTTGAGTTGGGTGCGTGCAGCCGCGAGGAGCACCAACGCATGATTGGTTTATGCCAGGATCTCGGTCTTGAAGCTTGGTTTGTGGGCTCCGAATTTGGCCAGCTCCACCCGCAGCACACATTCGCCAACGTGGAACTCCTGAACGACTATCTTCGCCAGCATCCCTTGCACGACACGATGGTGCTGGTGAAAGGCTCCAACGGCATCCACCTTGACCGTCTTGAAGCGCTTCTGTCATGAATCCAACCGTTTGGAACGGAATCGGGGTGATGTCGGGCACATCCTTGGATGGCATGGATGTGGCGTGGTGCCGGTTTGAGCACAGCGACAATGCCTGGTCATACCGTATTTTGGATGCCACCACATTTCCCTATCCGCCCGATTTCCGGCAGCGGCTGGCGGAGGCCACCCGGCTTTCTGCTCTCGACTACGCGCAGCTGAATGTGGATTTGGGAGTCCTTTTCGCCCAACGCCTTAACCGATGGATTGGGCAGCGTCCAAAACCTGATTTTATCGCCTCACACGGGCATACGGTCTTCCACCAGCCCCAACATGGGCTTACAACGCAAATCGGCAGCGGGGCTGTAATTGCTGCGAGGACAGGCATCTGTACCGTATGCGATTTCCGTACCACCGATGTGGCCCTCGGCGGTCAAGGAGCCCCCTTGGTACCCATCGGCGACGAGTTGTTGTTCGGCCAATACGAAGCCTGCCTGAACTTGGGTGGGTTTTCCAACATATCTTTCCGGAAAGATGACTGCCGCCTTGCTTTCGATATCTCCCCCTGCAATATGGCCTTGAACCTCTTGGCCAACCGGCAAGGGCTGGAGTATGACCCTGACGGGAAAATTGCACAATCGGGAAGCATTATCCAGTCCCTGTTGGATAAACTCAACCAGCTGGACTATTATCACCTTCCTGCGCCAAAATCCCTGGGCAAAGAGTGGTTTGATGAGAGGTTCCTTCCTCTGCTGCAGCCGTTCTTGGAGCCTGACAATCTTCCGAACGGGCTGAGGACTGTCGTGGAGCACATCGCCATGCAGATTGCGGCGGCGGTGCCCATGCGTGCCGGCCAGATGCTGGTCACGGGCGGCGGCGCACACAACCGCTTCCTCATTGAACGACTTTCCGAAAAATCCCCTCTGCAGGTGATAATCCCAGACCCTCTTACCATCGATTATAAGGAAGCGCTTGTTTTCGCCTTTCTCGGTTTATTGCGCTTACAGGGGAATAGCAACTGCCTTAAAAGTGTAACAGGTGCTATATCTGATAATTGCGGCGGTGCTGTGTACCTTCCGGCCAAGACTTTTCAAAAATAAAAGTTTTTTCAAAAAAATGTCGGATGATAATAATAAAAATGTTACTTTTGCCGTTCACTAATATAGATGTATCACATTAGAAAAATATAACCATTATGCTTACAAAGAAAACTGACAAAGGAAATCTGGAGAATAAGAGAGGTCTCTTCATTCTCTTCGGGCTTGTGATTGTTTTGGGCCTGGTATATGCCGGTTTCGAACTGTTTGCCAGCGAAGACAAAGCACCCGCGTTTACAATGGCTGATGACGACTTCATCGAAGTGAAGGACGAGGATGTCATTGCCACTGACCAAACACCCCCGCCGCCACAAGAACAGCCTGCGCAACAACAAGAGGTGGTGCTGAACATTGTGGAAGACAACATCAAGGTCAACACCGACTTGGATTTCAGTCAGGACTTCATCGAGGATGAGGTTATTGAAGAGGTGGACAATTCGGATGTGGATGTCATTGAAGAAGAAGCTGATGATGCTCCTCCCGTTCGTTTCACGGAAGAGATGCCTGAATTCCCCGGTGGTCCGGAAGCACTGAACTCTTTCCTCACCAAGGAAATCCAATACCCTGAAGTGGCCCGTAACAACGGCATTATGGGTACGGTGCTGGTTGAGTTCGTGGTCGAAAAGGACGGTCGTGTCAGCAACGCCAAGGTGAAAGTGCCGTTGTTCCCTGACTGCGATAAAGAGGCTGTCCGTGGTGTGATGGCCATGCCGAAATGGAAACCCGGCAAGAACATGGGCAAGCCTGTGCGTTGCTTCTATCAGGTTCCGGTCACCTTCAGAATGTAAGCTTAATCACATCATAAAGTAAAAGGCTGAATTTCCATTAGGAGATTCAGCCTTTTTTATAATTATGCTCTAATGGCTAGCGCCACAATCCTTCAACGGTTTGTTTGATATTATCCACATCCAGCCCAACTTCGTGGTAGAGATGCGGGATGTCGCCGTGGGATATGAACCGGTCGGGGATGGCGATATGATGCAGATTGTTGTTTAGCTGGTGGCTTTCCAAAAATTCCGCAACCGCAGAGAACAGGCCGCCTTTTTCGGTGCCGTCTTCCACGGTAATCCATGTCTTGTGCGTATCGGCCAAGGAAAGCAGCAGGGTCTCGTCTATCGGCTTGAGGAAACGCATGTCCACATGGGTCGGATGGATGTTCTTCTCCTTCAGTTGGTCAAGTGCTTGGGCCACATTATTCCCGATGGGGCCAATGGTGATCAGGGCAATCTGTTCGCCTTGTCGCAGTAGCTGTCCTTTCCCGATGGGGATGTCACCCGGCTCGTTGTGCCAGTCAGGGAGTACGCCCCGTCCGCGCGGGTAGCGGATGACGAACGGCAGACCGCCCTGTTTCGCGTTGTGGTAGGCTGTCACCATCAGGTTGCGGAGTTCATGCTCATTTAAAGGTGATGATATGATGAGGTCAGGAACAGCCCGCAGGAAAGCCAGATCGAAGGTTCCCTGATGGGTGGCGCCGTCTTCGCCTACAAGGCCGGCTCTGTCAAGGCAGAATATCACCGGCAGTTTTTGCAAGGCCACATCGTGAATTACCTGGTCGTAACTACGCTGGAAGAAAGAAGAGTAAATGTTGCAGAAGGGGATAAGCCCTTCGGCGGCTAATCCGGCTGAGAATGTCACGGCGTGCTGCTCGGCAATACCCACGTCGAAAACACGGTTGGGGAACACGTCGTTCATGATGGTCAGGGAACAGCCCGTACCCATTGCCGGCGTGATTCCCACCACTTTCTCATCCTGTTGTGCCAACTCCAAAATGGTATGTCCGAACACATCTTGGAATTTGGGCGGGAGATTCTGGTCTTGTGGCTGTTGGATAATCTGTCCGGTAGTTGGGTCGAATTTGCCTGGTGCGTGATAGGCCGTTTGGTTCTGCTCCGCCATATCCAGTCCTTTGCCTTTCACGGTCAACACGTGGAAGAGCTTCAATCCCGGGAGGGCTTTCAATGCCTGCAGGGTTTTCACCAAATGGATGACATCATGCCCGTCGGCGGGACCGAAATAGCGGTATCCAAGGCTTTGGAACCAGTTGCTGCCGCCGAGCAGATAGCCTTTTATGCCATTGCCCATACCGCTGAAGAAGCGGGTGATGCGGTTGGATTGTTTGGTCTTAAAAGTGAAGATGTTCCAAATACGGTTTTTGAAACGGTTATATTGGGGTGAAGCGGTGATGGAGAGCAGATAGCGGCTCATAGCGCCGGTGCTCTGGTCAATGGAAATCCTGTTGTCGTTGAGGATGACCATCATGTTCACATCGCGGAAGGCGGCCTGGTTCATGGCTTCAAAAGCCATACCGCCTGTCATAGCCCCATCGCCGATGACGGCGATATGGTTGCGCTCCATATTCCCTTCCATTTTGGCGGCCATCGCCATTCCTAAGGCAGCGGAGATGGACGTGGAGGAGTGCCCGGTGCCGAACGCGTCGTATTCGCTCTCTTCGCGGCGCGGGAAACCACTGATGCCCTGATAACACCGGTTGGTGTGGAAGAGACTTTTGCGCCCCGTCAGAATCTTATGGCAATAGGCTTGGTGTCCCACATCCCACACCAGCTTGTCGTTGGGAGTGTCAAACACATAATGCAGGGCCACCGTCAGCTCCACCACACCCAAACTCGACCCTAAATGGCCAGGATGCTTGGCTGTCTGTTCGATGATGAAGGAACGCAGCTCGTCGCAAAGCTGTGGTAGTGCTGATACCGGCAGCTTGCGGAGATCTTCAGGAGTATTGATCTGGTCGAGGTAAGCCATTATTTTGAAGTGACGTTATGGTAAAAATCCAGGATTTGGTCCGTGATGAGGTCGTTGTTGTGATTCATGGCTATAAAGTTGCGGGCATTTTCACCGATGATGGTGCAAAGGTCGGGCGTGGTGATACACTTGTTGATGATGTTGAGGAACTCCTCCGGCGTGTTGGCGATGAAGAGGTGCTTGCCGTCTTCGATATCCATTCCTTCCGCACCGACAGTAGTAGTGATGACAATCCTTCCCAAGGCCATAGCTTCCACAATCTTGATACGTATGCCGCTGCCCGAGAGCAGCGGTACAATCATCATATCGTGCGACAGGATGAACTCGTTGGCATCAGGCACTTCCCCTGCGATAACGACATTCTCGTCGTGACGTTGGTAGAGGCGGTCGGGGATGCTGTGTCCGGCCAGCGTGAAGGTGAGGGTAGGATGTGCACGGTGAATCTCTGGCCACACCTCATCCAGAAACCACTCCACGCCCTCAATGTTGGGAGACCAGTTCATGCTGCCAATATGGCAGAGAGAGGGTTCGTCGGAGGGAATATAATCCTCCTCATTTTCATATTTCTCCATGTCCAGCCCAAAGGTGATGATTGTGCCAGGCACGTCTGGGGCTGTCTGCTCAAAAAAGCGGTGGTCGGGTTCCGAGATGGTCATATAGCCGTCCACCTGCTGCAGGATGCTGTTTTCCACCCGTTCCAGCTGGCGGGCGTTGGTCTTGTATATCAGTTTGCGCAACGGCCATGATTCGTTGTCGGCGAGACGTTGCCAGATCTGGTGCTCAATGTTGTGCAGCCGGAGAATGATTTTTGCTTTGGAGTGTTTTCGAATAGTTTCAATATAGGGGGTAACATAGATGGATTCCAGATGAATAATGTCAAACGTTTCATGCTCCAATATCCATATCAGTTTGGAAACCATTGATTTGGAGTAAAAACGGTTGATCTGGTAGGGTTGCCGGTGCAGGAAAGCACGGAGTGCATCCCGGAAACGGGGGGTCGTGTCAATGAATACCGATTCGAAGCACGTCTTCTGGAGGTACTCTTTGGGCATGGCATCCAACTTCACGGGGTGCTTGGGGGTTTCAATCGCAACCACCTTGACTTCCTGTCCGTTTTGGAGGAGGCCGTCCGTGATGTTATGAATGGCAATACATCCGCCATCTATTAAGGGTAAGGGCGGTTTATGACACAGTTGGAGAATCTTCATGACGTTTTATAAAGGATGATTTTAATTTTTTCAGTTTTTCCACCATTTTGGAATAGGTTTCCGGCGAGAATATGGCCGAATCCGTGGTGGCGTGATAGGTCAGGAAAATGCAGATAGGGATAAGTACGAAGGAGGAGAGCCACATGCCGAACCAAACGGGCATGGCACTGGTCTTGGCGATTTTCTCCCCCATAATGGAAATGGCGAAATAAAGGGTGAAGAATACGACCGTGATGACCAGCGGAATACCAATGCCGCCCTTTCGGATGATGGACCCTAAGGGTGCTCCGATGAAGAAGAAGAGCAGGCAGGCAACAGACAGGGTGAATTTCCTGAGGTATTCAATCTGGAAGCCCCACAGGTACGATGTGCGGAATGCCATATCCTGATAGGCGAATTTGACGTTGAACACGTATGATTGGGCCTGATTCTCCGCATTGCGGAACATGCGCTCGCGGACGGTGGGGGTGAGGGTTGTCAAATCCAAGGCCTGCTGTCGCGACATGGTGTCGAAACAGCTGTCTTCCTTTACCAGCCAGTTGAAAAAATAGAGACTGCTGAAGAAGACCTTGGATGCTCCGTGGGCTAGCCCGGTAATATCCTTCTTCAGAGTGTCGATTTTGTGGTTGAGCTGTTTGGTGGTCATGGCGGTGGAATGGCCCTGATAGAGACTTTCATCCACTTTGCCCATTTCAAAACTGGACATGTCAAAGCGCTTGTATTGTTTGGAGAAGGTGGCGCGTGTGAGCGGATAGTGTTGCCGGCCATCTTTTTGGATACCGGATTTGGAACTCTCGTCCCAGAAAGAACCGTCATATAAGGTGAACAGCAGATAATGCTTGTCAGGTGTAACAGTCATCACACCCTCTTTGGCGTAGGTGACTGTGGTGTTGCCTTGATGGCTGGAATGGTCGTAAATCAGAACATCTTTGATTTTTTCCCCATCCGGCATCTTCTTGCCCACACGGATGGAGTAGTTGTCCAATCCGGTGTAAAACACGCCCTCTTCGATGTTCAAGGCCGGTTTCTGCTCCTGAATGTCAAACAGCATCATCCTGAGTTTCACGCTGGCTTTAGGTATAGCCACATTGGAAAACAGGAAAGCTATCACGGAAATGACAATGGACAATATGGCCAACGGTCTCATCATCCTGCTGATGGGAATACCAGCGGATTTCATGGCAACAATTTCATAGCGTTCCCCCATGTTGCCGAAGGTCATCAGAGAGGCCAGCAGCACCGCCAGAGGGAAAGCCATGGAGGTGAGGGTGATGGATGCGTAGAAGAGGAGCTTGAGCAGTATGCTGAGTTCCAGTCCCTTGCCAACGAGTTCATCAACCCATTTCCATAAAAACTGCATCAGTAGCACAAAAAGGGCCACGAAGAATGTAAGGGCAAAAGGCCCGAGAAAGTTTTTTATGAGATATCGGTTGATGATTTTCACGCTACAGCGGATAAGGACTGTTAGTAATCACCGAGGGTTTCCGGCAGCTGGGCCAGTGCGGCGGCAGCTTGCTCATCGTTGGGTGCCGAGCCGTGCCATTTGTGCGTGCCCATCATGAAGTCCACACCTTTGCCCATTTCCGTTTTCATAATGATGGCGACGGGTTTTTGGTTGCGTGCCAAGGTCTTCGCTAGCGTGAGCGTCTGCACACATTTCTTCATGTCGTTGCCGTCCATTTCCAGCACCATCCAGTCGAAAGCCTCGAACTTGGAACGGAGCTTGCCGAGGTTGCACACCTGATTGGTGGGTCCGTCAATCTGCTTGCCGTTGTAGTCCACGGTCACGATGAGGTTGTCCACATGTTTGGCTCCGGCAAACATCAATGCCTCCCAAATCTGGCCTTCCTGCAGTTCACCGTCGCCGGTCAGGGCATAGACCAGATGCGGGTCCTGGTTGGCCTTTTTCGCCAAAGCGGCACCAATGGCCACCGAGACACCCTGTCCCAATGAGCCGGAAGCGATGCGGATGCCGGGCAGACCCTCCACCGGGGTGGGGTGTCCTTGCAGACGCGTGTGCAGTTTGCGGAATGTCGCCAGTTCGGAGACAGGGAAATAGCCTCTGCGGGCCATCACACTATATAACACCGGCGAAATATGTCCGTTGGATAAAAAGAACATGTCCTCACCAGCACCTTCTTTGGTGAACTTTTCAGGATCAATCTCCATAATCTGGAAAAAGAGCGCCGTCAGGAAATCGGCGCATCCGAGCGAGCCGCCGGGATGTCCCGACTTGGCACCGTGAACCATGCGGATGATGTCTCTCCGTACTTGAGCAGCTATGTCCTGCAATCCTTTTGTATCCATATTAAAATTAATTTTTCGGTTTATAATTTGATTTTTTTGGCGATATCAGCAGCAATCTGCTTGAATTCCTCCGGGCTCAGCTGGACCCGTTCGGCCTTGAAATTGAGGTCGCCAACCCCGTTGATGGGCACCAGATGGATGTGGTTGTGCGGCACGTCAATGCCGATGACGGCCACACCGATGCGGTTGCACGGGATTGCTTCCCGGATGCCGACGGCAACTTTCTTTGCAAAGACCATCATCTCTCCTAACAGGTCATCCGGCAGGTCGAAGATGTAGTCGTTTTGCAGCTTGGTGATGACCAAAGTATGTCCCTTGGCGATAGGGGAAATGTCCAAAAAGGCGAAGAATTTGTCGTTTTCAGCTATCTTATAGCAGGGGATTTCGCCTTTGACGATTTTGGTGAAAATGGTATCTTCCATAATGGTGTTTTTTAGGATTAGCGTGATATATCCAGAATTTCAAAGTCCATGCTGCCGGCGGGGGCCTGCACCGTCACGGTGTCGCCTTTGGAATTGCCGATCAGGGCTTTTGCCAGCGGGCTTGATACGGAAATCTTGCCGGCTTTGAGGTCGGATTCAGATTCCGGGACGATGGTGTACGTCATTGTGGCGTTGTTCTTGACATTGCGAACCTTCACGATGGAGTAGATGAGCACTTTGGAGATGTCGATTTTGGATTCGTCCAGGATGCGGGCTTTGGCGATGAGGTTGCGCAGGTTGGCAATCTTGAGTTCCAGCAGTCCCTGGGCTTCCTTGGCGGCATCATATTCTGCGTTTTCCGAAAGATCGCCCTTGTCGCGGGCCTCTGCTATCGCCTGTGAGATTTTGGGCCGCTCCACGGATTCCAGTTCGTTGAGTTCACGCTTCAGTGCATCCAGGCCTTCTTGAGTGTAATACTTTACGTCTTCCATTTTTCTTCTTCTTGTTAAAATATAAAATAGAAGAGACCGTAAAAGTCTCTTCTATTTTGGGGTTATAAAAGGATTTAAAATTCTATAAGGTGACTTTGATACCCATGACGTGATTGCCTTTCCACTTGTTGGTGAATCTGTAGGCATAGTCAATGTAGATACGGGCACCAGTGTTGCCTTTCTTCAAGGGGATGACAGCCGTAGCACCAACGGAAGGACCGGCAAAGAACGAATCGTTGTTGAACAGAATCGTATTGATATCATTGCCTTCTTCATCGGTCTCCGTACGTTTCGTGACATTCTCAAGGGCGTAGCCGGCGCGAACCATGAAGTAGTTCATGAAGCCGTATTCAAGACCCAGAGCGAAAATGTCGCGGGAGTAGGAGTTGGCGGTGAAAGTACCAGCCAGTGTGATGCGGTGTGCGGCGTCATCGCGAGTGAGGCCTTCCTCTTCCAGTTCGGCTTTGGACATGCTTGCATATTCGCCGCCGAAGAACAAGAAGTCGTAGGAAATACCAATAGCCAGCAGAGAGGGCATCTCGTATTCGGCGGAACGAACAGCTAATGTCTGTTCAACCGATGTGTTGTTGATGCGGCCTCTGTAGGACATACCGTCACCCTTGTAAGACATAGGCAGACCGATGTTCTTCAAGGTCACGCCGATTTTGAAGTTCTCAAATTTACCGGCAATGTACTGCACACCAGCGTCAATGGCGAAGCCCGTGGCATGCAGGTCGGCGATGCGCTCGTTCACAATCTTCAGGGAGACACCACCCTTGATGAAGTTGTTGAACGATTTGGCATAATGGATGCCGATAACGGAGAGGGAGGGGGAGAAGGTTCCCAGACCGCCTTCCGGCTGGTTGACCGTGGTGATTTGGACGTTGCCGAAGCCCATAGAAGAGAAGGAGATGGCAAGTGTACCAAAATCACGGTTTTTGCCAAGATGTTGGGCAAAGGCCAGTGCGTTGATGTTAATGCCGCAGTTGGAACCCACCAGATACTGGGTGCGGTTGAAGGCGAAGTCCGTCTTTTTCACGTACGTCAAACCGGCCACGTTGGAATAGACAGACTCCAATCCGCGGATTTCGGCTACGCCGGCATTCGCCATACCGTTGGTGCGTGCCCATGGGTCTATCAACAGGTGCGATGCACCAGCCTGACCGGAACGGTCTCTGTTACCTGCCAGCACGTTGTAAGACGTACCGACAGATAAAAGAGCAATCAATGTGCAAATTATTAATGACTTATATGTGTTTTTCATATTCTTGGATTTTTACAGATTAATAATTTTAGAAACCATTCAAGTCTGTTGGGCGCATTGCGCAGAAGAACCGCAACGTGCGTTCGCCGAAGCCGTCAGCCTTCACATGAATGATGTAAACACCGCCGGAAATCGGAATGTTGGCGTGGTTCTTCAAATCCCATTGTACGTAAGAATCCGTATTACCCTTCGTGATGGTCCGGATTAGCGTGCCGTTGACCGTGTAGATGGAAATGGTACACTTCTCAGGAAGGTTCACGATGCGGACATAGTTCTGCAGAGCGGTTTGCTCATACTGGGAGAATCCGTAGTACGGGTTCGGAACGATGTTGATGTCGTCGAGCACCTCTTGAACCTGTTCTGTTGTCTCTGATTTGACGGGAGCAAGGTTCTTGGTTGTGAACGTGTACATCGGATAACCGTCGTTCTGATCTGCGTATGGAGCCGTACTTGCGTCATCGTACCAGCGGGAGGAGTATCTCAAATAAGGACGTGACACGCGAATCTTGATGGTGGCATCGCAGGAGAGCCAGTTGTCTTCCAATCCAAGGTAAGGCATAGGAATGCTGGTGTACATCACATTGTTGAACAACTGCATCTTCATCTGCATACGAGCCGGGTCGGCCATGTTTTTCTTTCCAACGAAAGATTTGAACTTTTCACCCAGCCATTTGCCGCCATCATACGCACCACAATCGTACCATGCAAAATATCCGCCGTCGGAGCTGGGGATATATCCACCATGGCGTTGTCCGTTACGTGTGATGTTTCTGTCAGAGTCGTTGAAGTTACGTTTGTCTCTTTTCACGAGCTCGTCGTAAACCAAACTGCACGTGTTGCCGGAGCTTCCGCAGATATAGATATAGTGACGACCGCCGTTCTGCGGCTCACCATATTGCAGTGCATATTGACCGTAGTTGTCACGAATCATATTGAATGTGCTTTGATTCATACCCTGAGGATTGCCATCCTCATCAAGAATGAATTCTTGGGTAGAGGCATTACGATACCATGCGTACACAGTTGTCGGGTTGAAGAGCATGTCACTACCGTTGTTATAAGGATCTTGGGAGTTTTCAGCGAACATAATGTTCAGACGCTCACCAGTCTCCACGTTGATGGCATAGCCCGGGAACCAGCCGTAACCGGTGGCACCGATGTAGTTCGGGTCGTTCGGGTTGTTGCTGGCCACGTCATCGTTGCCCGTGTACGGATTACCGTCTTTGTCCACGGACGGACAGTTCTTAGGTTCGTGACGATAGTTGACGTAAGTCTGACCATTGAATTCCTGTTTTACTTTATAGGATTCAGTCTCGTGGCTGGCGCCAGCTTCCAAGACCAGTGCGCGGGTCCACAGGCTCTTGTCCGGTGTGAGCACAATGTCAACGGAATACAGGTTGGTCATGGTCTGGTTGTAACCCGGGTTCCACATGGATCCCGTGAGAGCGCGGAAATCAAAATACATGGGTGCAGGACCCTCATCACCTTCAGAAAGGAAGGCCACGTTGTCGGGGATGATGTACTTGGCCTGCGGACCGCCGTCATACGGGGACGACAGCACGTAGGGTGCCCATAATCCGTTGAGGATGCCCTCAAACTGCTGGTTGGGATCCTTGAAACCACGAGTGGTCTCGTTATCGTTCAAGGTACCGGGTTTCAATATGCAGCACATGTCTTCTGTACGCCACTGGTAGTATTTGTTCTCAGCGCCTTCTTGGCCAGCATATTCTTCGCCGATACCCCAGTCATGCCATTTTCCGGACTCTTGACTACCGGAATGAATCCAGTTGGCGGGATAGTCACCCTCAATGTCATGAACACCGGACAGCCAAGGTAGTCCGTCTCCATAGTCGATGGTGGCACCCAGGAAGTCCACTTGTCCGTACATGGTGAGGGATTTGTAATTGTATCCCAAACTGTCAACCACATATTCATCAAGGTTCTTTTGATAGATCTTGAAGTTGTCGTTGATGATGGAGATGGAAATACCAAGGTCGAGGAAAAGTTCCTCATTGGTCTTGCTGATAGGCATGGCTGCCGTATTAACACGGTTGATTCCCAACTCTTCCAGTTCGGCATCAGAGACTTCATCGCTGATGACTAATTGCCATTCGGTCTGGTCGTTCACATCGTTGTCCACATCGTTGGGCAACAGACGGATGGTGTAGTCATAAGGTTTCACCTGAAGCGGATCCACCACCTTGATGTTCAACGGACCGTAGTTGTTCTTATACTGAATGTTGTTAAACGTATTGTACATGAGAATGTTCTCGCGGGATTCATCCGTCATGTCCAAGAAGAAACCACCATTGCCCTGTCCTTCGATACGGGTGATCATAGGCTGGTCGCCATAGACGCTGTTTTGGATGATGCCAGAAGATTTGTGCGGAATACCCGTGTAAGGGCGAATGTTACGACGACCGGCCAGATACGGGGTCTGCTGTCCGTCCAAATAGTCAGGATCAAGTTTGAACTCTTTGTATTGGTTGTAACCGTAGGCGACAGCCATGAAGTAGTACTCTTTGTGATTTACCAGAGCCTTGTTGGTACCGGTAGCGAATTTGTCTTCCTTCACAGTGAAAGAGTGGTAGATGCCTTCGTTGGCACCATTGACCATTTCAGTGGCAACGGATGTACCGATAGCCTCGTTGTAAATCCAGTTCACAATTTGTCCGGCATTATTCTTGATGTCGCATTGGGCAATCAGAATAGCTTTGTTCGGATCATTCAGGTCGGTGGCGCTGACAGATTCGTTGGCCAGCTGATAAATCTGGTATCCTTCAAAGTAGTAGCGGCGTTGTTCTGTAGAGAGCGTATCCTCATGTGTGACAGCAACGATGTTAGAGGTGATCACCGTGTCGGGATTGCCGTTGATGTCATATACATATAAGGTGTCGTAAGTCTTTTCAAATGTGGAAGTGGATAATGTCTTGGAGATCTGAGGATCCAATTCGTAGTAGGTCTCGTGGTAGTTGTTGCTGTTCTTATCTTCGTTGGAGATGTAGATTACCAACTCGTTCTCAAGTTCGCGGATGGTCAAATCCGGAGCGTCCGGACCGTCCAAGGTCTTGAAACAGTTCTCGAACAGGGTCTGGCACTTGTCATCTGCCAGTTTCAGCAATTCCACAGAGGCTTGTGCGCCGCCTTGGGAAGCACGTGCCCATGGAATACCTACGGTGATGTAGTTCACGGAACCGGGTCTCAAGGTGAAGGGGCCTGCAGACTGCATGAAACGACGGTCTGCGGGAGCGTTACCCACATTGGCTTCTGTCCAGCCGCCAGGACCGTAGGTGGTTGCAGAGGGATCCACACCTTTTGTACCCCAGTTACAGACGTCCGTCAAAGCAGGGAACATGAAGTCGCACTCCGGACCGTTACCGCCTACCGTGTAGTGGGCGTTGCCGCCGTAGCGCATTTTGGTGTTATCTTTCCAGATACCTTGCAGCATGTTGTAATATTCGAATGCCACATCCGGGTCGCCCACCACGGAGTTGTCGTTGTTGTGGTACACGAATCTTCTCATACCGAAACGTTCGTTGTCAATGATGTCATCTCCGAAGTTCACACCGTTGATGGCCATCTGGTCATTTGTGAACTCGCTCTTGAGGAACTTGTCACAATATCCGGCGAAAACTGCGCTGTCCGGATTGAATCTCGGGTTGTCACGGTTATCAGGATCCATGTAAGGGCCTTGGAAGAAGTCCACACCCACCGCAGGGGGCTGGTCGCCGTAAGCCTTGGTCTGTCCGTTACCGTCCACGTTGGAACCGTTGTAGCAGTAACCCAAACCACGGGCCACATCGCAACCCACGTAGTCGTCTTTCTCATAACCCAAGTCAGGGTCAACCCATTGGGAGAAATAGGTGTTGGTCAACGTGTAGGAGGAACGGTTGATAATCTCATAGGAATAGAACGTCATGTTGTTCAGGTCGTCGTTGGTGGAGAATCCGAAGCACTGGCCGCGGATTTCCAGACCGATGGGGCTACCTTGGGATTCGGTGTGTGCACCACCGTTATCGTTGAAGATCCAGAACAGGGTCTCGTCACCCTTCAACACATGGTCTGCGTAAATCATACCGTTGGAATTGTGCCAGTCGTACTGATAGTCTCCGGAGCTGGAGCTACCATAATTCCGATATTCTGTCCACAAATCCTCAGGGGTTCTCGGTAGCTGATGGGCGGCAGCCAGGGCGATGTTGTCCTCCGTCCAGGGACAGAGATCGTTGTTGATGTCATAGTAGGGGTAGTCGCCAGCTTCTGGGTCGTACACACCGTTTTCATTCACATCTTTGAAGGGAGCCAGATAGTAGGAATAGCCTTCATCGCCGTGGGCGGGCCAATTCAAGATGCTGGCAGGGGTCACATAACCGCTGGTATTATAGCCGGAGATGTGATTGTCCACTTCCGCACGGGTGATCTTGAAGAGTTTGTCGAATTTGATACACTCAGTCTGGGTTGTACCGGCACCGGCAATCTTCAAAGGACCAGTCCAATAGTCGTCACCGCGTTGTCTGAAACGGACGGCAGCCAATTTCAACTGGCCGTTGGCATCCTGACCGCCAATCCACAAGGCGGCGGAGAACATGGAGGTTTTGCCGGAACCCTTAGGCACTTCGTATTCGGCTACTTCCTTGAACCACATCGTACCACCGGTTTCAATGTACGCACGTACGTTGTTCACCGAAAGCTCGTTGGAGTTACTTGCCGGAAGACAGGTGGCTGATTCCGCTTTTGGAGAGTGTCTATGTACTCCTTTGACTTTTTCGGCTCGCACGGTACCGAAGACCATGCAGACCATCAGGAGTGTCAAGCAGAAAATTTTGTTATTGTTTTTCATATATACCTATTTTTTTTATTTCAAACTGTTAAAAACCGAATTGTAAGCCTAAGCTGGCACGGATAGGACGGCTGTAGTTGTAGGGATCCTGAACGGTCATCGTGTAGTAGTTGATGTAGGAAGGAACATAGATCTGGGAGTTGATCACCTGCTGATACTCTGCAGAGGAGAGGAAACCATCGTCATCCGGGTTGCCGGTGTAGTCATAAACATAAAGAACGTTCTTGAAGTTGAAAAGGTTCTGGATGTCAACATAGATGGTCAGATAACCCGGTTTTGCGGATTTTGCATTGCCGTCCTTGTCCTTGGCGTTCTTGTTCAGATTGAAGACGAAAGTCTTGTCGATACGTAAGTCGCACTGGAACTGCCATGGGGTGTTGGAACCGTTGATGGAACCGGAGACCTGGCGGGAACCGATACCCGTGATGGAATACGGGGTGGAAGAACGTGTGTAAGGAGTACCGGAAGCGGCGGAGAACAACAGGGAGAATCCCGTATTGGCCAGCCACTGGATGGTCTTTGTGGTCGGTTTTCCGTCCACTACGACCTGCTTCTCGGTCTTAGGTCCGTTGTAGTCGGTTCCATCCTCGAAACGATAGTCCAAGTTGACACCGATTCTATGTCTCTGGTCAAAGGAGAGGAGGGCAAGAGTTCTCAAGTTCGGTTGTCCTTCGGAAAGGATGGAGAGCTGGTCGGTCGTGCTGGAACCCGTACCCTTGGCGTATTGCAACGTGTAGTTGGCGGAAAGGGTGAGGTTCTTGGTCCGGTTCATCTTATAGGCGAAGGTGAAACCTTGCACCGTACCGAAGTCAATGTTCTGATAGGAATAATAGGTGTTCGGATATGCGCCGGAGAAACGGTAAGCCTGAATCTGGTTACGTTTTTCGGAATAGTAGGCGCTGATACTGATGGATGATTTGTTGCCGATCTTCTGACGGAAACCGATTTCGTAGTCGATACTCTGCTGCGGTTTCATGTTCGGGTTGTTGACGATGTTTCCAGCGGAATTTCGCTTGGAGATGAACAGATAGTCAACCGGGGAGATCTGCAGGTTGGTGGGACGGGAGGTGATGATGTTGTAGTGTGCGTAGAACAGGGAGTTGTCAGAAACAGGGAAGGAGAAGGAGATACGCGGCATGACAGACCATTGCGCTTTGTATTTCTCGAAAGCAGAGGATTCGACCTTTGTGTTTCTGTTCTTGTCGATTTCGTTCTTAAGGAGCGGACCGTTCACATAGAGGGAAAGTTCGGATTCGGGGTCAACCACCTCTTGACCGGCGGCGTTGTACCAGGTGTCGCCGTTACGGTAACCCACGATGGATGAAGCGTTGAACTCGGTACCGGCAATGCCTTCCTCACTCATGTAGTTGTCAATGCCTGTATAATAGACCACCCAGTTGTCTTCGGCGTTGCCGGCGAATTTGATCTTGCTGTTGAGGTTGCGGATGTCCTTAACCGTATAAGCCTCGCGGAACAAATAGGGGTCTTTCAGCACTTCCTGGTTGGCATCGAAGCGGTCAACACGCAAACCGATGTTGAACAACAGGGAGTTGATGGAGAATTTATCCTGCAGGTAGAAAGCCATGTAGATGGGCTCGTAAGCACCGATGTTGTAGGTGCGCTGGCCGTTCTTGTCCACAGCGTCAAAGAAGTCCATGATGGAGGTCTTCTTGTTGTTCTTTTTACCTGTGTAGTCATAACCATAATAGCTGACCATGGAGGAGGAACCGGAGGATGTTCCGGTGAGCAGCTCCTCTGCAGAGAACATGTTGACGTTGAAAGCCGTAGGATCCAGGTCGTCAATGTCAATCCAGTCGGATCCGTCGGGATCCAAACCGAGGGATGTACGCAGGTTGCGGTCAAAGACCGTCTGGTCGGTCAGCACGTTCAAGCGGTTGTAGTCCACATAGATGATGTCTCTCTCCATGTCGGGATCATAACGGACATCGAAGATGGGGTGTTCCTTGTCCAACTCGGAGATGTGCTTGTTCGTCTCGGTTCTCATCAACTGCCACAGGGAGAAGGATGCGATGGCATATCCGCGGTAGGTCAGTTTTTCAAAGTCATAACCGAATTTAAGTTCGTGGTTCTTCAGGTTCATGGAGATGCTGGCCTTCACACCGAACTGCTCGGTCTGGCTTTTGCTATAGCTGCCGGAGACTGCACCGGGGCTGCTGTACATACCATAGATACCATCGGCGCCGTCGCCATTACGAAGTGCGCCAAACTGCTGGTAGAGGTTCAGGTCGATGGGGTATCCCTCACCAAGATAGGTGTAGAGATCTTCCAAGGAGTAATTCTCAAGGAAGTTCAGCGTGTAGCGGGCGAGAAGAGGATTACAGTTGAATTCCGGGTTGATGCGGAAGGTCACGAGTGAGTCGTACCAGCCTTCAAACTCTCTGGCACCTTGCACCGTGATGGGGTTACCTTCATCGGAAACCTGCAGTTCATCCTTGTATTCGGAATAGCCTTTCACCCGTTGGGTGCTGAATTTGCCGATATAGCCGTATTCGAACAGTCTGTCCTTATGCTGGGTGGCGTATGAGTTGGAGTTGAAGAGCGTGTAGTTGACGTTGATGTCATACATGATGTTCTTCAATGTGGCCTTACCAGTGGTGTCGGTGAACACACGGTGGTTCAAACGGGCATTCACACGCAAGGTGTTGTTGATGGTGGTCGGCGTTTCGACTTTGAACAGGGCTAATGAGCGGCCCCATGATTTTCCCTTGATGTACTCGTAGGATCCACCGAGGGAGAGACGCATGTTGTGTCTCTTGCCGAGGGTGAAGTCGAATTTCAGCTGGCCAAGGTAGTCCCAAGTGCCGGAGTTTTTCTTCACGCGCTCCTTATGGAACGATTCGCTGGTGAGGTAACAGGCCTCCTGATACCAGGCACCGAAACTGGTCGGGTTATAACGGAGAGGATTCATGCTGATATCCTCAATCACATCGTCGTTGGCCACCCAATAGCCACCTCTCAGCGGACGGCTGTCTTGGTCGTAGGAGATTTCACCACTGAAGAGGAAACCGATACGGGTGGGGTCGTTTTTCTTCTTGCCCTTCAACAGCGGACCGGAGATGGATACAGCACCGAGGAAGTTGTTGTATCCGTCGATGGATCCTCTTAACTCCACAGATCCGTGGAAGTCCTTCGGAGCGGACTTGGTGGTGATGACCGTGAAGGAGGTACCGTCACCATACTCGGCG
>JBGUMF010000062.1:0-55365 GCA_045116675.1 Bacteroidales bacterium
TCCGGAAGCGGCAGCATTAATGTTTGTTCTATTATAAAGCGTTTGGGACCAAGTATAAGCATAATAAGGTTCCAAACCACCATAATAGTGGCCTGATGTTCCCGTACCCACATCATGGGTGGCTTCCGTCACTGTCAGATTCTGGCAATCAATATTGAAGTTGCCCGTGGTCCAGGCGCTGCTCTGGTTGCCGCAGACGGCTTTCACGCGCATGTCGTACGCGCTGTTGCCTTGCAAATCGGTAAGCGTCACCGTGGGTGTCGTGGTGTTGATAGTGTACCAGTCGCTATGGGTGGAAAGCTTGTATTCGAAAGCCCAAGCGGTCTGGTCGGTGGGAGCGTTCCAGGTAATCACAGCCGCAGTGGTGTCCACGACAGCGGCCAGATTGGTGGGTTGCACGCAGGTGGCCTCCACCAGGGTGACATTATCCACAGCTGCCGGATATTGGTTCACAGCCGTCACATCATTGTACCATTGGAACTCCAACGTGCACTGTCCGGCATATTCGGGAGCGATGGTTGCGGAATAGTGGGCCCAATCGGGCGTGTTGTTCAATGTCGTAGCTATATCTAACGTGTTGGTTCCATTCACTAAACGAACGGCCAGGTAGCCATGGCTGCCGGAACCCACCACGCGGTAGTCAAATGAAAGGATAGCGCCATTGGCGGGGATAATAACCTCACGGGTGGCTGTTACATTGGAAGTAGTACCCACATATTTGTTCGTGACACCGCCGTTGCATGATATATACAACTTATTGTTATCAAAACCCTGCGCCTGGCCGATGTACCACTGGTTCGGATAGGTTCCATTGTTCAATGTCCAACCGCCTACCCCTGCATCATTCGGCTCGAAGGTGGCCGTCATGGGCAGTGTGGCCGGACCAACGGCGGCAATATATGTCACCTCAATGGATTTCACATACAAAGCCTTGCTGGTGGACTGGTTCCAGTCGATGTTGAGCGCACCGGCAGCGGAACCCGTAAAGGTATAGGACGTGGCATATTGGTCGATGTAAACCACACCGTCAATCACAGCGTCAGGATCACTACACGTGAAATCCACATTGCCAACCGTCACAGACACATACGCACCTGTGCCGCTGGCACCGCTCGTGTTCACCGTCACCGAAGTGATGGTGCCGGGAATGTCGCTTGTCTGCAAGTTCAGGAAAGAGCACGGATTGTTTGATGATCCGAACTGCTGTCCCTTGGTGGCATCATAGCCAAAGTATCCTCCATTACCCGATGCGGTCCAGTCAACGCCGGACAAGGTCTGCGTGCCAAACGCACTCCACGCTGCCGCGTTAAACTGATGAGAATACACTGTTTGGGCTAACAAGCCGCTCACCGCTGTCATCATAACCATCATGACAACAGCCAAAACCTTCACCCCTTGGGCAAGATTTTTAAAAGTGTCGAACTTCTTCATTCTGATAAGTTTTTAATTGATAATTTGATTGATATATTTATTTTTCTCTTTTTGAAACCGTTTTTTTTCTCCTTCCTTAATTCATACTTCTACCCCAAAAAAACGAGCAAAAATACACAATTTTTCTTATGTGTGCTTTTATAAAATACAATATTATAAAAAAAACAAACGGTTGGAAATGTTATGTTTCACATTTCCAACCAATAAATAAAAAGTTTTATTTGGAAAAAAATTAGAAATCCGACTCTTCGCGCACTTGCCAGATGAAGACCTGGTCGCCGCGATGTACGACCGACCGCACGGGTATGGAACAATACGTTCCCTTGAGGGCCTGCTCCGCCGGAACCGTGTCCACCCGTATTTCAGTCACCGTGTCCTCATAAACGCCGGTGGTGTTGCCCGTGATGAGAATCTCGTCGCCCACGGTGAGCGGATCCTCTTCCACACGGATTTCCGCCACGGAGAGCTTGCTGAAGAAGTTGGTGACTTTCCCGATCCTGTGTTTGACGCGGGTGGCCTGCGAGCCGTAATGGTCCGCCCACTCGCCAGTCTTGCATCCCAAATAGTAGCCGCCCCAGAAGTCGCGGTTATAGACACTGCGCAGCCGCTGCATCCACTCTTCCACGCGCTCCTGCGTGTAGGTGCCGTTCTCGATGGCCTGGATGGCCTCGTGGTAACACTGCGTCACCAATTTGACGTACTCGGGCGGACGACCCCGGCCCTCTATCTTGAGGATGGAGACTCCGGATTTCAAGATTTTATCCAATATCCCGATGGTACACAAATCCTTCGGCGACAGGATATAAGGGTTTTCCACTTTCAGCTCTATCTCATTTTCCTCATCGATAATACGATAGGCGCGGCGGCAGGGTTGGTTGCACGCGCCCCTGTTGGAGGAAAACTTATAGTTGTCGAGGCTGAGGTAACAACGGCCTGACACAGCCATGCACAACGCCCCATGTACAAAAATCTCTATTTTCACCAATTCCCCGCCGGGTCCGGTGATGTTCTGCTCCTTTACCGCCTTGCAGATGTCGGCGATCTGGCTCAGCGTACACTCGCGACCCAGCACCACCACATCGGCAAACTGTGCATAGTAACGCACAGCCTCCACGTTGGTGACGTTGCACTGCGTGGAGAGATGGATTTCCAAACCGATTTGGCGGGCATACTGGATCACGGCCATGTCGGAGGCGATGATGGCGGTAACACGGCACGCCTTGGCGGCATCCAACAGCTTGTGCGCCTGCTCAATCTCGTCATTATATACGATGGTGTTGACCGTCAGATAAGTATTGACATGATGCTCGTAGCAGATGTCGGTGATCTGACGCAAGTCGTCAAGGGTGAAGTTGGCGGCGGAACGCGCCCGCATGTTGAGCACCCCCACCCCGAAATAGACGGAACCAGCCCCTGCCTGGATGGCGGCCATCAAGGAATCATACGAACCGGCCGGAGACATGATCTCAATCATAAACAAGCAATAATTTTATTAATTATTAACTGTTAATTATTAATTGTCTTCCTGTTTCTTTTTGGAGATCATTTTCAGGAATGAGACTTCGTTCTTGGTCAGGAAACGCCACATGCCGCGACGCAGGTCTTTCTTGGTGAGGCCGGCGAAGACCACGCGGTCCAGCTTGACTACCTCATAACCCAGGAACTCGAACATACGGCGGATGATACGGTTCTTGCCCGAATGGATGGTGATGCCCACCTCCTTTTTCGAGTCGGCACCCTCCACATACTGCACATCATCGGGTGTGATAACTCCGTCAGCCAGCTCAATGCCGTTGCGCAGGGCTGCCATATCGATGGAAGCGAAGGGTTTATCCAGC
Source organism: Bacteroidales bacterium (assembly GCA_045116675.1). GTDB lineage: Bacteria > Bacteroidota > Bacteroidia > Bacteroidales > WCHB1-69 > F23-D06. The sequence goes on from JBGUMF010000062.1 coordinate 3,270, forward strand.
TCCACAAGGTATGTCTTCTCAATCTGCGAGCTGGGATGCGTCAGTTTCTTGGTCAGGTCGCCGTCGTTGGTGAAAAGCAGGAGGCCGGTGGTGTCGCGGTCCAGGCGTCCCACGGGATAGATGCGTTCCGCGCACACGTCGCGCACCAGCTCCATCACGTTGGCGCGGTCGCGCTCGTCATCGGTGGTGGTGATGTAATCTTTGGGTTTGTTAAGCAGCACATACACAGGCTTTTCGCGCTGGAGCACCTTGTCGCCGTAGCGCACCTCATCGGTGGGCAGCACTTTGTGGCCCATCTCGGTAATCACCTCTCCGTTGACCGTGATGGCACCCGAGGCAATCAGCACATCGGCATCGCGGCGGGAGCAGATGCCCGCATTGGCGATATATTTGTTCAAGCGGATAGGACCATGCTGCTCCTCGTATTCCAGCGTCAGAATCTTCTGCTTTCTCGGAGCCTGACGGCCTTCCATCTTGCGCTTGTTGACGATCTCGGTCAGGATTTCCGACTCGGCGGTCACGTTCCGGCGGCGCGGACGCTTGTCGTCCGTTTTGGCCGGCCGGCGACGGTCGCCACGTCCGAAACCCGGACGATCGGATTTGTCGAACCGGCGTTCCCCACGGGCCGACGCGCCGCCACGCGGAGCACTCCGTCGCGGACGGGATTCTCTCTCTTCATCATCATCAAACCGCCTCTTGGAACGGTACTTGGGAGTACGTTCGTCGTTGGAACGGCGAGCCGGACGACGGTTGTCCGACCGTGACCCGCGCCCTACAGAGGGTTCTTCATTGAACTCTTCACTATTGAATTTTCGTGCCATTACAGGTGGATTTTTCCTTATTTTACAAAAACGGTGCAAAAATACAATTTAATTGGCAAACCGAACACCCTCTTTTTTGTCAAGACCATTTTGTTGTGATATGCAAAATAGTAATGATATATTCGCAAAAATATAATATTTTGTACTTTTGCACCTTCATATTTTCCAACCGTGTTTCACGGATTTCTCGGGTTCGATATTGTGATGTTATAAGTTTTTGAATAAAAGAAGTGTCCTTGATAAAAACGATTATGAAACGCATTTTTTTCTTTTCTGCCATTTTTCTGTTCGCCACCACCGCATGGAGTCAAGTGGGGCCATCCATGAAATCTTTTTCGTGGAAAGGACTTTCCATTAACTATCCGGACAATTATACCATTATAGAAAAAGAGTACGATCGCCAAAACAAATCTTACAACTTTATCTGCACAACCACCGAAGACAAAGTTTCCATGGTCACTGTCAGTTTTTTGAAAAATTTGGCAAAAGATATTTCTTCAAGCCTCGATCGAAAAATCTTTTTCAATGAAATCATACCAAACATAGTTTCTGAGGTGAGTGGTTCGCTTGACTCCTTGAAAACCAGCGATGTCAAAGAGTTTCCCATAGCTTTTCCCAATGTTTACGCTGATTATACCGCTATAATAGAAAACATTAATGTTCAAGGGAGAATCGTGGTGTTTATACAAAAAGAGAGTATCATCACCTGCATTCTAATCACAGAATCTTCTCAATACATGCAGGAACTTGACAACATTATTAAAACTATCACCGTAAAATAACGACATCGTACATTGGTACAACAAAACAAATTTATTGATATCCGGCATTTTTTTACATTTGCCACGAAAAACCAACGATATGCAAGCCTTATATACCATAAAAAGTCTCTATTCCCAAGAGGAGTTCATACGTTTCAACAGGACTCTTCGCTTCAAGAACAAGAAAATAATTGTAATGCTGTCTGTACTCAACTTTTTGTTGATTGCGACAACCGTTCTTTGTCTGGTAAAAGGTTACTTCTTCTGGGCTGTTTTGTGTGGTGTCTATTTGGTTTCCTTCGATTGGTATTTATTTCGCGGCACTGACAAAAAAATGGCCAAAGTGTTCATGCAAAACAAGTTAATTGCCAATCAAGAATGCGAATTCCGCTTTTATGATGACCATTTCGAGTCGATTACGAAAAACGGTTCCTCGAACATTGATTACGATAAAATCCACCGAATCATAGAAACGAAAAAGAATATCTATATCATGTATTCTGATAATCAGGGTATTATGATGCAAAAACCAGTTCCTGACGGATTCGTTGATTTCCTGCATCAGGTCGCACCGGAACGCTCCAAATCAATATAATTGTGTATGTTTGCAGCTGAATATTAATTGATCATTATGAGAAAACATCACATCCTGTTTTTCTTGTGTCTTTGTATGATAGCGATGTGCCCGGCATTCGCACAAACCCTCAAACGGCTGGAACCGGTGACAATCACTTCCATGACTGAGGTGAAACGAGATACGATAGAACAATATGACCGCGAGGGTCGGCTGATTTTTCGGGGATTACCGGAAAATATTTTCTATCAATGCTTTAATGGAGAAGATACTGTAGGGTATTTGATTCAACCAGCTGATACAGCATCGCGTCTTTTTCAAGAATTATCAAAAAACGGACATCCTGTGAAAGTCGGTTTGCGGGAACTGAATCTCGCTGAAGCAATATTTGCGAATTCGTTGGATAATATGGTCGATTCTGCGCACCAAGTTCCGAGGTGCTTCACGTCTTTACGATTCTACGACTACCAGCGGCAATACGTTTTTTATCAAGATGATTTTGGTGACACTTGTGTGTATATCAATTGCTATATCCTTCCTAGTGATGATTGGCATCCAGAACAACATTTCATCGCCGTGTCGGACGGGGGCGACTACTTTTGGTATGCTCGTCTCAATCTGTCAAAAGGAAAATTGATAGGTTATGAGTTGAATGATAATGCCTACCAATATGTCAAGGGGCGGAGAAGTCGGGATAAGAGAAGTCAAAAGAATGTGTCTGTTTTCGAGAATAGACGATATTCCCATCAAGATTCTCAATATAGTGCTTTACCAGAGTCTATCCGGACATTCGTTGAGAAAAACGATGCGTTAGATGTTCAGACCATAGCAGCTCATCACCAAACTCTTTTTCGAGTCAAGTTCAAAGATGGTTCAGTCAAAGGTTACGATGCCAACGGGAAATGTCTGTTCGTTAGGTTTGATCAAAGTGTGAGTTCCCAGATGGTTTACCATGATGTGGTCCCTAATTTTGATAGTATGTTGGATGCGATAGGCGCGGATATGGCTGCTCATGGTTACGATTTTCGTCGCGACGGGATGGTGCGAAGGGTGGACACGATAGATGGAGATTGGAGAATTGCCGTGAATATGTGGAAAAGTGGAAAACGATTGATGGTGGTGTACACAATTAACTCCAATGGGCAGATTATCGGACGATATGTATGCTTCTTTTAATGCCGTGCAATTATCCATTTTCCATTATCCATTAAATTTTGTATCTTTGCAAGTTTTATTGGAAAAATCTATTTATCGATGAAATATACTGAATATAAAGGTCTTAACCTCCCTGGTATCGGGGAAGAAATGAGAAAATATTGGGAAGATAAAGACATCTTCGCCAAGAGTCTGTCCACCCGCGAAGGGCACGAGCGGTTCGTCTTCTTTGAGGGACCGCCGTCCGCCAACGGTATGCCCGGCATCCACCACGTGATGGCCCGTACCATCAAGGACATCGTCTGCCGCTACCAAACCCTCACCGGCAAATACGTCGGCAGAAAGGGCGGTTGGGACACGCACGGTCTGCCCGTGGAACTCGGCGTGGAGAAGACCCTTGGTATTACGAAAGAGGATATCGGCACGAAAATCTCCGTGGAGGACTACAACAAGGCCTGCCGTCACGAGGTGATGAAATTCAAGGACAAATGGGACGAACTCACCCGCGAAATGGGTTACTGGGTCGATCTTGAGCACCCCTACATCACCTTCGACAACAAGTATATGGAAACCGTATGGTATTTGTTGTCAGAGCTTTACAAGAAAGGATTGCTCTATAAGGGTTACTCCATCCAACCATACTCTCCCGCCGCCGGCACCGGACTTAGCTCCCACGAGCTCAACCTTCCGGGCTGCTATCGCGATGTGAAAGACCTCACCTGCGTCGCATTGTTCAAGTTGAAAGTGAGCAGCAAGGAGTTGGGTGCTGATGAGGAATTGCCGAATTACGCAATCGCTTGGACGACCACCCCGTGGACACTCCCGAGCAACACCGCATTGTGCGTGGGTCCGAATATCGACTATGTGCTGCTGAAGACCGTGCATCCTTACACCGAGCAACCTTGCTATATCCTGATGGCTAAAGCATTGGTTTCCACGATGTTCAAGGAAGCTCCAGAAGTTGTGAAGGAGTACAAGGGCAAAGACCTTGTGGGCATTTCGTACGAGCAGCTCATCCCGTGGGTGAACCCCGGCGAGGGCGCATTCCGCATCATCCCCGGCGATTACGTCACTACGGAAGACGGTACGGGTATCGTCCATATTGCTCCGACTTTCGGTGCCGACGATAAGCGCGTGGCCGCTGCCGCTGGTATCCCGCCGCTCGTGATGATTGACAAGGACGGCATCCGCCAACCCATGGTCGATCGCACCGGCAAGTTCTACCGCATCGAGGACCTCGACCCCGAATTTGTCAAAAACTCTATGGACGTGGAGGCTTACCGCCCTTACGCAGGTCAGTTCGTGAAGAACGCTTACGACCCCACCAAGACGGAGAAGGACAAATCCTTGGATGTCGATATCGTTGTGATGCTGAAGGAGCAGGGCAAACTCTTCAAGAGCGAAAAGCACACCCACAACTATCCGCACTGCTGGCGCACCGACAAACCCGTGCTCTACTACCCGCTCGACTCTTGGTTCATCAAGACGACCGCGTTCAAAGAGCGCATGATGGAGCTGAACAAGACCATCAAATGGAAACCCGCCGCTACCGGTTCCGGACGTTTCGGCAACTGGCTCGAAAATTTGGTCGATTGGAACCTTTCCCGCTCCCGTTTCTGGGGCGTGCCGCTTCCCATCTGGACTACCGAGGATAAGAAAGAGCAAATCTGCATCGGCTCCATCGAGCAGTTGCTGGCCGAAATCGACAAGTCCATCAAGGCCGGTTTCATGACCGAAAGCCCCTACAAGAACTTCAAAGTGGGCGATATGTCGCAGGAAAACTACGACAACAACATCGATTTGCACAAGCCTTACGTGGATACCATCGTGTTGGTCTCCCCGAGCGGTCAGAAGATGTACCGCGAGAGCGACCTCATCGACGTGTGGTTCGATTCCGGTTCCATGCCGTACAGCCAGCTGCACTACCCGTTTGAGAACAAGGAGTTCTTCAAGACCAATTTCCCTGCCGACTTTATCGCGGAGGGCGTCGATCAGACCCGCGGTTGGTTCTTCACGTTGCACGCCATCGCCACAATGCTGTTCGATAGCGTGGCTTTCAAGTCTGTGATTTCCAATGGTTTGGTGCTTGACAAGAACGGCAACAAGATGTCCAAACGTTTGGGCAACGCGGTGGATCCGTTCGAGATTATCCATAAATACGGTCCCGACGCAACGCGCTGGTACATGATTACCAACGCCTCCCCGTGGGACAACCTCAAGTTCGACGAGGCGGGCATCGGCGAGGTGCAGCGCAAGTTCTTCGGCACGCTGTATAACACCTACAACTTCTTCGCTATGTACGCCAACATCGACGGATTCACGTACAAAGAGGCGGAGATTCCGTTCGAGAAAAGACCCGAAATTGACCGTTGGATTCTCTCCGAGCTGAACACGTTGGTGAAACATTGTCAGGAAAACTATGCTGACTACGAGCCGACCAAGGTAGGCCGTGAGATTCAGGACTTTGTGGATGCTTACCTCAGCAACTGGTACGTGCGTCTTTGTCGCCGCCGTTTCTGGAAGGGCGAGTACAGCGAGGACAAGATTTCCGCTTACCAGACGCTCTACACCTGCATGGAGACCATCGCCAAGATCGCATCGCCGATCGCGCCGTTCTTCATGGACAAGCTCTACCAAGACCTCAACACCATCACTGGCAAAGAGCCGTTCGAATCTGTCCATTTGGCCAATTATCCCGAGGTACATGAAGAATTGATTGACAAGGAGTTGGAAGAGCGCATGCAGCTCGCACAGCAAATCTCCTCCATGGTGCTTTCCTTGAGAAAGAAGACCAACCTGAAGGTTCGTCAGCCGTTAGCCAAGATCATGATTCCCGTGTTGGACGACCATTTCAAACAGCAGCTTTCGTTGGTGCAGGATCTGATTTTGCACGAAGTCAACGTGAAAGAGCTGGTGTTCGTCAGCAACGAAGACGGTGTGTTCGTGAAACGTATCAAACCTGATTTCAAGAAGTTAGGACCGAAGTACGGCAAGATTATGAAGCAGGTGGCCGCCAAGATCACTGGTTTCTCACAGGCCGAAATCGCACAACTGGAGAAAGAGGGTGTGATGAAGTTCGAAATCGAAGGTCAACCTGTGGAGATCACCACCGACGATGTGGAGATCCAGGCACAAGACATCCCAGGTTGGGTGGTGGCCAACTTCGACGCACTGACCGTCGCCTTGGACATCGAGGTGAGCGAAGAGCTGAAGAACGAGGGTTACGCCCGCGAGTTCGTGAAGCTGGTGCAGACCTACCGCAAGGAGAACAACTTCGAGGTGCTGGACAAGATCGCCATCACCGTGGAGAACCACGAGGTGATTACGCCCGCGCTGAAGGCCTTCGAACAGCACATCTGCAACGAAACCCTCTGCACCTCCCTGACCATCGCCGACAAGGTGGAGAACGGTGTGGAGATGGAGATGGACGATGTGAAGGTGAAGGTGCGGATTGAGAAACAATAACGAGATATTGTAGAGACGCACGGTCGTACGTCTCTACAAATGAATTTATTCAAATGATTGTATGCATTTGCTCTTAAATGTTTCTTTTGGTATTACCGCTTTCCTTCCCCATGGCTGGCTGTTTATGGCTTTCATCATTGTGGGAGAGGCTTTTCTGATGAGCAAGTATCTGATTCAACAAAAGTTCAACAAAAGAATTTGGTGGTCTGCAATCTTTTCCAACATAGTCAGCGGTGTCATAGGAATCATAACAACTATGATACTTAACGGTGGGTGGTGGCTCGTTGTTTGGTTTCCCTGGGTCAGTTCGCATGAGGTGAATGTTCATAACTCCAATCATTTATGGGGTTTGATTATTTACTATCTCGTAGCTATGATCCTCTCTGTTCTAATCGAGCTGTTGGTAAATCATCTTATCCTCAGAAAAGAATACCCATTTAAGAAAACCCTTAACGCCACACTCATAGCCAATGCATTCAGCTACTTTGTTGGGGCTGTGCTGATTACCATATTGGTAATTTATGTTAAATAAATAATCCGTTTTCAGATTGATTTGAGTTCCCGTATTGCGGGGCGTGTTGAAAACACGCAATTTTAATAACCCCATACTAAGCAACGCAGTTGCGCAGTGTGGGGCGACAATGCGCGACGTGAGTCTGCGTGCCAGAGGCACGCTACATCTTGATATACAAATAGTAGCGTGTTTTCAACACGCCAGCTGTACACTACATCCGCTAACACCCCACACTGCGCTCCACTTCGTTACGCTTATGTGGGGTTATTAGGATAGCGTGCCTCTGGCACGCCACGTCCACGTTCCAATTACTTCAATGAAATATTTTTTTCTCATTCGCCCACATACTCATACTCGTATGTGGTTTTAAAAGCGGCTCCGGGCGACTGGTCGTGAAGGAAACTGGAACAGATGTACTCCACACAATTTCCATATCGGTCATAAAACATTTCGTCGAGATAGGACAAATAACCCTCTTTTTTGTTGTAGGTTTTCCTGCGAATCAGCTGATTCAGATGGTTGTATTCATAAAAACGTTCATCCTGTTCGACGTGGTTGTAGAACGTTTGCGACCTGACCAACCTGCCCTCATCATCATAAAAATATAACTCCCGACAGAAATGATCCACACAATTCCAAGGAGTATCATAACTGATTTCTTCTGTGATATTGCCCCGTACGTCATATTTTAGCCGCTTTACAGTTTCGGTGTCTCCGTCAAGGACAGTCACCCTTTCAATACAATTATCCATAGAATCGTATTGAAAAAAATGTTGGTATATTGTATAGTCAAGATAATCTTCGTCGGTTCCAGGTATGTACTCACGACGAGTGCACCTGCCTTTTTCATCGTAGTAATAACGCCACGAGGGTTTAGGTTTCCCGTTGTCGTGGGTATAGACGCAATAACTCAAATTTCCATTTTCGTCGTAAACAAAATCTTGCAGGAGTAAGTTATCCGGCCCGAAACAAGCTGTACACCTATTCAAATCATCATATTGGAATTGGAGAAAAATATCCATAACAGTGTCTTTGTTTTCAAAATTTCCCCATCCTATCATCGTTTCAGCAGCGAGACGGCCAGCTGTGTCAAAATTCAAGATTGTTTTCATTTTTTTATGAAAAACACTGTCGCCCTTCATTTTGAATAATGTGGTGATGATAGCAGTCTTCACAGGTCCATTCAAATTCCAATCCGCCAGTGTGTATTTATCCATTTCACCATCATAGACATCAATGGGCTCCTGTGCGCGAATGGAGGAACAAAGGCACAGCACCACGACAAACAGGATCAAAAAGGGGCTTCTCTTCATAGTTTTATAAAACAAATCGGCGCAAAATTACATTTTTTTGTTTATAAACAACAAAACTATAGAATTTGTTGTAGTGTATAAATAAAGAACTATTGATCTAAATGGTTTTAATGGTAGATATGCGCAAAATTTGTATTTTTGCACCCCTTTGAATAGAAAGGGGAAAACCATTAATAAACCTATGTAGGGATTGGGCGCGACCCGTCTCTACAACCCGCAATAGCGGTTGTAACAATTTGTAAGACAATAATATGTCAGAATACAAAGACGAGAACATCATTACCCTGAACTGGTATGAGCATATCCGTACGCGGCCCGGCATGTACATTGGCAAGACGGGCGACGGCTCCTCACATGACGACGGCATCTATGTGCTGTTGAAAGAGGTGATGGATAATGCCATCGACGAGTTCATGAACGGCTACGGCAAAACCATCGACATCACCATCAAGGAGAAACGAGTCACTGTGCGCGACTATGGGCGCGGTATCCCGTTGAATAAGGTGGTGGACTGTTATTCCAAGATGAACACAGGTCGTAATTTCAAGGGTGATTTTGCTTCCATCGGCATGAACGGCGTGGGTGTGAAGGCGGTAAATGCGCTCTCTACCCATCTGCTGGTGCAGAGCGTGCGGGACGGACAAATGAAACGGGCTGAATTTTCCGCGGGCACAATCTCCAAAGAGTATCCCATTGAGCCCACCGAAGAAAAAAACGGAACGATGGCCTCCTTCCTGCCCGACGACACCATCTTCGAAAACTACGACTGGTACACCGAATACATCGAGAATCTTCTGTGGAATTATGTCTATCTGAACCGTGGACTCACCATCAACTTCAACGGCAAACGTTTCTACTCCAAAAACGGCCTTTTGGATTTGCTGAACAAAAAGGTGGGTGAAAGTCGGCTGTATGAGCCTATCTACCTGAAGGACGAGAACTTCGAATTTGCCATGGTGCACACCAACCGCAAATATGGCGAGGAGTACTACACTTTCGTCAACAGCCAATATACGGAGCACGGCGGCACACACCAGCAGGCTATGCGCGAGGCCATCGTGAAAACCTGCCGCGATTTTTTCAAGAAGAACTTCGAGCCCGCTGACGTGCGCAACTCCATCGCCGCCAACATGTCCATCAAAGTCAAGAACCCCATGTTCGACTCACAAACCAAGACCAAACTGGGGTCGGAACACATGGAACCCGGCGGGCAGACCATCCGCAATTATGTGAACGACATGATCGGGCGTCTGTTAGATAATTTCCTCCACAAGAATCCCGATGTGGCGGAGGTGATGTTGAAGAAAATCCAGGAAGCGGAAAAAGAGCGCACGGCCATTGCCGCACTCAAAAAGCAGTCGAAGGAGATACAGAAAAAAGTAAGTCTGAACAACAGCAAGTTGCGTGACTGCCGGTATCATTTCAACACCAACGACCCGCGGGGCCTGGAGACGATGATCTTCATCACCGAGGGTGACTCCGCTTCCGGATCCATCACCCAGTCACGCGACGCCAACACGCAAGCCGTGTTCAGTCTGATGGGCAAGCCCGCCAACATTATCAAGAGCAAGAGCGCCATCTACGAGAACAAGGAGCTGAGTCTGCTGCAGGCCGCCTTGAACCTGGAGGATGGACTGGACGGGTTGCGCTACAATAATATTATTATCGCCACTGATGCCGATGTGGACGGTATGCACATCCGGCTGCTGTTGCTGGCCTTCTTCCTGCAATTGTTCCCGGACGTGGTGCGGGCGGGCCATGTATATGTGCTGCAGACACCCCTGTTCCGCGTGCGCAACAAGCAGAAGACCCTCTACTGCTATTCCGAACAGGAAAAAGTGGGTGCCATCAAAAAGCTTGGCGGCAAACCCGAAATCACCCGATTCAAAGGTTTGGGTGAAATCGACCCCAAAGAGTTCAAGAATTTCATCGGCAAATCCATCCGGTTGGAACCTGTTGTCCTGGACCCCGGCAGCAACATTGACGCCATCATCGAGTACTATATGGGCAAGAACACCATGGAGCGTCAGAACTTCATCGTGGAAAATCTGCGCGAGGAGATTGACAATTTCTCGGAGGAGTCTTAAAATAAAAAATGTTAAAAAAATTGTGGATAAACGGAGTGTGCAAAATAAATTGTATCTTTGCACGCTTGAAAAAGTGCAAACTATTTTCTATTATTCATTAATAAAAACAAACAACAAATGAAAAAAATTTCTATTCTTTTAATGGCTTTGATGATGGTTGCCACATCATTCGCCCAGCTGCAGAATCCGAAGAATGTCATGGATTCCAAACAGAAAGAGGTTTTAAACAAAAAACCCATCTATGAGAACAATCTTCGTGATGCCTCCTTTGGTGCATTGAATTATGCTATGTACTTGTACACCAACGTGGGTTATCAGCCTACACAAAACGATTATACGTTCAACTATCTGCAGACCGACACCACCGGTGGTGTTTACTCTAACGACACACTGTATATGCATCCTTGGATTCACGGTTTGGGTATGACCTACGATTTCACCCACACCCTGTATGAAAACCTGGCTGCTGAAGGTGAAGTTTCCTTGGCTTACTCCCCTGTTTTGAGACTGGACTCCCTCTACATTTCCGGTGCCTATTTCCGCAACGAACAAGGCGCAGCTAAAGGTTCTCTTCCGATGGATGCTGTGGATACGCTTATCGTGGGCGTTCTCGCCACCCTTACCGATGAAGATCTTATGCGCGGCGGATATTACGATGCCAATCAGGAATTCCATGCCAACTTCGTTTTCCATGACATCACGTTCAACTATAACACGCTGATGCAAGAGGGTGCCACCCTGTACAAGTTCCCTCTGGGTTCCAACGATGTTTGCTGGGATAGCGCTGGCTATTTCCGCTTCAGCACCTATGCCCTGCCTATCAATTATGGCAATATCACCAACAAAATCCTCAACATTGCTTATACCTTCAAGAGAGGCAACTATACTCTTGGCGTTGACGAAGACCTTGATGAATATTCCCACTTCTATGCCCGTTGCTGGACGGACTATCGTCAGGCCTACTATCCTTACTACAACTATCAGATCACTGGCGCTGCTGACTGGCAGACCTGCTCTGAAGATTTCGTGAACAACCACAACAAAGGTTACTACATCGATTCTGACACTCGTTATGATTTGACCGGTCAGGGTTATGTGGGATATCGTCAGTACTCCCCGACATTCTACATGAAGAAGATGCATTATCCTGATATCGACCTCGTTCTTTCCTGCACGGATTGCGCTTACACCAACGTGGAAGATATGGAGAAAGAGAACATCACGGTTTATCCGAACCCTGCCACGAACGTTCTTAACGTGAAACTGGCCGGCGACAAGGAAGCCAAGGTTCAAATGTTCAACTTGGTTGGCCAGCAGGTTTACAACGGTACGGCCTCCAACACTGCCTCCATCAACGTTTCCAACATGAAGGCTGGTGTCTATATGCTCAAGGTTTCCCAGAACGGCAAGGTTTACACCTCCAAGGTTGTGGTGAAATAATTTACCGACACACTATAAAAAAGGCTGGATTGCTCCAGCCTTTTTTTTTGCTCCCTGCTGAAAAATTTACTATTTTTGCACCCTAAAAAAAGCATTTATGACAAACATTTCCTCCGAGAGCAAACAGAAAGCCATCGACATCCTCACCAAGCAAACCGACAGCAAGCTGCTCACCCACCTCAACGCCTGCGTGCATTGCGGCCTGTGCGAAACCAGCTGCCTGTTTTGGAAAACGTTCCAGGATCCCAAGTTCATCCCCGGCAAGAAAGTGGATATGGTATCCTCCATATACCGTCGCTATTGCACGTTTCTGGGCCGCACCGCGCCGAAACTTAACCATGCGCACGAGCTCACGGACGAGTATGTGGCCGAGATGGTGGACTCCCTGTTTGGAGCCTGCACTATGTGCGGACGTTGTGTGAAGCACTGCTCCATCGGCATCGACATCCCCTTCGTGGTACGTACGGGCCGCCGGATGCTGGCCGCCATGGGCATGGTGCCGCAGACGCTGCAAGCCACCGTGGACGCCGCCATCAACACCGGCAACAACATGGCCATTCCCACGGAGGATTTTGTCGATACCATCGAATGGATGGAAGAAGACTTGCAGGATGAGCTGGGCGAGGAAGCCAAAATCCCGCTCAACAAAGACAATTCCGACATCCTCTACACGCTGAACCCCCGCGAGCCCAAGTTCTTCCCGCTCTCCATCGCCGCCGCCGCCAAAATCTTCTATGCGGCCAAGGCCAACTGGACCCTCTCCACGGAAATGTACGACGTAACCAACTACGGCTACTTCTCCGGCAACGATGACGAAGCCACCGCTATCGCCAAACACATGTTTGACGAGGTGCACAAACTGCATTGCAACACGCTGGTGCTCGGCGAGTGTGGCCACGGCTCGCGCGCACTGCGCTGGGAAGCCCCAAATTATCTCAAAACCCAGCCCGATTTCAAGATGATAACCCTCATTGAACTGCTGGAGGATTATATCAAAAGCGGCAGGATCAAGGTGGACAAAAACCTCAACACCAAGAAATACACCATCCACGACCCCTGCAATATCACCCGCAATGGTGGCTTGTACAACTCTTTGCGCTATGTGGTGAAGCAGGTGGTGCCTGAACTGATTGAGATGACACCCTCGGGCAGCGACAACTTCTGCTGCGGTGGCGGCGGTGGCATGCTGGCCATGAGCGAATACAATGAACGCCGCCTCAAAGTGGGCGAAATCAAGGCCAACCAGATACGCGAAACCGGTGCCAACGTAGTGATTACGCCGTGCCATAACTGCGTGGACCAGCTCACCCAAATCAACCATACGTATAACCTGAATGTGGAAATCAAGTCGCTGGCGGAGGTGGTGGCCGATGCTTTAGTGGTGGAACAAATATAAACAATTCACGGTGCGTTTTTTTTTTACCGATGTGTTTAAAAAAATTATATATTTGCCGCAAAATAAATTATTAACCAAAATCTTTAAGTTATGAAAAAACTTTTTACCTTTGTTTTGGCTTTGTGTGCATTTTCTTTTGCCGCTAAAGCTCAAGTAACAATCACGTTGGAAGCCCATGATGTTTGGCAGGATGGTTCTGGTTACCAATTGCTGTTGGATGCTGATCACAACACTTATGGCACCATAATTCCTGAACAGGGTGCGTTATCAACTTCGGGTGATGTTCCTGCTTCTACGTATGCTGAATTTGAATATAAAATCCCCGAAAACGCTGATGGTTCTTTGACAACAACCAATATCGTTTTCGACGGTGCCGTTACTATTCAAATTCCTGCAGGTACCTATGATTATTGTATTACGAATCCTACGCCAGGATCTCGTATGTGGATCGCTGGTGGTGAAGGTTCCCGTGCGGATGATTATGTTTTTGAAAATGGTAAATCTTATCATTTTTACATGGATAGGGATGGCGATGGTGATGGTGTGACCATTACTATTTCTGGTGTTGGCGTTGAGGAAGTTGAAAACACCACTTTCTCCGTTTATCCGAACCCTGCTACCACGAACATCACGGTGAAAGGCGAAGGCAGCATGGAGATTGTAAACACACTGGGTCAGGTGATTGTTAGCGAGCAGGTCAATGGCCAGGCTAACATCAATGTTGCCAACCTCGAAAGCGGCATCTATTTCGTTCGCATGAACGGTGCCACCCAGAAATTCATCAAGAAATAAGGATTTCTGTTTTAAAACAATAGAAAAGGCGCTTCGCTACGAGGCGCCTTTTTTTGTACCTTTGCCGCCATGAAAAAACTCTATATTGAAACGTATGGTTGTCAGATGAACTTTGCCGATAGCGAGGTGGTGGCCGCCATTCTCAAAGATTTATACACGCTGACCGACAATGTGCAGGAGGCGGACCTTATCCTCATCAACACCTGCTCCATCCGCGACAAGGCGGAGCAGCGCATCCATAAGCGGCTGCGCGAACTGGAGGCCCTGAAGAAAAAACACCGCTCTCTTCAAGTCGGTCTGTTGGGCTGCATGGCCGAACGGATGAAAGAGGAACTCTTTGAAACTGAGCCTATATTGAATTTTATCGCCGGACCGGATGCCTACCGCGATCTGCCACAGCTCATCGCACAATCAGCCGCCGGTGAAACCCAATTCAACGTTCTGCTTTCCGAAGAGGAGACCTACGATAACATCATGCCCGTGCGCTACGACCTCAACGGCGTGTCGGCGTTCGTGTCCATCATGCGCGGGTGCAACAACTTCTGCACCTATTGCGTGGTGCCCTACACCCGCGGGCGCGAACGCAGCCGCAGTCCACAAACCATCCTCCACGAGGTGGAACAATTGCTGCATGACGGCTACAAGGAAGTGACCTTGCTTGGCCAAAATGTGAATTCCTACCAATGGGAGAACATGACCTTCGCGCAACTGATGGCTGCTGTGGCCGAAATGTCGCCCGACCTGCGCGTGCGCTTCGCCACCTCGCACCCCAAGGACATCTCCGACGAACTGTTGGAAACTATCGCCCGCTACGACAACATCTGCAAGTACATCCACCTGCCCGTGCAGTCGGGCAGCAATGCCGTGCTCAAGCGTATGAACCGCGTCTATACCCGTGAATACTATCTGGAAAGAGTGCGCAAAATCAAGGAGTTGATGCCCGACTGCGCCATCTCCACCGACATCATCGCGGGGTTTTGCGGCGAGACGGAGGAAGACCACCGGCAGACTATCTCCATCATGCGCGAGGTGGGCTACGAATATGCCTACATGTTCAAATACTCCGAAAGAGGCGGCACCATGTCGGCCAAACGCTTCACCGACGACGTGCCCGATGAGGTGAAAACCCGCCGGCTGGAAGAAATTATCGCGCTGCAAGGCGAGCTGTCGCTGATCAGCAACAAGCGCGACATCGGCAAGACGTTCCAAGTGCTCATCGAAGGGGCCTCCAAACGCTCCACAGACCAACTCTACGGCCGCAACAGCCAAAACAAGGTCATCATCTTCCCGAAAGGGAACCACAAAATCGGCGAATATATCGACGTGACCGTAAAAGACTGCACTGCCGCGACATTGTTTGCGTAAAACCATTTTTTTACATTTTTATGCTAATAAAATTATGCTAGTAGCATAATTTTTTGTATCTCACACCTAATTAACATATAGAAAATGCTTTACCCCAATAATTTTGAAGAAAAAATCGGTTTCGACACCATCCGGCAACTGCTGCGGGGGTTTTGTTTAAGTCCCATTGGAAAAGGGTTTGTGGATGCCGTGGCCATGATGTCGGACATAGACAAGATACAACCCGAGCTGGAAAGTGTGGAGGAGATGCGGCAGCTGCTGCTTTTCGACGAACCGTTCCCCGCGCAAGACTACTACGATCTTCGCGCCGAGCTGAAACGCCTGCAGGTGGACGGCACCTACATCGAACTGGAAGAGTTGGCCCAGCTGCGCGCCTTCATCGTCACTATGACTAACATATTCGTCTATCTGCGCTCCCGCCATCAGGACAAAAAGTACCCCTACTTGTGGGGTGTTTGCGAAGATATGCCCATCCAGCGTGACCTGCTGAACGGCATCAACCGTATTCTGGACGACAAAGGGCAGCTGCGCGACAACGCCTCCGACGAGCTAAGCCGCATTAAAGGTGAAATCAACCGCATCTCCAACAGCGCCGACCGCCAGATCCGCAAGATTCTCAACGCCGCCAAACAGGACGGCTTGGTGAAAGAAGACGCTGAGATGACCATCCGCAACGGCCGCCTCTGCATTCCCATCGCCGCCCAATACAAACGGAGGCTCAAGGGCTTCATCCACGACGAATCGGCCACTGGCCAAACGGTCTTCATCGAGCCCACGGAGGTGTTTGATGCCAACAACGAGCTCAAAGACCTGCAGAACGCAGCCAGCCGCGAGGTGGTGCGCATCCTCACCGAGTTGTCGGGCACCATCCGCACGCTGATACCCGAACTGCTGGAAGCCCAACGGATTATGGGCCGCTACGATTTTCTGCGCGCCAAAGCATTGTTCGCCATCGATCTTAATGCTTCCTTGCCGCATATCCACAACCAGCCGCTTATCAATTGGCAACAGGCCGAACATCCGCTACTGTATCTGGCTTTAAAGAAAAACGGCAAGAAAGTGGTGCCCTTGGATGTACAACTCACTGAAAACCAACGCATCCTATTGATTTCCGGTCCCAACGCCGGCGGCAAATCCGTTTGCCTCAAATGCGTGGGCCTGCTCCAATACATGATGCAGTGCGGTTTGCTGGTCTCCATGCAGAGCACCTCGGACATGGGTGTTTTCCAAAGCATCTTCATTGACATCGGAGATGAGCAATCCATTGAAAATGACCTTAGTACATACAGTTCCCATCTTTCCAACCTTAAAATGATGGACGAAAACCTCAACGCACAGTCGCTGTTCCTCATTGACGAGTTCGGGTCAGGTACGGAACCAACCTTGGGCGGCGCGTTGGCAGAGGCTATCCTGGAGAGTTTTTATGAGAAAAAAGCCTTCGGTATCATCACTACGCATTACGGCAACCTGAAAATGTTTCCCGACACGCACAACGAAGCCGTGAACGGAGCTATGTTGTACGATACCAACGCATTACAACCGTTATACAAACTCAAAATCGGCAAGCCGGGCAGCTCGTTTACCTACGAAATCGCCCACCATATCGGCTTGAATCCCGACATCATACAAAGTGCCATCGCCAAGTCGGGCACGGCGCAAATTGACTACGAGCGGAAACTGGAAGAGATTGAATTGGCACAGATAGAAACGGAAAAAACGCTGAAACAGGTGCGGGCCGCTGATGACCAGTTGGCCGAAATGATTGACGAATATTCTGAAAAATTCTCCGAACTGGACAAACAGCGCAAAGAAATCATCCAGAAGGCCAAAAACCAGGCCAACATGATTGTGGAAAGTGCCAACAAGGTGATAGAGAAGACCATTCGCGACATCAAAGAGGCCAAAGCCGATGCGGTGAAGACGAAGAAAGCGCGGGAGAACGTCACCAAACTGAAAGAGGAGTTGAAGGAAGAGATTGAATCCATTGAGAAAGAGGAGAGCATCAAGCCCATCATACCAGTGAAACGCACTGCTCCTAAACCCAAGAAAGTGGAGGAGAAACCGGAAGACAACGTCATCCGTGTGGGCGACAGCGTCTTCATGGCCGACATGCAGGTTACGGGCGAGGTGACCGCCATCAATGGCAACGATGCCACCATCGCCTTCAATTCCATCTCCTTCAAGACGGACATCCGAAAGTTGGCAAAAATCAGTAAGAAAGAGGCACGTGAAGTACGTCGGAGCGGCGTGGTGCGCTACAACGAGGGCACGCTGGGCGAGGCCATGAACAAAAAGCTGGCCGACTTCAGCACCACGTTGGACGTGCGCGGGCAGCGCGCCGACGAGCTCATCGCCAATTTGGAAGAATATCTGGACGAGGCCGCGCTGCTGAGCATCCGTTTTGTGCGCATCCTGCACGGCAAGGGCAATGGCATTCTGCGGCAGATCACCCGTCAGGAACTGGCCAAACGCAAGGATGTGGAAGCCTTTCAGGATGAGGTTCTGGAAATGGGTGGATGTGGTATCACCGTAGTGAAAATGCGTATTTAAAAACGTTTTTTCACACTACTCCCCTGTTTATAATTTCTATCTCCTGTCCCCTGTTCACTAATCACTAAATTTTGTACCTTTGCCGCCCTAAAAAAACGCCATGCGATGAAAAAGATTATTATTTGCCTTTTTTGCTTGAACTTTTTGTGTTTTACCTCTATTTTTGCCCAATCACCGAACAAAAATTACCAACAGGGGAAAACCAAGATGGACCAGGTCATAAATTCCATCAACATGATGTATGTGGACTCCGTGGACTTCGATCCTTTAATTGACAAGTCCATCTCCACCATGCTGAAAGAACTGGATCCGCACACCTCTTTTATACCCAAAAAGGACGTGGCTGCCATGACGGAGCCTCTGCAGGGCACTTTTGACGGCATCGGCGTCACCTTCCAGCTCATCAAAGACACCATCAATGTGATGGAAGTCATCATTGACGGTCCCTCTGAGAAGGTGGGTCTGTTGGCGGGCGACAAGATTGTGAAAGTGGATGACACGCTGGCCTGCGGGGAGAAAATCACCAACGACTGGGTACGCAAGCACTTGCGCGGGGCGAAAGGCTCCAAGGTGAAGGTCTCTGTCAAGCGCGGGCGCAATCCCAAGCTCATCGACTTCGTCATCACCCGCGGGGCCATCCCCATGCACAGCATCAACGTCCACTTCATGGCCGACACCACCACCGGCTACATCAAGTTGGAACGCTTCGCCGCCACTTCGACGGGAGAACTTATCACCGCCATCCGGGATTTGAAAAAACAGGGTATGAATGATTTGATCCTCGACCTTCGCGGCAACGGAGGCGGCTATCTCAACGTGGCGTTTGAAATCTGCGACCAGTTCATCTCCGGCAAGCGCATGATTGTCTATACGGACAACTTCCGCGGCACCGGCGAAAAATTCTACGCCTCCCAAACCGGCCTCTTCGAAGAGGGCAAACTCATTGTGCTGGTGGACGAAAACTCCGCCTCCGCCTCGGAAATCACCTCCGGGTGTATCCAAGACTGGGACCGCGGACTGGTCATCGGGCGACGTACTTTCGGCAAAGGCCTGGTGCAAAAGCCGTTGCGCCTGATAGACCAATCGGAGGTACGCTTGACCATTTCGCACTATTACACTCCCACAGGCCGCTGCATCCAAAAGCCCTACAACGATGGCCTGGATTCCTATTATCACGATATTCAAAACCGCATGAAGAAGGGCGAGCTCTATACTGCTGACAACATCAAATTCCCGGATTCACTGAAGTACAAAACCCCGCACGGACGCACGGTGTATGGCGGTGGCGGCATCATGCCCGACATTTTCATCCCGTTGGACACTACAAAATACTCCACGCTTTACAACGAAATCGTCCGCAAGGGCATTTTCGGCAATTTTGTAGTGGATTATCTGGAAAACAACCGCGAAAAACTGAAAAAACAGTATCCTTCTTTCGAATCTTTCCAGAAAAATTACAAAATCAGCGATGCTTTCTATAAAGAGTTTATGGACTTTGCCAAAAAAGAGGGCGTAAGTGATAGCGCATCTTTCACATTCTCCTCTTATGCCAATAGTTTTATTAAAGAAAACCAAACAAAATTGGATTCTTTGTTCAAATCGGCCAACCAGATCAATATGCAGATGCTGGACACGATGTTCTCCCATTATGTGACGAAAAATTACAATGAGGCCATCCGTTTGCGCAACGAGGCACACGCCGGCGAATATATCAAAGACTATCTCCGCTTTGAAATTGCCCGCGGACTTTTCGGCTATGGCGAAGCCTACCGCATCTTCCTGGAAACCGACGACACCTTCCAGCAAGCCCTGTCTGTAATGCACAATAAGAAGATTTTCAAGAAGTTCAAAGTATATTCCGGTAAAGAGAAAAAAGACAAACATGACTCTGAATCGGATAACGATTAATATTCACTAGCATAGCCATCACCCGTGATCTCAAAGAAAACAGTAGAGGAAATCAAATTCGCCGCCAAAATTGAAGAGGTGGTGGGCGACTTTGTCACGCTGAAACGACAGGGGCAAGGTTATGTGGGAATTTGTCCGTTTCACAACGACAGCAACCCTTCCATGCACGTGTCGCCGAGATTAGGCATCTACCACTGCTTTGTGTGCGACGCCAAAGGCAACGCCATCAATTTCCTGATGGAACATGCCAAGATGAGCTACCCGGAGGCTTTGGAATACCTGGCCAAGAAATACAGCATCACGCTGGAATTTGACCGGCCCGAAACCCCGGAAGAGAAAAAACTGCGCAGCGAGAAAGACAGCCTTTACATCGTAAACGAATTTGCCGAGAAATACTTCATGGACCAGCTTCATAACAGCGAAGAAGGACGGCTGATGGGACTTTCCTACTTTAAAGAACGGGGATTCAAGGACGCCACCATCGACAAATTCCATCTCGGCTATTGTCCCGGCGGCTGGGACAGTTTCACCCAATATGCTCTGAAACAGGGCTATCAGGAAGAGTTTCTACTGAAATTAGGATTGACTAAAAAAAGCGAGTCGGGCAAGCTGTTCGATTTCTATCGCGGACGGGTTATTTTCCCTATTCACAACCACACAGGTAAGGTCATCGGTTTCGGCGGACGGGTTTTGAAAAAGGATGAAAAAACAGCCAAATATTTCAACTCTCCCGAAAACGACATTTACCACAAGAAAGAGACTCTTTACGACATCTATCTGGCCAAAAAAGCCATCCGTCAGAAGGATAATGTCTATTTGGTGGAGGGTTACACGGATGTAATCTCCATGTTCGAGTCCGGCATCGAAAATGTGGTGGCCTCCTCGGGCACCTCATTGACACCGGAACAGGTGAAGATCCTGTCCTCGCAAACCCGCAACATCACAGTGTTGTACGACGGCGATGCGGCGGGTATCAAAGCATCCTTGCGCGGTATTGACATGTTGTTGGCGCAGGGCTTGAATGTGAAGGTTTGTCTTCTGCCCGATGGCGAGGACCCCGATTCCTTCGCCAAAAAACACAGAGACAGCGAATTACTCGAGTATTTGGAAACGCACACCACGGATTTCCTGCTGTTCAAGGCGGACATCCTGTCGAAAGAGGCAGGTAATGACCCCATGAAGCGCGCCCACATGGTGAGCGAAATGATAACCTCCATTGCGGCCGTGCGTGACAACATCGCCCGGGCTTTCTATGTCAAAGAGTGCGCCCGCATGTTCGAGCTGCCCGAGACCACCCTAAACGCCGAACTGAAACGAACCGTTTGGAAAAAGCTGAATGAGGGGTCGCGCAAAAACACCCCTGACGCGCCCGAACAGCCCGTTACGGACACGATTACCATTCCGGTGGAACAGAGTGCGCCCGAACAGGAAAAACCCGCCGTGGACCTTCTTTATGAGGCGGAAAAGAATGTCGTGCTCCTACTCCTGAAATACGGCCTCTACGAAATCAACGTCTCCGACGCACAAAATCCCGAACAGGGAACGCAAAAACGGGTGGACCAGTTCGTATTCGACGACCTGTTCAACGATGGAATCGTGCTGCAAAACCCGCTTATGAACAAGATTTACACCCATTACGCCGAAGTGGCGGAAATCCTTATGGACCAAGACGCCATCAAACGAACCTTCATCTTGAGCGAGGATCCGGAAGAGAGCCAGTTTGCCATCCAACACCTTGACAGCAACGAACCGCAATATAGTAAGAAGTGGGAAAAACGTTATGACATCTTCACCAACACCATCCGCAACAACGTCTCCATACTGCAACAGGAGGTCCAGAACATTATACTGAACCTGAAAATGCGCCTTGTGGAACAACGGATGACGGAAATCCAAAAAGATTTGTCACAAGAGGGTAATACTGAAGAAGATACGATGATGCTGATGCAGCAATTGCAGCTTTGTGTGAAAAGCCGTTCCGAGATTGCGCACCGGTTAAAAATTGTAGTAAGTAAATAATGAACTTATGGAATCAATTAAAAAAATAGATTGGAAAAATTTGGATTGGAAAGAGCTGATTCACACCTACGGACTGATTTTGTTGGGAACGTTCATTATGTCCATCGGGTTTGTGGTGTTCATTTCACCGTTGAAACTGGCGCCAGGCGGAGTGTATGGTATTGCCATCATCCTTCACCACCTGTTCAATTTCCCCATCGGTTTGTCGGGCATTTGTTTGGATATCCCCTTGCTGATTATCGGCACCTTATGGTTGGGTCCGAAATTCGGGGCTAAAACCGTGGTCGGGGTGGTTTCGCTGCCCGCTTTCATTTCCCTGTGGGAGAAGGTGTATGGCTACGAGCCGCTGATCAGCGTGCCAGGCCAGCCGTTGGTTCCCGATCCCTCGGCCATCTTCATCATGGCCCTGTTCGGCGCAGTTCTCCTTGGCATCGGTCTGGGCTTGATTTTCAAAACCCGCGCCACCTCCGGCGGTACCGACATCATCGCAATGATTATCGGAAAGTATTTGAAACACATACCGTTGGGAACCCTGCTCATTATCGTGGACTCCACCATCGTGCTGGCTGCTTTGGCTGCTTTCAAAGACTGGACCATCCCACTCTACTCCTGGCTTGTCATTTACGTGACGGGCGTGGTGATGGACAAGGTCATTTCCGGCTTCCGCACCAACAAGGCGGTGCTCATCATCTCAGACCAGTATGAAGAGATTCGCATCCGGATTTTGGAGGAATTGGAGCGCGGCGGCACCTATATCCACGCCGAGGGAATGTACAATCATGCCGAGAAAAAGCTGATTTTCACGTCTCTGTCGCGCAAACAGCTGCCGGTATTAATCCATTTCGTACACGAAATCGACCCCAAGGCATTCATCACCATCGTGGAGGCGTCCGAAACGTTGGGCGATGGTTTCAACTCATTAAAAGAAAAAGCGTTAGAATAATATGAAGAGTAAAGTTATCGAAGTTCTGAATTCCATTTACGACCCAGAAATACCTGTCAATATCTGGGAACTCGGTTTCATATACAAGCTGGAAGTCAATAAAAACAATGACGTGTATATTCTGATGACCCTCACGGCTCCCAACTGTCCGGTGGCGGAAAGTCTGCCTATGGAGGTAAAAACCCGCGTTTCAATGATTCCGGGCGTGGGCAAAGTGGATGTAGAGGTCACCTTCGACCCGCCTTGGGACATGGACCGCATGACAGAAGCGGCAAAGCTGGAACTCGGACTCATTTATTAGTCCGTTTATCGCTTTATAGGTTATTTATAAGCTTTTGGATATTAAAAAAGGGAACAGCGTTATCACTGTTCCCTTTCTTTTTTATGCAATCGATAAATTATTTGATACCGAGTTTCTTCTTGATTTCCTTCGGAATACCATCTTTATGCACCACAATGTTCATGGTTTTGTAGCGCACAAATGCCTTGGAAGCGTAGAACATGCCATGATAGTCGCCATAGTCGCCCCAGCTGTTCTTTACCATGTAATATTCATTTCCGTCCTGATCCACTGCCTTGCCGTAAATCAGCATGCCATGGTCGTCGGTGGTCTCCCAGTTGTCGTATGCGATCTGGCGTTCCTCTTGCGTCACCCAGCGTTGCGGTGTCGGGTGCTTGGCAGCCTCGTCCTGAATCTCCTTGGCGCTCATGCCAGTCCAGTGGGCCATATCGCTGCCCTGCATGGCAGAAGCTTTCGTCTCAGGAAGCACGCAGAAACCTTTCTTCACGCCCATGCGGAAGCCCGGCTCGCTCACATCGGAACCCCAAGCAATAGTGTAACCATGATCAACGGCATAGTCGAAAATCTCCATCATCTCATCCAACGGAACGTTGTAGCACTGTGCCCAACGCCAGTTGTCTTGGATTTCCAACACGAATTTCTCGTAGAAAGGATGATGTGTGTAGGAGGTAATGGAAATATAGTCGTCCGGGTTCAAACCGAGTGACTCGTAGAAAGATTTCGGAGTGTATTCCACGCCTTGGTAAGTGAATTTTTCAGGATTTTTACCCAAATAGACCTCATGAACGGCAGCCACAGCTTTTTGCCAAAGCACTTCGTTGTTGCTGTTTTTCTGCAAGTTTTTCTGCTCGCCTTTAGCTATGGCCTTCACCATGGCATCCGTCAGCAGGGAAAGCTCGCTGTGATCGGAGAGCGTGTCGCCGTAGGCGGCACCCGGACGCATTTCGCTTTCGGGAACCAGACCGAACGCCTTCATACCGTAAATCACATCATAGAAGGAACCGCCTTGCGAGAAGGAAACGTCACCGTGCGTACGCACAGCCGCCATCGCGCGGTCGTTGTAGGTGTTGGCCACAATGTACATTTCGGAAAGGTCATACTCACCCTTGCCCATACGGAGAAGTTCTGCCTCAATGAAGCCCAAACCGGAATAGCACCAGCAAGTGCCGGCACGATGCTGGTCTTTCACGGACGTGATGGGGATCTCCTTGAGATTCCTGAATTTATAACCTTCCTCTTTAGTGGTGGTTTCCTTTTCCTGCGCAAATGACGCACTGATGCCCAAAAGACACACGAACAGTAAAATCAAAGTTTTTTTCATTGTCTGTTTTTATTTGATTAATATTGGATTTCAAAGGGCGGCAAAGATACAAAAAAGAATAACGTAGTTGCCCTTTATTCTCACCTTCTGTTTTTTTCCTATAAAAATTTTTTTTTCACTATCGTATTACCTTATTTGACACTTTTTTGAACTTGCCTCCCTGTTTTTATGCAAAAGAAATATGCTTTTCTGCTTTCACGGTAAATCCTGAAAACAACCCGTTTTTGATGTATTTCTTTGTTTATTTGTCATTTATAATGCATTTTGTACTCTTTATGGGGGCTTTGGGGAAACCAGATTGTTTTCCCTACTTTTTCTTATCTTTGTTTCATCAATTATCAAAACAAAAAAGATGAAAAAAAATTCCATTTCCTGCGCCTTCTTCATCGAAAACGATGAATGTCTGAACTATTTAAGTAGTTTATTATCAAAAATTAACTCCATTGAAATTGTCGCTTCCTTTCGTCATTCTCTGGAAGCCATTGAACTGTTGAATGACCACAAACCCACCGTTCTTTTCATGGAAACTCGTTTCTCCGATCTGTTAAATTCCATCCAAAAACCTCCGTTTATTGTTGGAATTTGTAATAAAACAAGTGTGAAGTCCATCCGGAATTATCTTGCGTTCGGGTTTTTTGATCTGATTTTTACCCCTATTACCGAAAAACAGTGCCTGAACGTGATGGGGAAAATCTGGAATATCTATAGCGATTACTATTCTTTGCAACGTGAAAAACTTCCTGTCGCTTCTGAAAAATATTTTACAGATGAGTATGCCCGACTCTCCAAGCTCAACTCCGGCAAGGATTTCTTGTTTTTGAAGAAAAACGACGAATCCAATCGGATCAATCTGGATGATGTTGCCTTCCTCTTCCGGATAAAAAATCAGATTTGCTTCCACTTCGACAACGGCACCGAACGGCACACCCTCAACTCCCTCAAATATTACCAGCAACGCCTGCCCAGTGATAAATTCCAGAAGATTAACAGGGAAACCATCGTGAACATAGATAAAGTGACTAAATTCCTCAAGCCCGACAAAATTGTGGTGGCCAATCATCTTTTCTCCATCTCACGCTCTTTTAAAAAAGAGCTCAAAGAGAAAATGATGCTATAATACAATCGAACATTTTTTGTACTTTTGCCGCCCATTGGTTTTGTAGTTCAATGGATAGAACAAAGGTTTCCTAAACCTTAGATCCGGGTTCGATTCCCGGCGAGACTACTTCTTTTTACGGTTTGTTATAATCTTTTGATTATCAGCACTGTTTTTTTAAATTCGCTCTATGACGGGCGATTTTCTTTTTTTTGATTAGTGCTATAATTTTCCCTTTTTGCTTTAATATTGGGGAATATTAATACAAACTTATTATAAATCAAATACTTAAAATTAAAAAGTACGCAAATAAATCATCAAGGCGGTTATATCGGCAGGACTGACACCACTGATGCGGGAGGCTTGACCCAGATTGATGGGTTTCACTTTCGAAAGTTTTTCGCGTGCCTCTTTGGAGATGCTTGTCAACTTTGAATAATCAAAATCCGGATTAATTTTGATATGATCCAGATTTTCGAACTTGGAAACCAGTTCGCGTTCCTTCTCGATATAGTTGGCATATTTGATTTCCGTTTCGGCATTCTTAATCTGTTCCGGTGTGGCGGGAAGTTCATCTAAAAATGTCACGAAGGGCGGATGGAGAGCCATGATATCCTCTATGCTGATTTGCGGGCGGAGCAGCAGCTGCGCCAACCGCACATTATGCACGAGCGGCGAGGATTCGTGCGCCGCCAGAAACTGGTTCAACGTATCAAATTCCGGTAGTTTTTCTTGAAGGTAATTCACTATAGATGATTGATTGGCCAATTTGTTTTCAAATGCATGAAAACGAATATCGTCTATCAATCCTATTTGGTGACCCAGCGGAGTTAGTCTTTGGTCAGCATTATCCTGACGGAGAAGGATGCGGTATTCGGCCCGCGACGTGAACATACGGTATGGATCCTGCACGCCCTTGGTGATAAGGTCATCAATGAGAACGCCAATGTACGCTTGCGAACGCGTGAGCACAAAAGGATCATTCCCTTGAATGGCAAGATGCGCATTGATGCCAGCCATAAGTCCCTGGCAGGCGGCTTCCTCATATCCGGTAGTGCCGTTCACCTGGCCGGCCAGATACAGATTCGGAATCACTTTCGATTCTAACGTGTAATGCAGCTGCGTGGGATCGAAATAATCATATTCGATAGCGTAACCCGGACGGAAGATTTCGGCCTTTTCCAAACCGGGAATCCGATGCATGGCCTCCACCTGAATATCCTCGGGAAGAGAGGAAGAAAAACCGTTAAGATAGTATTCCGAAGTATTCCTTCCTTCCGGTTCCAAGAAAAGTTGGTGTCTTTCCCTGCCCTCAAAACGTACAATTTTATCCTCTATGGAAGGACAGTATCGTGGGCCCACACCCTGTATGCGCCCTTGAAACATGGGGGATTTTTCAAAACCCGTACGCAAAATGTCATGCACTTCCTCATTCGTATAGGTTATCCAACAGGAAAGCTGTTCTTTGAGGGTAGGTGTTTCCGTAAAGGAGAATTTCATCGGATACGGATCGCCAGGCTGTTCCACCATCTTGGAAAAATCCACTGTACGTCCGTCTATTCGCACTGGCGTACCTGTTTTAAGCTTTGCGACTTTTATACCTTTTTCTTTCAGCTGGTCTGAAAGGGTGAACGAAGCATCCTCTCCCATTCTTCCACCCGAATAATGGGACTCGCCTACATGGATGACACCATTCAGAAAAGTGCCGTTTGTCAGGATTATCTTTTTTGCCCGGATACTTTTTCCCAGTCGGGTGACAACACCCACAACAGCCTCGCCGTCAAAAATAAGTTCCGTGACGGTATCTTGCCGTAAGTTGAGATTGGAAGTATTCTCCAATATTTTTCGCCAAAAAAGGGAAAATTGCATCTTGTCGCACTGAGCGCGCGGACTCCACATGGCCGGACCTTTTGACTGGTTGAGGAGACGGAACTGTATCATAGTATTGTCGGTGACGATGCCGGACATACCCCCAAGGGCATCAATTTCGCGCACAATTTGTCCCTTGGCAATGCCCCCCATAGCTGGGTTGCAAGACATCTGCGCCACCAAAACCAGGTTCATCGTGATAAGCAATGTTTCACTTCCTAAGCGTGCGGAAGCCACTGCCGCTTCGCATCCGGCATGTCCCGCACCCACCACTATAACATCATACTCTTCCATACTTTTCCCGTGAAACATTTTTATAACGTCATTATTTTGAATCTGTTGAAAAATCACATTGTGTGTAAAACAGCCAATGCCCCGTTCTCCTTTTGGCGCATAACAACGGCCTCTTCCGGCTTTTTGTCCGGGTAGCCACAGAGGTGAAGTACTCCGTGAACCAGCACCCGCATCAGCTCCTCTTCCACCGAAACGCCAAACGATTTTGCATTGTCGGCAATACGGTCCGTACTGATTATGATATTCCCCGAAACCAAGTCCCCCACCCTATTGTCGAATGTAATGATATCGGTGTAGGTGTCGTGTTGGAGAAACTGCACGTTCCATTGCAGCATCTCCTCGTCCGTGCAGAACACATATTCCAAATCACCGGGAACAAGACCTTCATTCCGTATCACCTGCTTCAACCATTGCTTGTGAAGAAGAGTTAGGTTTATACCCATTACTTCAGATGGATTAAATACTATCATCTATCGGGATTTTAGAAATTGTTTCACATATCTGTTACCATCACGACGCACGATCTCAAGCAAATAAACACCCGCCGGAAGATTTCGAACATCCACTTTGGTTTTATCACCGACCACCGGTCTTATAGAAGACACTTCTATTCCCTCAACGGTAAAGATTCTGATATTATCAATTTCGTTTGGGGTTGTAGTCTCTACAAAGAGCCATTCTTGCGTTGGATTCGGGTACAAAGTAATGTCTGGTATGGTAAAATACTCCACGCCCACCGTGTCCGATGTTTGTGTCGTATCCGGCTCTTCTATGAATAACCATGTGTTTAACGAATCGTATGCTACCGCCTTTGCCGATTGCCGAATCAGGTCAGCATATTGCGCATCAATCTCCGGCGTATATTGAATTTCCATGGGGTCTTTATGATAAAGCACCGTATAAAAACAGCAGGCAGCGGCATACGTTCCATACAAAGACGGATGGCTTTCGTCGGACTGATACAACTCTATTTGCGGATAATGATCACGGATATGATGCCATACCGCTCCCACGGGCGACACCTGCGCGTGATTGTCTTGCGCCATCTGCATGTAACGAGCCCGCAAAAGGCTGTCCATACCCTCATACGTACCCAACACAGGATAAAACTGGGCGTTTTGCGAATCTCCATACTTGCGGCCCCACGTCATGTAAAAAACGATGCGGGCTTCCGGATTATATTGACGAATCATCTGGCACAGCTGCTGCGCATACGGATAGGATTCGTTCATAAACTGATTATACGGAAACGAGGGCAGCTGACTCTGTTCCTGCAAAACCACAACGTCCCACCCACCCTGCTGGATGTATTGGGCCGACTGTGTAAGATGACCTTGGAAGGTGCATCCTCCCGGCGCACTCGTTTCATACGTCATATTCTCCCCCATCATTCCGGCTATCGACGACACCATAGCCGGCAAATCGTTTACCGCCGTGTAACTGTTACCGACAAACAACACACGTTGGGCAAATGTGACGGATGTGAATAGGGAAAAGAAAAACAGAAAAAATAGAAGTCGTCTCATATCACATATAAACGGTTTTGACAACCTTCTGACGAATATTACGCTCCACCTCAAACTTTGGTTTCACGTGAAAATTCAATCTAACTGATTTAAAATCAGATGATACCTCAAAATTATCCGTTAGTTTTTGAATAATCTTACGGTCCCTGTCGTATGAGTTAATTTCTTGAAATACAGGCTCATGCGATAAATAGGATATGGTTAGTTCCTGATTGTCGGCATCAATGGAAAATTCCACACAAAAATCCACGAAATAATTGGACAGGAAATCTATAACTTCCTGATTGGCTGTGGAAATGATTCCGAAATCATTTTCTATGCGATATTCATCACAAAAGTCCTCTATCGTCTGCAACGTCTGCGGATAGATGGATGTCCTGTCCAAATCGGATAATGTTATATTGATCATATTCGTGGATTTTAATCAATGTTATAAAAATAGGTGTTTGCCTTTTCTTTGTAATAATAGTTCAGGTTGGCGGGAACCGAGCGCAGCATCTCGTTCTGATGTGTCTTTTCCGTGTCAAACTTCCAATCCTTCGGCGGGTTCAGGCGTGGGGTCTGGCGTGCCTCGTTCGACTTGCGCTCCTCTTCTTTCTCGCGCTCCATTTCCGCCCGCTCGCTTTGCAACAAACGTGTGGTTATTGACTGTTGCCGTTGGATAGTCTGCTGCGTCAACGTGCGGTTCACCAGCTCGTTTTCCGTCTTCTTCATGTCGTTTATCAGCTGTTCCAAAGACTTGTCCCCTACCCCATTCTGCGATTTTTGGGCGTTATTGTAGTCTTCCAACATCTTGCGGATGGCTTCCTGCTGCGCGGCCATCTTGGCGAATTGCTCACTCCACTGCTTCTGCTGGCCGCTCTGGCCCTGTTTCCCCTGTTGGTCCATGGATTTCTTCATGGCCTCCATTTGGCGGTTCAGCTGCTGCTGCAACTCGCGGGCCGATGTCTTCTTGCTTTTACCCTTGCCACCAGGCTTACTACAGGATCCGTTGCCCGATTTGTTGCACTTGCTCTTGCACTCGCTCTTCTTCTTCTGCATCTCCTTCATAGACTCATTCAGCATCAAGGCTAAATTGTTCATCGATGTGAGCGTGAACTGCTGGTCAGAGGCTGCATTCGACATCCGTCGCTCCTGAATATTTTCTACAGAGGAACTTATATAATCTTGTATTTTAGATAGTTCTGTCTGAATAAACGGTTTAACCGACATCTGGCGTCTGGCCAAGGCATTCAACGAATCCTCTATAATTTTCATGTTGTTCTTGACCTGATGCTGCTTCGTGGAGATGTCGGAAACCATCGCTGATTGCGCTTTGGTGCGTTTCGTTTTTTCCAAAACCTCCTCTTGACTGAAGGAAATCTTCACCAAATTGTCCAAAATCTGACGCAGTGTCTCAATGTCCTCCGATACGTTTTCAAGTTCGCTTTCGTTGAAATCCTGTTCCAACTGGTTGGCGATCTTATCCATGTCTTCCGCCGCTTTCTGCTGGTTTTCAGCTGATTTCTGACGGTTGTTACGTTCCAGATTCTGTCTTCCCTGCTGCAATTGCTGGTCGGCATCCTTCTGCAACTCTTCCGTACTCTTGAACTTTGTCGGGTCCTCCAACTCCTGATTCAGCTTCTGCAACTCTTTCAAATCCTCCTTAATCTGATTGTATTTGTCCTGAATCTTTTGCTGTTCCTGCTTCAGTCTGTCCTTATTCTGATTCTTGTCATTCGTTTTAATGGCATTTTGCTGCAATTCCAACGACAAATCACGCAAATCCTTTACAGCTTCATTCAGCTTCTTCTCCACTTCCAACTGCTTGTAAAGCTGCAACTGCTGATCCAAGGTTTTATTTATGTCTTCTGTATTGTTCTTCATCTTCTGCATCTGCTTCTGAATCTGATCCTTATTGCCCTGCTGCATCATATTCTGCAATTTCTGCATCATCTCCTTCATCTCATCCGAAAGAATCTGATCCATGCGCTTCTGCAATTCCTGCTGTTTCTTGATAATATCCTGGTCAATATTCTTGTATTGGCTCTCCAACGAGTTCTGATTCTCGTTTTTCTGCTGCAACTCATTGATTTTATCCTGCAATTCCTTGTACTGCTCCATGAGCTTCTCCAGCTTTTTCTTATCCTGCCACGACAAATCCTTCTCCTGCAGCATCTGCTTCTGCAGCTTGTCAATGTCCTTCATCAGCTGTGTGGATTCCTCCAATAATTCGTTAAAACCGGATTTCGTCTGCTGTTCACTCTTTTCAATATCGTCGTTAATTTCATCCAACGACTTGATCTTGAATGTGGAAGGCGATGTTTTACTCGATTTATGCCCATTCACGCCATCATTATCGGAAACAATGAAATAATAATCAATCTTTTCACCCGGATTCAAATCAAACGTGTTGGGATCGCAATAATAATAGAAGTCCTGAATGGTGACATTCGATTGGATGTTGATGGAAACGCTCTTATTTGCCTCCAAAACCTTTCCATCAGCATCGTATTTGGTATAAACGAAGCGCAGGCCCGAAAATCCGTAATCGTCCTTTATATTGCCTTTAAAATAGATTCTGTCCTGATAAGAGGAATCACGCTGACTTTGGACAAAAATTTCCGGATACATATCCTTAATGACGGTAATTTCATCCGTTAGCGTATCTTTTCCTGTAAAATATCTGTTTTTATTGTAAATAGAGTAGGTAAAACTGTTTTTTGCCACCATTTTAACGGCATAATTGTCATTTTCAGAAGTCAGAACATTCTCTTTATCCTGGACAATAAAAATCAGATTATCAGAATTTTTGGTGTAGAAAACCCAATTGATGACCGTACCTTCAGGCACTGTGGCATTGCCAACGTTGTCCATCACATCATCGGGCTTGTTAAGATAAGCAGGATAATGCAACTCCATGACAAATCCTAACGTTACCGGCTTCGGAAGCACAGAAACCGTATAGACTACAGACTCCACTTCTTCGGTAACAAATTGGAAATCTGTGTTTTTCTGCATATTGGAAAACGTATAGGAAAAATCCGTATTGGACAATTTCTCACATTTGAAGCTACGGTTATTGAAACGGATATAGACCTCTTCGGGAATCTCCGATCCCTCCACTTTCACATTCACTGTGAAATCATCGTGTTGGAAAGCCGTAAGTTTCTCATTCATAACAGAGAAAGAGTAGGGGGCAGGCTTTTCATACACCTGGGTGTGATGCACAATACGTTTGGTAGGTTCCGTAAACAATTCGCTCTTGATGGAAAACAGCAACAGGAAAATGGCCAGCGGAATCAATGCCCAGCGCGCAATCTTCCGGGTTTTCTTCACAGGCACGGCCTGCACGAAAGAATAGGTTTTGAATGAATCGATTTTGGAATCAATGGCCGCCGACAGAAGTTCGTAACTTTTGTATTCCCCTTTTTCAAGTTGTTGTTGTAACTCAAACGTATTCAACAACTTGTCATCAATTTCATGGAAATGCTTGCCTATGATGGACGCTATTTCCTCATTGGTAAGCTGCTTGCCCAAACCCGCCAGTTTCGCAATCGGAATAAGTATATAGAAAACCAACGTCAGCAATCCCACCCCAATAAACGTATAGAAGAGAACGGATCTTACCACCGTATTGGAGTACGAGAAATATTCGAACAGCGAAAAGGCTATGAACACGCCCAATACAATCAGCAGGAATATGATTCCGCCCTTATACAGTTTGTTCAGATAGTATTTCTTCACAAACTGCCGTACCTTTTCCTGTAATATCTGCTGGTTTGTGTTATTCATCGGATTGTTCGGGATTATTTCGAACTATATTGTAGAAAATGTTGTTCTGATTCTTGAAATAGTTGTAAAGCATCTTCGATTTTCCAAAAAATCTTTTCACAAAGATATAACGGAACAGAGGTTTGTTGAATTGGTTTAATTTGTTCCGTTTTGAAAAAATCGTGTTCAGCTGCTTGTTTCGGGTGTAGTTACTTATTCCATTCACCAAATTCATCTCATAAATGAGCATATCGGTCATGGGGATGTTCACCGGGCACACATCCTGACAATTGCCGCAAAGGGTAGTCTGCTGGAAGATAGCGGCACGTTTGGACGCTGTTTCCACACAATTTGTTTTGATCAAATCGATGGGCGACATCTTGTTGGAAGCGTTGGCCACCGGACAAACATCCATGCAACGTCCACATTTTATGCAATATAACGAGTCACGCAAGGATACGTCATTCAGCATTTCCGACATACCATTTTCATACAGTAAGACGGAAATTTTAACGGGTTTCTTTGAATAACCCAGCGTTTCCGACGACTGGAAGGCATCTGCCTCTATTCGTTCAAATGGTTTGCTTATTATTTTCACATCCTTTGGAAATTCCCCATTTTTATTTTTCAGCAATAAAAAGAGAGAAAGGTGCTCATGTGAAATTAAAATATCTTCAATATTGAGAATGACGATAATGTTATTGACCATATTAAAGCAGTCGCGGGAAGCTTTATCCACAAAGACCAGGGAACCGTTGGAAGAAAACGCAAAATCAGCATTCACTACCAGCGTATCTATTTCGGCCTCCTTGTTGGTCACCGACTCTATAGTACTCTGCTGCACCAGATTGCCAGCCCTATTGAAATAATCAGGAATCTTGGGCAAATCGAATCCCACACGGTTATACTGTTTTTGCGGAAGAAGATCGGCTATCGACTGGCACAAGTTTTCCTCATTCTGCACCCAGCGCACATTCATCCCATGATCCAAGAAGTTGGATTCGATGGAAAGCAGATGTTTTTCAATCTCCTCCACGAAGGAATACCGGAGAAAATTGGCTTTTTCCCGTAACTCTATGTAATCGATTCCTTGCAAGTTATTCTCCATGACTGATGTTTATTTTATCAATGCGGCGCTGATGGCGTCCTCCCTCAAAATCGGTATGGAAGAACGTTTCAAAAATATCATAGGCGGTCTCCGCCGGAATGAATCGTGCCGGCATAACCAGAATGTTGGCGTTGTTATGCTGCCGTACCAGAGCAGCAATCTCCTTCGACCAGCAAAGCCCTGCCCGAATGCCGGCATGCTTGTTGGCACTCATCGCCATCCCGTTGCCTGTTCCGCATATCAATACTCCGTATTGATAGGAATTGTCCGATATCTTTTCAGCCAATTTATGGGCAAAATCCGGATAATCAACACTTTCATTGGAAAATGTACCTAAATCCTCAAAATCAAAATCCGCCTGGAACCGCTGCTTCAGCTGCTCCTTCAGCTCAAATCCCGCATGATCGGAAGCGATTAAAACTTTCATACCTTGTAATTATATTTATAAGGCGGCAAAAATACAAAAATATATGGTTAGGGATGATGAATTTTTTCAGCTTTTTTATAGCCTATATCCTTTAAAATTTTTCCTTTTAATTTTATTATGATATATAATTTAGCCTGTTGAAACCGTGAAAAAAAATATGCCCTTTTCCTTGCTTTTTTGAGTTATTAAAAATAATCAACAGCATATTAACAAAAATTAGCATATTAAAATGCTCTCATTCAAAAGGATAATACACTCGGTAAAATCCATCAAATATTTATCAGTTGATAAATAATGACTTTTAAAAAATACTTTTTGTTGAAAAAAAGGGTTTATATATACCCCCGAATTGTGGATAATAATTTTATGAAAAAGAATGCACAAAGTTTTCAAGATGTAACTTGCTGATAAGACATTTAAGCATCTAATTATTAACATTTGATTGTTGAAAATAGTACATAATACTGATACATAGACTTTTTTCCTATTTTTGCAGCGATGAAAAAATGGTTGTTACTGGTTTTGGTTTTAGGGTTTGTTTCTTTGGGGTGGTCCCAGCAGAAACAATACTCTTCAAGGGTGTTTGACGGCATCACCTACCAACCGCTGGCAGGTGCCAGTGTTTACAATATGAATACACAGAAGTTCGCTTTTACTGACAAGGATGGGCGTTTCACCATGCGCGTGTCGCTGCATGACACGCTTGTCATATCCAAATCCATATACCGTCAGTTAGTGGTGGAGGTGAACAAAACTATTTTTTATGGGGCAGAGGATTTTTTCCTGTACTACAAGGCTACAATGTTGAAAGAGGTGCGCATTATTGCTTTAAATCCTTCTTACGAAGGTTTCAAAAAGGATATTGTAGGTCTTACTTTGCCGGAATATTACAAGCGGATGGAAGAATTGGAACTTACAAAAGAGCAGAAAGCCAATGCCACATATAAACCCAACGGAAATATTTTATCGTTGGGCGGTACCATGACCATGTCGCCGATCAGCTTCCTTTATGACAAATACAGCCGCAAATCCAAGATGAACAGACTTTATCAGGAAATGGTGGCTTCGGAAGAGGAGGTTGACAGGGTGCAGAACAAATACAATCGCGAAATTGTGAGTCGTCTGACCGGTTTGGAGGGAGAGGAATTGCTGAATTTTATGATGTACTGTCATTTCAGTTATTATGATATAGTACGAATGAGTGATGAGGAGATAAGATCCAAAATCAAGACAAAGTACTACGATTATCAGTATGCTAAGATGAAGCAGGAATAATGGGATTCTTTTATAATGGACAAAATGAATGAATTTTTGAAGAAAAATTTCAACTGGTTCCACATCATCGGAATGGTGGTGGGATGCGGATTGAGCATGATATATTGGGCAAAAAGCGGACAACATAGTGACCAGATACTGAAAAGTAATCCTTTTCTGATGGCCTTGTGGGGCATTTTGACGGGTTATATTCTGATGGATTTGGTGGTAAATGCCCGCACCCGAAAGGAAAAAGAAAATGATGATGTGTAAATGATGAGGGGTTAGGGTCAAATATTCTCTGCAAAATGAAAATTATGTACCTTTGCAGGCTCTTTTGAAATTAATATTTATTAACTAAAATAAAAGCAATATGACTGAAAAACTACAAACATTGAGAGACAATGCGGCCATCCGCTGGACTGCGTTGTTGCTGTTGGCGTTAGCCATGTTCTGTTCCTACATTTTCATGGACATTCTTTCCCCGATCAAGGACCTCATGCAGTCCACGCGTGGTTGGGATTCCACGGCTTTCGGCACAATGCAGGGAGCGGAGACGTTCTTGAATGTGTTCGTGTTCTTCCTCATCTTCGCCGGTATCATTTTGGATAAGATGGGGGTACGCTTCACGGCGGTGCTTTCCGGTGCCGTGATGCTCATTGGCGGCTTGATCAAGTATTATGCCGTTTCCAAAGCTTTCATTGGCAGTGGGTTAGAAACATGGTTCACCAATCATTTGAACTATATTCCCGGTTTCCAGGAATTGGGTGTGGCGCCTTTCTATGAGGGAATGCCCGCATCGGCCAAGGTTGCAGCCGTGGGTTTCATGATCTTTGGTTGTGGCGTTGAAATGGCTGGTATTACTGTTTCCCGTGGTATTGTGAAATGGTTCAAAGGTCGTGAGACTGCATTGGCTATGGGTTCTGAGATGGCTCTCGCCCGTTTGGGTGTAGCCACCTGTATGATTTTCTCACCCTTCTTCGCCAAGTTGGGCGGCGAAATCGAAGTTTCCCGTTCCGTGGCCTTCGGCGTGGTGCTGCTCTGCATTGCGTTGATGATGTTCATCGTTTATTTCTTCATGGATAAAAAACTGGATGCCCAAACGGGTGAAGCCGAGGAAAAGGACGATCCTTTCAAAGTTTCCGACATTGGCAAGATTCTATCTTCCGGTGGTTTCTGGTTGGTGGCTCTCCTTTGCGTGCTTTACTATAGTGCCATCTTCCCGTTCCAGAAATATGCCGTGAACATGCTGCAATGCAACCTCACGCTCAACCCGGGCGAAGGCTTCTGGGCTGGCAGCAGTGTCACTATTATTCAATATCTGGTTATGTTGGTGGTTGCTGTATGCTCCTTCACAAGCAACTTCTCCAAGAACAAAAACGCCAAGATACTGCTTATGGCCCTCGCCGTCATCGCCTTGGTGATTTACTGTTATATGGGCTTCATGCGCGGCACGGCCGAGACCATCTTCGCCGTATTCCCGTTGCTGGCTGTGGCCATCACGCCGATCTTGGGTAACTACGTCGACCACAAGGGCAAAGCTGCTTCCATGTTGATGATTGGTTCTTTGCTGCTGATTATCTGCCACTTGACGTTCGCTTTCATATTGCCGCAGTTCAAGGGCAGCGAAGTGGGCGGTGTTGTGGTGGCTTACATCACGATTTTGGTGCTCGGCGCTTCGTTCTCGTTGGTGCCTGCCGCTTTGTGGCCCAGCGTGCCGAAACTGGTCGACGAGAAAATCATCGGTTCCGCTTACGCCCTTATCTTCTGGATTCAGAACATCGGTCTGTGGCTCTTCCCGCTGTTGATTGGCAAGGTTCTGGACAAGACCAACCAGGATGTCATTGACCAGATGAATGCTGGCCTTATCGATGCTGAAACCGCAGCCACCTCGTACAACTACACGTGGCCGCTGGTGATGCTGGCCTGCCTCGGTGTTGCCGCTTTGATCCTCGGTATCATCCTGAAGGCTGTCGATAAGAAACAGAATCTCGGTTTGGAAAAACCGAACATTGTGGCTGAGACAGAACAGGCATAAAAACCTATCATCCATAGCGGGAGAAAAACCCGCAACTCGAAGAGAGACTGTCGTTTATATTGGCAGTCTCTCTTTTGTAAAACCGAAAATAACCAAAACCATTATAAAGAAATGCAGAAGAAAACAGCTGTCATTGTCATCACGCTTTTATCGCTGCTTCTATTTGGAGCGATAACATATGCCATTTCGCAGAAAATGTGCGAAAAGCAGTCGGCACCCAACTATTATGCCAACAAGCTCACCTCGCCGTACATCCCCGACAAGCTCAGCTTTGCGGGCGAGGAGGTTCCGATGGATGTGTATTGGGTGCGTGAGGCGTTGGACAGAGAGCTGATTATCAACTGTTACCAGCATTCCAAGACACTTCGTATCTTCAAGCTTTCGGCGCGGGTGTTCCCCACCGTGGAGCGTATTTTGCAAGAGGAGGGCGTGCCCGAGGATTTCAAATATTTGTGTGTGGCCGAAAGCGGATTGGAGAATGTGACCTCGCCCGCGAGTGCGGGCGGCTACTGGCAGTTTATCCCAGGTACCGCCAAGGTTTACGGACTGGAAATATCCACCGATGTGGACGAACGCTGTCATTTGGAAAAGGCCACGCGGGCTGCCTGCAAATATCTTAAAAAATGCAAAAATGAATTCGGAACCTGGACATTGGCTGCCGCCGCATACAATAGAGGAGAGGGTGGTCTGCAGAAAGCCATCAACGATCAGAACTGCCACAATTACTGGGATTTGTGGCTCAACAGCGAGACCTCCCGCTATGTGTATCGCATATTGTCGTTCAAGTTGATGTTCGAAAATCCGGCTTTGTATGGGGTGGAAATCTGTCCCGCAGAAATGTACCAATCCGTTCCGTGCCAGACATATACGGTTACAGCCACCATTCCGGATTTACAGAAGTTCGCCTTGGAGCAGAATGTGACATATAGGGAATTAAGAAATCTTAACCCTTGGATAAGAAACAGCAAACTGACGGTTGCCGCGGGCAAAACCTACCAGCTGGACATGCCCGTCACGCCCGGACAGAAATACCGCATTTTATTCCAACATGTTGATAATCCGTTTTTAAAGATAGGAGACACGTTGAGATAGCCATAATGCTTTTTTTGTACTTTTGCACTCTTAAATAAAGAATATGTTGAAATCATTAGAAGAAGAATTTGACAGCATTTTACAAGGCCGGAAGCCGGACAATCTCTATCAGCCCATCTCATACATTCTGATGCAGCCGGGCAAGCGATTGAGGCCGCAACTGGTTCATTTTGTTGTGGATATGTTTGACGGGAATCCCAAGCAAGCCCAACTGGTGGCGATGGCGTTTGAGATGCTCCACAACTTCACACTGATTCACGACGACATTATGGATATGGCTCCATTGCGCCGCGGCAAGGAGACCGTTTACAAAAAATGGAACAGCAACATCGCCATTCTGTCGGGTGATGCGCTGGCCATCATGGCACTGCAGCAGTTATTGAAACTGGATTGTGACCCGAATATCATCGTCAAAATCGCCGACATCTTCGCCTGCACCTCGTTAGAGATTTGTGAGGGGCAGCAGTACGACCTTGATTTTGAGACGCGTCAGGATGTAACTATAGATGAGTACATTAACATGATTCGTCTGAAAACGGCGGTGATGTTCGCAGGCTGCCTGAAGGCTGGTGGCACGTTAGTTTCCGCCGACAAGCAGAGCCTTCAGGCCCTGTACGACTTCGGCATCCACATGGGTATCGCTTTCCAGCTGGCCGATGATGTGCTGGATGTGTATGCGGAAACGACCGTTTTCGGCAAGACCATTGGCGGCGACATCAAGGACAACAAGAAAACATATCTTTACCTTAAGGCGCTTGAGAACGCCTCGGATGCACAAAAGATGCAGTTGCAGCAACTCTTCTCCGAGCCGACCACGGATTTTGAATCAAAATACAATACTGTCCGCGCCCTATTCGACCAGCTGCAGGTGCGGCAGGATACGGAAGCGCAAGTGGTTCGCTATAGCCAGCTGGCGTTGCATGATTTAGAGAATGTGCAGGTGGCTCCCGAAAAGAAAGAAAACCTGAGAACATTGGCTATGAAACTGATAAACCGCGACAAATAGGACTATGGAGAAACGGCGTTACTATATTGTTCTTTTTGCACTGGGGCTATTGGCCGCAGTGTATATAGTAAAGTTGTTTTCTTTGCAGGTGGTGAATAAGAAATACACCGCCCAGGCCGACCAGAATGCGAAGCGTTACATCACGGAACACCCTGCACGCGGCCTCATCTACGACCGTAACGATTCTTTGCTGGTCTATAACGATGCCGCCTACGATCTGATGGTGGTGCCAAACGAGTTGCGCGCCTTCGATACCTCCGAATTGTGTCGCGTGTTGGACCTCACCAAAGAGCAGGTGGAGAAGAAAATCGAAAAGGCGACGAAATACTCCAAAATCCTTCCCTCGTTGTTCGAGCAGCAGATTTCCAAGGAGGATTACGGCTATTTGCAAGAAAAAATGTACGAGTTTCCCGGATTTTTCGTGCAAAACCGAACGTTGCGCTCCTATCCGCATCCCGTCGCCGCCCACATCTTGGGCTATGTGAGTGAGGTGAATGAGGAGGACATGGAAAACGACGCCTATTACCAGATAGGCGATTACATCGGAAAAAGCGGCATTGAAAAGGCCTACGAGTCAGTACTGCGGGGAGAGAAAGGCAAACGT
Source organism: Bacteroidales bacterium (assembly GCA_045116675.1). Classification (GTDB taxonomy): domain Bacteria; phylum Bacteroidota; class Bacteroidia; order Bacteroidales; family WCHB1-69; genus F23-D06. The sequence continues at coordinate 44,062 of JBGUMF010000062.1, forward strand.
GTGGTGCTGGTGGACGTGCACAACCGGGAGGTGGGAAGCTACGACAACGGATCGGAGGATGTGTGCTCGGTGCCGGGCACCTCCATCTGGAGTACTTTGGACCTGCGGCTGCAGCGCTATGGCGAAGAGCTGATGAAGAACAAGCGAGGCAGTATTGTAGCCATAGAGCCAAAGACGGGAGAGATTCTATGTATCATATCTTCACCTAGTTACGACCCCAATTTGCTGGTGGGTACCGCCCGTCCCAAGAATTACGGCGAACTGCTCAACGATCCCAAGAAACCGCTTTTCAACCGTGCGCTGATGGCCAGCTACCCGCCGGGATCCACCTTCAAATTGGCCAACGGACTGATAGCCCTTCAGGACGGCATTATCTCGCCTTCCACGGTATATTCCTGTTCTGGCGGTGGTTACCATATCGGCAGTCACGTGGTGCATTGCCACAATTGCGGCGGCCTGAACATATATTCCGCCATCCAACGCTCATGTAACACTTTTTTCTGTAGAGCTTATTATAATATCTTGTCTAACAGAAAGAAATACAAAAATATAGACGAAGCCTACACCGCATGGCTGGATTATATGATGTCGATGGGTTTTGCCAAAAAATATGAAACGGATTTGCCTTACGAGTTGAAAGGCAGCATCCCCACGGCAGCCTATTTCGACAAAAAATACAACAACAGCTGGAATGGTAACACGGTGGTTTCCATGGGAATAGGACAGGGTGAAGCCGCCGTCACGCCGTTGCAGATGGCCAACATGTTGGCCGTGATTGCCAACAAGGGATACTACATCCGTCCGCACGTGGTGCGTGCCATCGGCAAGCGTGACAGCCTATGTACCCTTTACAGCGAGAAGATCTACTCCAAAATTGAGCCGCGGCATTTTGAGACGGTATTGCAGGGTATGAAGATGGTGGTAACCGCTGGCACGGGTAGGGGAGCGAAGATTGACGGCATAGAGGTGGCCGGCAAGACGGGCACGGCGCAGAACCCGCACGGCGCCGACCATTCCGTGTTCGCCCTCATCGCGCCCGCCGACGATCCCGAGATTGTCATTTTCTGCCTGGTGGAAAACGGCGGCTTCGGCGCGTCCGTGGCTTGCCCCATCGCCAGCCTGATGGCGGAAATGTACCTCAACGGCGAAGTGAAACGGACGGATCTGGAAAAACGAATGAAAGAACTCTCTTTTAGATAAAACAATGAACGCAAGCCTCGAACGGAAAAACAGCAAGGGATTTGATGCCCGGCTCATCATCTACTATTTCGCACTGGTGGTGATCGGCTGGTTCACCATTTATTCCACCTGCTACATTCCGGATGGGACAAATGCCGTTTTCGATTTCACCCGCAATTACGGGAAACAGTTGATATGGATTGGATCATCGTTGCTTATCGCCATTGTTATTTTATTGATAGATAGTAAATTGATACAGCATTATGCGTACCATTTCTATATAATATGCTTGTTTTTGATGGCCTTGGTGTTGGTCATAGGAACGGAGATTTCCGGTGCCAAGGCATGGATTAAAATCGGCAGTTTCAGCATCCAGCCCACCGAGTTCATGAAGGTGGCGACGGCGTTGGCGTTGGCCAAGTTCTTCAATGAGGGCAAGACCAGCCAGGAGAAGAAATACACATGGCTGGCGGCGTTGGGCATCATCGGCGTGCCGGTTTTCATCGTCATGTTGCAGCATGATGCGGGGTCGGCGCTTGTGTTTGCGTCGTTTATCATCCTCTTTTTCCGCGAAGGATTGAGTGCAGGCCTGCTGATACTCTTCCTGATAGCCGGTTTTTTGGCGGTTTTCACCTTGAAATTCAATGAAACGTACGCCGTGGCCCTGCTTGTTGCCGTGTTTATCTTCATGTTTATAAAAGATAGGACACAAAAGAAGAAAGCCCGTCGCGATGTGATTCTCCTTATCGTCAGCATTGCCTTTGTTTTTTCCGTTAATTTGTTGTATCAAAATGTGTTGGAGCCACACCAAAAAGAGCGTATTGATACCATTTTCGGAAAAACATCGGATCCTAAGGGTGCGGATTTCAATCTCAACCAGTCCAAAATTGCCATTGGGTCCGGTGGAATGTTCGGCAAGGGCTACCTGAAAGGCACGCAGACCAAATTGAAATTCGTGCCCGAACAGAGCACCGACTTCATCTTCTGTGCAATAGGGGAGGAGTGGGGCTTCATGGGCACGCTGGTCGTTTTTTACCTCTATCTTGCCCTGATTTACAGGATATTATCACTATCGGAAAAACAGCGGGTGCCTTTTGTGCGCTATTACGGATACGGCATTGCAGGCATCATCTCGGTACACTTTTTCATCAATATAGGAATGACAATAGGGTTAGTGCCCATCATCGGAATTCCGTTGCCATTTATCAGTTACGGAGGATCGTCGCTATGGGCGTTCACCACGATGCTGTTTATTTTTATTAAATTGAATGATAATTAGTTAAAAATGAAAAAACATATCTTTTCCCTCATTTTAATTCTGTTGGCTCTGCTTCCGTATTCCGCCGGAGCCAAGGAGAAGAAGACCATCCTATTTTTAATCCCGTTTTATTCACAAAGCTATAACAGCCAGCAGGTTGCGTCTATTCGGGAGTATGAGGAACTTGCTGCCGTGAAATCCTTCCAGCTGATGGGTTTCTGGGCTGGTGCGCAGGTGGCCTTGGAAGAATATAACCAGAAAAACACGAATTTGAAGGTTATCGTGCGGGACGTGTCGGACAATGAGTTAAAACTGCGGGCTCTTCTTGAGGATCGCGAGCTGATGAGTCAGGTGGATCTGATCATCGGGCCGTTTTTCAGTCGGCCGTTTGCCATAGCCGCCCGTTATGCGAAGGAGTATGGCATTCCCATTGTGAACCCCTTTACCAACAGAACGGATTTCGTCGCCAGCAATGAATACGTTTATAAGCTGATACCCTCTATGGATGCGCGTCCCGCCACCCTCACGTTCATTGCCGACCAGTTCCCGAAACATCAGATTATCCTGTATGCAGACTCCAACCAGCGGAGTCGTAACGTGGAGATTTACACGAATTATTTCAAGGAGAAAAAGATACCGTACAAGTGCATTCCGTCTTCTAAAAACTTAGTAAGGGAACTGATCCCCGGCCAAAAGAACATTGTGTTGTCGTTGCAGGAGGAGACAGCCCCGAACATGATGTTATCGAGGGAGTTGGTATATGGGGTAAAACCTGAAGATCTGTTGTTCATCATGCCGGAATCCATGTTGAAGTCCAACACCGTTGAGGTGGAGTATTTTTCCACGTTGAATGTGCATTTCTTTTCCGATTATTATGTGGATAACAACAATGAGCTGACGCAGGTGTTTGTGCATAACTACACGGAACGGTTCAAAACACCGCCCACATTGGAGAATTTTGCTTTCCAGGGCTATGATGTGACGCGCTTTTTCGTGGAATGGCTGCTCAACGACAAGGATTTGGACTTGGTGAAAATTGAACCTATCGCTTACAGGTTGAGTTTCGACAAGGTGTCGAATGGGGGATATGAGAATGTGAATGTTCAGTTTTTAGAAGTGCGGGACAACGAAATCCATCCTGCGGGTTATTGATATCCGGCATTAAGCGTCCACATTGACCACGATGCGCACGGAGCGGAACTCCGCCGTCTGATGAAAATCGGCAAGGATTTTTTGCAACCTTTTTTTCTGCTGGACCAGGGTCTGGTCTTTAGGCAGTTTTATCCAAAAATCTTTCAAGTAATATAATTGGATGCGCGACACCAGCGGCGATTCCGGTCCAAGCACCCGTTTTGGGAAGGCTTGGCGGAGGGGTACTGCCAGCTGTTCGGCGGCTTTCGTCACGACGGCTTCGTCGGTGTGTTTCAGTGTAACCTTGATAAGGCGGATGACGGGCGGGTAGTGGAACTCGCGGCGTTCGGTGATCTGATGCCGGTACATGGCGGCAAAGTCGTTGGTTTCCACGTAGTGCAGGGCGGGGTGGTCGGGTTGGTAGGTCTGCACCACCACTTTGCCGGGCACCTCCTTGCGGCCCGCGCGCCCGCTGACCTGCGCCAGCAACTGGAAAGCCCGCTCGAAAGAGCGGAAGTCGGGGAAGGAGAGCAGCGCGTCGGCGTTCAGGATGCCCACCACGCTCACGCGGTCGAAGTCCAGCCCCTTGGTCACCATCTGCGTGCCCACGAGAATGTCGGTTTTATGCTGTTCGAAGTCGCTGATAATCTGTTGATAACCATTTTTGGAGCGGGTGGTGTCCAAGTCCATGCGTGCGATGCGTGCGTGGGGGAAGATCTCCGCCAAGGTCTCCTCCACTTTTTCGGTGCCGAAGCCTTTCATCGAAATGTCGGTGCTGTGGCACGCCGGACACGTCTGCGGCACTGGGATGGCATACCCGCAGTAGTGGCATTTCAGCAGGTTGGTGCGTTTGTGGTAGGTGAGCGTCACATCGCAATATTGGCAGGTGGGCATGGTCTGGCAGGTGTTGCAGATCATGCGCACGGCATAGCCTCTTCGGTTTTGGAAAAGGATAACCTGCTCCTTTTTCTCCAGTGCTTCGCCTATTCTGTCGATAAGAAATTGGGAGAACACGCCTTGGATTTCCTTCCGCTTGCGGGCTTCAATCATGTTCACCGACCAGATTTCGGGCAGTTTGCTTTGGGCAAAACGCTGCATCAGCTGCACCAAACCGTATTTTTGTTGTTCTACGTTGTAATAGGTTTCTAATGAGGGCGTTGCCGTGCCCAAAAGAGTAGGGGCGTGGTGCTGGGCCGCCAGCAGGATGGCGCTGTCGCGCGCGTGATAGCGCGGGGCGGGATCCTGTTGTTTATAGGAGGCATCGTGCTCTTCATCCACAATGATAAGTCCTAAATTCTGATAGGGTAGGAGCAGGGCGGAACGCGCACCCAGGATGAGTTGGTATTTGGAATCCTCATTTTCCTCCACATTTTGGTTCAGCACGCGGTTCCAAATCTCCACCCGCTCGTATTCGTTGAACCGTGAATGATACACGCCGACTTTCTCGCCAAAAAATCGGCGCAAACGGTTGACTATCTGGGTGGTCAGAGCGATTTCCGGCAGCAGATAGAGCACCTGCTTGCCCTGTTTCAACACCTCATTGATCAGTTTGATGTAGATTTCAGTCTTGCCGCTGCCGGTTACACCGTGGAGCAGCACGACGGGAAATGTGTCGAATTGTTGATGGATTTGGTCGAAAGCTTCCTGCTGGGCTGGTGACAAAATGATGTTTTCTGCCTCCTCAAGGGAGGAAATGTCCACCAGTCGGGAGGTGATTTTTTCCTCCGCCAAAAGAATGCCTTTTTTCAACAGCGTTTGTAGTTTTGCTGGTGTAAAAGGTTGTTTTTTAAGAAGTTCTGATTTTGATATAGAGGTTTTAAAATCATAACGGTTCTTTTGCTTGGTCAGCATGATGAAGGCCAGCAGACAGTCGGCTTGGGCAGCAGTTTTGGAAGAAGCATTCAACTGGTCCAGCAGGGTCATGAAGGTTGCTTCTTCCGCGAAAGTGTCTGCCAGTCGAATGATGGTTTCCCGCTTGGCCTTGTAGGGGTTGCGGATCTCTTCATCGGTAACCACTACTTTCTTGTCCACTAAGGATTTGATGATGGGGATAATCTTTTGGATGTTCACCGTTTTGCTGACCTCATCCACGGTCATGGCCTCATGGTGGACGAGGGCCTCGGTGATGTGGAGTTCGTGTTCATTGAGGATGGAGATGTCGCCGCTGAAGTCGGGATGCAGGCGTATTTTGGTTTCGGAGGCCAGTTTCAGAGCGGAGGGCAGGGCGGCGGCCATCACTTCGCCAAGGGTGCAGAGATAGTAATCCGCGATCCACTGCCATAGTTTGAGTTGAGGTTCAGAGATGACGGCGCGATGGTCGATGATGTCCAGTATGTATTTGATGTTCACATGGTTTGGGTTTTCGTTATGCACACGAATCACCAGTCCGGAATAGAGTTTGCTGCGCCCGAAGGGCACGATGACGCGCATCCCGAAACCGAGATCCTGTTCCATATCCACCGGCACCCGGTAGGTGAAGAGGCCGGGCAGGGGAAGGGGCAGCAAGACATCCGCAAAATAGGTCAATCGCATAATTCCGAAATTAGGCAGCGCAAAAGTACATCTTTTTTCGTATTTTTGCAGCCTTAAAATCCAAGAACAATGCCAGAATTATCCGAACAAGAAATCATCCGCAGAAAGAAGTTAGAAGACCTTTTGAACCTCGGCATCAACCCCTATCCGGCTGCCGAATATGAAGTGAACGCCACCACCGCTGAGATTTTGGAGAAATATCCGAAAGACAATACGCTTTTCCAGGAAGTCAGCATCGCGGGCCGTATTATGAGCCAGCGCATTATGGGTGCGGTTTCCTTCTATGTGTTGCAAGATGCCGTGGGCAAAATCCAAGTCTATGCCAAACGTGACGAAATCTGTCCCGGTGAGGATAAGACCATGTATAACAGCGTGTTCAAGAAATTGGACATTGGCGACATCATCGGCGTGAAGGGTTTCGTGTTCACCACGCAGACGGGAGAAATCAGCATTCACGTGAAGGAGTTCACCATTCTTTGCAAGTCGGTGTGTCCGCTGCCGATTGTCAAGGAGAAAGACGGCAAAGTGTATGACGCATTTCAGGATCCGGAGCAGCGTTATCGTCAGCGCTACATCGACCTCATCGTCAACCCACATATCAAAGATACCTTCATCAAGCGTACGCTGCTGGTCAACACCATGCGTAACTATCTGAACGAGAAAGGATATTTGGAGGTGGAAACGCCGATTTTGCAACCGTTGTACGGCGGTGCGGCGGCACGTCCCTTCAAAACGCACCACAACACGCTGGACATGACGCTGTATCTGCGCATTGCCGATGAATTGTATCTCAAAAAACTCATCGTGGGCGGTTTCAACGGCGTGTATGAGTTCTCCAAGGACTTCCGCAACGAGGGCATGGACAGATTCCACAATCCGGAGTTCACCCAGATGGAATTGTATGTGCCGTACAAGGACTATGAGTGGATGATGAACACGGTGGAGGAGATGGTGGAGCGGATTGCCCTTGCGCTGCATGGCGACACCAAGGTGCAGGTAGGGGAGAATATCATCGATTTCAAGCGCCCGTGGAAGCGCTATACCATGTTCGAGGCCATCGAGCATTTCACCGGCACCGACATCTCCGAGATGGACGAAGCGGCCTTGGCGGCATTTGCCAAGACGCAAGGTGTGAAGGTGGATGAAACGATGGGCAAGGGCAAACTTATTGACGAGATTTTCGGCGAGACTTGCGAATCGAAGCTCATCCAGCCGACATTTATATACGATTATCCGATTGAAATGTCGCCGCTGACGAAGAAGCATCGTTCCAAACCGGGTCTCACGGAGCGTTTCGAAGCCATGTGTAACGGCAAGGAGATTTGCAACGCCTATTCCGAACTGAACGACCCCATCGACCAGCGCAAGCGTTTCGAGGACCAGCTGGAGTTAGGCAAGCGTGGCGATACGGAGTCGATGGTATTGGACGAAGACTTCTTGCGCTCATTGGAAATTGGTATGCCGCCGACGGCAGGTCTGGGTATCGGCATTGACCGCTTGGCCATGATTATGACCAACTCGCCGTCCATCCAGGATGTGCTCTTCTTCCCGCAGATGCGTCCCGAGAAGAAACAAGAGGTGAGCAAAGACGAAGATTTCATCGCCTTGGGCATGGATGCCGCTTGGATTCCGGCCTTGAAAAAGTTGAATATTCTCACCATTGACCAGCTTAAACAGGCCAATCCGAACAAGTTGCTGAACGACCTTGGAGGCTTGCGCAAGAAGTTGAAACTGGAGGTTCCGGCCGCCACGCTGGAAGTGATTCAAGGGTGGATTGAGAAGATAGGGTAAAAAAATATCCGGTCAACGCAAAAGCAAAGCAAAAAAAGTGTATTTTTGCCGCGGTTTTGAGCCGAAGTGGCGGAATCGGTAGACGCGTTGGTCTCAAAAACCAATGAGGTAACACTCGTGCCGGTTCGATCCCGGCCTTCGGTACGAAAAAAAGGCTGTCATGCGACAGCCTTTTTTCATTCTTCATTTTTCACGCACCGCACCGAATTACCATAGCGCTTGGTGGTGGCACTCCGAACCACATTTTTTCCAAAATAGAAGATGCCGTAACCGTATGCGTTAGCAATGTACATATTTGGAAAACTGGAATCCAAATTGGGATCATTTTGGTACATCTGGGTGGAACTGAAGAAGTTGGCACTACTATTTGGATCAAAACCGTAGGCATTCCAAATATTGTCGGTGCCGTAGTAATAGCCTGCGGGGAGGGCTGAAAAGCAGGTGGCATTGTTCGAATTTTGATTGTTGCATACGGCACATTCGCCCCCTACCTGAATGCCAAACGTTTCAAGAAGTTCGTAGTATCCCGATCCCAAATCTTCATAGACTGTACTTGTGACCCAACCCGTGTCAATAGCCAGTGCTTTGGCAATATTGTCACTGCTGTTGCCGCATACATATTCACTCTGACTTTTCACATAGTTGATCATCTGTGTCCATTCGGCATCGCTCGGTACATGCCAGCCTAAGGGGCAGATGCCCCGGCGATGGCCGCTGAACGTGATGTTGACAGCGGAATCGGGCCAGAAACTGATATGTGTCTCCGAATAATCTCGATTCCACACATCCACTGCCGCATTCCAATTGTAGAGCAGCCCATATGTCGCAGCCGTGGAGGGATCATGGTTCACATAATAGGCCATCTTCCCCGAATAAGTCAAAGTATCAGGATGATCCGCATTCAACAGATTTGTTCCTGTACTCGGCGACGTGGAGCAACGCATGTTCTCCTTTGTCCAGCATTGGCTGCCGATTTGCACGGTGTTATAAACATTTCCTTGATGGTCAGTTACCGTGGGCATGCCAGCGCAGGGATTGCCAATGGTCAGCCGGAGTGTATCGACACAGGGGCAGCCGTGTTCATCGGAATAGGCATACGTGTACTCCCCATTTTGAGTATATATTACGTCGTGCCATAAATAGCGGGTACAAGCGGTTTCCGTATAGGTGGTGCCCGTGCCATGATAGATGGTCAGATTCAGCGTTTCCGTGCAGGAACAACCATGATCGTTGGTGAAATCGGCGGTATAGGAGCCGCTTGCCGTAAGGGTTTGCCCACGCCAATTGTATTCGTCACAGGCCCCGGCCGCGCTTGTCAAATTCACATGCTCCTGGATGGTCAAGTACAGGGTATCCATGCTGGGGCAGCCATGTTCATTGGTATAGGCATACGTGTATATGCCGCTTGCGCTGTAAGAGGTGCCATGCCAGGTATAGGATTCGCAATCTTCAGCTGTAAAGATATCATGAGTGCCATGATAGATAGTCAGATTCAGTGTTTCCGTGCTGGTGCAGCCAAACTCGTTCGTGTAGTCGTATGTGTAAGTTCCGCTTGCGGTAATGGTTTGTCCGTGCCAGTCATACGATTCGCAAGCGGTGGCGGAGCTTGTTGAGATTGTCGGTTTGTGGATAATCAGGTGCAGGGTGTCTGTGCTGGGGCAGCCTTGTGCGTTGACGTATGCGTAAACGTATTTGCCGCTTTCGGTGTAAGTTCTTCCATGCCAATTATATGATTCACAATCACTTCCACTTTCCTCATTGTGTGAGCCGATGCACCCGCCACCACCACCATGAGTGGAAATGGTGTCCTTTACACAACGTACCGAGAATTTACTGGCTTTCAAGGTTTCACCTCGTTCCACATTAGAATAATAATATCCCCAATTGGTGTAGTATGCCCAAGTACTGTAGCGGTCGTAATCCTCGGTGGAGGACCAGAAATAAGTGTAATTGCCAAAGGAACTATAATTTCCGCTTGCATAGCGGCCGGCTGGCAAGGCGTTGAAGCCTGTAGTATTGTTGGACAACATATTGTAGCCTACAGCGCACTCGTCATTATCCGTGTTCCACCCCGTGGTGGAGGAAAGAGCCTTGGCTATGCATGACACATTATAGTCTTCAAGATACGGATCGTCACAATCATCACACAGAAAACCTTGGTTATAAACATACGTCAACAGTTGTAGCCACTCTTGTTCGGAAGGCACGTGCCATCCTATGGGACAGATGCCTCTGCGGTAGCCGTTGAATGTGCTGTACAGCTTCAAACTGGATGTCGCGTTCGCAACCTCAGGAGCACCCCCCGTGACTAAGAAGGTGTCCACAGCGGCGCACCAGTTGTAGAGCAAACCGTAGGCGGGATCGTGTGATGTATTGCCGGAGTGCCAGCTCGCCGACTTGCTGGCGGCCGTGCTATATTCCGACAGCAGACTGCTTCCTGTGCTGGGGGAGGTGGTGCAGCGCATGTTCTCCTTGGTCCAGCATTGGTTGCCGATTTTCACAGTGTTGTAGATGTTGCCTTCGTGGTCGGCCACTCTGGGTACACCCGGACAGGAGAGGCTGTCTTCAATAAGTATAATGGGGAGAACAGGTGTATTGGAAGCGATGATCAAGAATAGCGTATCCACGCTGGCGCACCCGTTGTCGTTATTATAGGCATAGATATAAGTGCCGCTGGTAGTATAAGTTTGTTCGTGCCAGGTGTAGGAGGCTTCCGCCGATTCGGTGAAAGTGTTGTGTGTGCCATTGTAAATGGTCAAGAAAAGCGTGTCCACGCTGGCGCACCCGCCGTCGTTGGTGTAGGCGTATGTGTACGTTCCGCTTTGGGTGTAGGTCTGCCCATGCCAGGTGTAATTTTCGCAGGCGTTTTCCATTTCCACATTGTGTGTGCCGATGCATAAGGTATCGCTACCGATAGCGGGGACGGTGTCTTTCAGGCAGCGGACGGATATTCCGCAGTATATATTGCCGAGGTCTTGGTGTACGCCGGCGTAGTCATAGTAGAGGTATTTGTAGTAGGCGGAGTTGCTGTAGATTGAAGTGGTACTCCAAAAGTCAGCAGCATCTCCGAAGTAGTAAAAACTACCGAAGTAAGCACCGGCAGGCAACGCACTAAAGCCCGTGGCGTTGTTTGCGGAAAGGTCGTTGCCCATAGCGCATGGAATGGAATATATATTCCAGCCCGTGGTGTCGGCCAATGCCTTAGCGATAGAGCCGCCGGTGGAGCCGCATTGGTACCGGCTCTTCGAAGAAACGTAGTTTATCAACTGTGTCCATTCTGCATCGGAGGGCACATGCCAGCCTTGCGGACAGATGCCTCTGCGATAGCTGGTGAACGCGACGGACACCGCATTGCTGGAGTTTGAGTTGGTGGAAGTCTCCCCGTATGCCGTGTTGAATGTATCGACCGCCGC
>JBGUMF010000063.1:0-59764 GCA_045116675.1 Bacteroidales bacterium
CCCGGCGACAAGATCAAGTTGCTGTTCCATTTCCGCTATGATGCCAAGGAGAACCGCTGGGTGGACGGCGAGATTTACGACCCGGTACACGGCAAGTTCTACAAGAGCCGGATGTGGTTCGAGAAGGAGAACGTGTTGCGCGTGCGCGGCTATATCGGCGTGCCTGCCTTCGGGCGCACGATGACGTGGAAAAAGATCGGATAAATCATGGAAAAACTGGATGTCAGAATCGACAAATGGTTATGGATGGTGCGTTTGTTCAAGACGCGCTCCTTAGCTACGGAGGCCTGCAATGCAGGCAAGGTGAAGCTTGACGGCACCAACGTGAAACCTTCGCGCGATGTGCGCACGGAGGAGGTTTATGAGGTGCACATCGGCTCACTCAACAAGACGGTGAAGGTGCTCGGCACGCCCAAGAGCAGGGTGGGGGCGCCATTAGTGCCGCAATATATGGAGGACCTCACCCCGCAGGAGGAATACGACCGCATGAAAACACTCAAAACCGCTGAATACCGTCCGCACGGTCTGGGCCGTCCCACCAAGCGCGACCGCCGGCAACTCGAGTATGTGAAAAGCCGGTACGCGGAGGAGTAGGAGTTTTAGGGGGTATAGGTTTTAGGGGTTAGGTTATAGTGATCAGTGAACAGTGATCAGTGAACTGGGACTGTTTTTTTTATTTCTTAGTTTTTTAACTCCTTAATTCTCAACTTTTAAACAGTATCCATCAGCCTGTAAGGGCTGTGGGGTTCGCTTGTTTTCCTGAACCCCGTAGGGGTTCCCTCTCTGTAGCACATTGCGTCCCGACGATTTCCGCAGAACCCCGTTAGGGGTTCCATCTCGGTAGAAAGAAGATGGTATTGCGTGTTTCCCATATCCCCGTAGGGGATGCAGCTCGATAGCCTGGGATGATTATCCTCGGGAAAGATGGCGTGTGCCGCAACGCAAACGCAGGTGTCAGAGATACTACATCTTTTTAACCCCAGATGAGCGTAGCGCGCCACCACAGCTACGCACCTTTGCTTTTTTGAACATCAGCCATTGTATTGTCGGCGGGTACGGGGAACATGCACAATTCGTTCAATCCGCGTTCCAGAACCTAAAATGCTCTTACTGCACGAACAGCCACTTCTTTGTTTTTTTTCTCACCCGATTGTGATCCACCACAGCTGATATTGATTGCCTCACAATAATTATTTTCAGAACTACTCCAATACCATTCCTTATCAATAGGATCTCCACCGGCATAAACAAGTGCCGCATTCAGCAAACCTTTTTTGTTTGCCTCAAATATCAATAATAATTCGCATGAATTAGGAAGATACCATCCTTCACCATGTGATACACACCATTCTGCTGCAGGGGCATCACTTTTGCCTATTTGTCGGATAATAGCAGCAGTATTTTTTTGTCCAGCCCCATAGATACACTCATTTTCATCACCATCATTAGGCAATTCCCAAATATCATGACATCCTTTAGCTTGCTTCTCATCCTCCCACTTGAGACTTGCTTCATCTAACGATACGGCAAGCCCATGATTGTCTTTTCCCGTATAAAAAACTATTCCCATTGTTCCATCAGGAAATGTTTTCACAGGAAAAGAAGATTGAGAAGATTCTTGTATGTTAGATGGATTCTGCGGACGTGATTGGACTTGTTGCGTAGGAGATGTAGTTGTAACTGAGGCTACATATGATTGAGGAGATGAAATCCCCAACAACTTATTAGCAAGGACTTCACACCCATGCTGAATGTCTGACGGTGCTGTGCTTGTCAAAGCATTATCTGTTGCTTCCATTTTGGCAGTTTCAACATTTAAAATTTTTGCAGTAATGAAAATATTTTGTTCATCAACATTTACTGCCTCCGCCACTAGTATATATTGAGCTCCTGTAATTTTTCCAAGCCTTTTGATATCTTCATCACTAACCATGCCTGTACGTTGAAAAGTCTGCTCATCCGATATCTGCTTCATATCGGTACGATCGTAACCTTCATACCCAGGCGTATTGGTAATAACTTTGGCAAGGTTGCTTCGTATCATCAACTTGATGGCATACGACACATTTCCGTTTTTGTCAACGGTTTCCAATATGGCCACTTTCTTGGTTTGTGCAAAAGCCGTCATCGATAAGAGTGACAGCAATACAATAAGAATTGATTTGATTTTTGCGTTTTTATTCATTATTTTTACAAATTGTAATTATTATGCGGATTTGTTATCACTGTCCTTGTATCCACGGTTTGATTTCATTCCAAACTTTAGAGGCTGCCAGTTTCAAGGCATTGCGGCCGGCACTTTCGTACGTTGCCACATCACCATTATTCTTTTCGCTCACCTGACCGTTATAAACCTGTTTTCTCTTATAGTTGCTAAAAACTTCCACCTCCACATCGGCATAGGAGAATTTGAAGGTGCCGTCGCCGAAAGCCACATTTCCCTCATGTTGGCGAGTGGTGGCTGTAATCGTGATTTTGAAATCAGCCTCGTCAGGATCCTCGGCAAAACTGCACTGCTCTTTGGCGAGAATACGTTTCATCTCAGGTTCCAGTATGCGCACTGGTTGCCCGAAATTCGTTTCGGAGCACTGCAAATAGATGTAGATACTTTGCTCCAAGCTGGCAAGAGTTTGAAAAAGTTCCTTTTTCAGGCGGAAAAGCTGATGCAATCTCATGCCTGTTGTGTCACCGGGACAAACGGCGGTGAGCAGGTCTTGAGCGAACTCAATTTTCGCTAATGGTTGTAGTGCGTCTTCACATGCTTTCCGAGCCTTTGCTTTCTGTCTGTCGTTAACGAAAGTGGCAGACAACGCAAGTGCATTCTCCAATTGCTGGAGTTGCAAGGCAATTTGCGCTCTATAGTAAGTTGCAAGCTCTGTTTTCTTCACATAGGCGAATGCATAACCCCATTTCCGTCCTTCGTCATAGTAGGGTTCGGTGTGGATGCTAGCAATGTCGGCCTGCACCGATTGACGAGTATAGTCCTGATAGACAGAGGTGAACTGAAAATCTTGAACGTAGGTCTCCTGCCGGTCCGTCTTCTCCACCACCGAATGGATGAGGGTTCGAATGCTACCCGCTGCCCCACGTTTGGCATCCGACTTCAGCCGATCTAACAAGGCGGAAACGTTCTCATTGGGGCGGAGATTCCCTTCGGTGAACTCCGAGAAGTACGCTGTTGTCGGATATTCCATTTCACGCACGGCGGGTGAAAGCCACGCGGGAGGTGGCGTTTGTGCCGACAAGCTTAATGGAATGCAACCCATTAACACCAAGATGAATATTTCAATGTTTTTTCTCATAATTTGTTTGTTGTTTATCGTTTGCCCGCAGACCTACGGCCTGCGAACGAGACCCGGGTTCCCCATTTGCTACCGAGCTGTCGCCCCTAACGGGGCTTGGGGGCGTGGTGGCGTACCCTGTTCTACCGAGCTGTCGCCCCTTGTGGGGCTGGGAGGGGAACGAAATCCTACGGTTTTGCTGTGATTTTCTCCCTGACGGAGTCTTCGCAGTCCGTTAGGACTGCAGGACTCGGTAGGGTGTGGTGTTGTGGGTGGGTGTGTCGCACGCCGTCAGGTGTGCGGGCATCCATCCCCTCGGTTAGAACCGCAACGACAGCCCCGCACCAAATGTGTTGTTCCCGCCGTAATATGGGGTAACTTGCCAAGAAACGGTGCGCTGGTCGCCGTTGATGTAGTAATTGTAGCTTTTCTTCAAAGGATGGTTGAGACAACACAATTGTATCAAACCTGTTACCATCATAGGGAGTCCGGCTACCCAAATTCCTGTCCAATCAGTATTATCCTCCCAGAAATCGTATCTATGAAAAGTCACTGTAGTGCCAGATATGTAATAAGAATCAGCTCGTATTGCAGCCTCAAGTGCAAAATCATAATAATAATTAGGATGGGAGTGATTTCTACAATAATCTTCAAATGTAGAGTAGGAGAAGTTGTCAAAGTCGTAGTCTGGGAATTCCGCACGTTTGTATACCTTTTCGTCGTGGCCAGCTATACCTTGCGCTATAATACCACCTATAAAAAATCCAGTTCCAATAGAAAGAATTACAGCTCCCGAAATCATATTTGCCTTATACGACCGATACTTCTTATACGCCAAACTGTTGATCTCAAGAAATCCTCCTTTTTCCTTGATTACTTTTTTTTTGTAGTCTTTGAATCCATCCTTGAATTCCGAGCTTGCTTGTTCCTTTTCTGCCCTTGCATCCGTTCTTGCTCTTTCTTTTTCCGCTCTGACTTCGGCTACTGTGAGGTTGCCACTCTGTTGGGAGGACACGTCAGACCTTTCAGGCTGGGTCGGCACATTAGAGGGAGCCTTTTCAGACTTTGGTGTTGTTTCCGTTTGAGCAGGACTATCAGAAGACAAATCAGATGATTTTGGTGCTGTTTCACGCTGGATAGTGACATCCGATTTTGGCGATGCCTCCTGCTGGGTCGGAACATCAGAAGTGGTCTTGGCTTGTTTAGGTTTTTCCGAAGGTATGGTTGGGGTGACAGGTGCCGCCTTCGTTTTTATGGAAGCAGCCATCATATTGTTCAAGGCCCTATCCAACGTTTGTGTCAAAAGGGGGATGTTGTTGGATTTGTAATTGCTCACTTGTGCATCGCCGGACTCATAGGAGGTTTTAGTAGCCACATCCACAATACGGGTAGCGATATAGAGGTATTTTTCGATAATTGTTATGCTCACCACACAGATTTTCTGTGCACCCAATCCGGCACCAATTTCGGCAATCTGACCATCGGCCACCTCCCCCGACTGTTGCATAACCTGCTCATTCTGAATCTGCCGCAAAAACTCGTTAGAACGCTCTATCAACCGATAGTTACCTTCTCCTGTGAGCTTGGTGATGGTCTTGTTCTGCACCACCGTCAACAAGGAGGTGGATATCGGCTGGTCGTTCTGCAAACCTGTAGCATACACAGCCAGGTTGTAACGCTCGTTGTCGCCCGTGGTTTGGGCGAGGATGGTATTTGTCAAACTAGCCAAAAAGGAAAGCATCAGAAAGAGCAGCGTTTTTTTTGAAATGATTCTTTTCATCACTAATTACTAACTACTAATTACTAACTACTAATTACTAATTATCAGAACCCTAACAACTTATCCAACTCTTTAGATAACTCATCTCCTCTCTTCTCCAACTCCTCCTTCGCAGCCTTCTTGGCGGCTTGGATGGCCATCTCGCCGTTGTACATGATCATCACCATCACCTCATAGTTCTTGTTCTTGAGTTCGCGATAACATTCCACCACGGTAATCACGCGGCCGATAGATTGGGCGATTACCTGCTTGGAAACTTGAACGGAATTGGAGATCGCCACAGCCTCATCCTTGCCCAACTCTTGATTTGCCAGCCGTTCCTCTATGATGGCACCCACCTCGGTTTGTATGTTGCCGGCGAGCTCTGTCTTCGCGTCCGCCATGGCGTGCATCTTGGCAGCATCATAACTGGAGCTGATGGCCTTGCCATTACCTTTGATGTATTTGGGCATATTGTTGTTCATGTCCAACTCATACTGCATCGTATAAGATTTTTCCAACTGCTTTGCAATTGGAAGCGAGCCAACGGTTACTTTCCAACCCTCTTTGGCATACTTCTTGGCCATCTTTTTGACCTCTTTAGACACTTTTTCGTCACGTTCTTGCTTCACCAATTTCTGAACGGCCTTGCGCTCTTTGATAAAGGCTTTGTAGTCGTCGGCGTTTTGGGCAGAAACCACGCCAGCCATGAGCAGGCTCATGAACATAATTGCTAACTTTTTCATTTTTATTCTTTTTTATGCCGTTCCGCGGACTCCCTGCGCGGAATCTTTATTGTTGATTGTCAAACCACGACATAAAAAAAGCGCGGGAATCTGAACTCATCTCTCATCCCGCTTCTGTAGGCCTTCGCATTGCCTTCCAACCGAGAATAAGCAATGCCGAAGCCCACGCTGTATGCATATAAATGGATATACACAAACCAGGGACATTGAACATTGCCTTACCGTGCGGTTGGAAATGAATTTGCGAAGTCCACAGAAGCCGCAGATAAGACGTTGACTCAACGCCTTTTTATATGTCGTTTTTCTACAGATAGATGTAGAAAAACGGTGCAAAAGTACAAAAAATAAAAAATGAATGCAGAAAAAAGTTTTGTCCGCATCAACGTGCAACATGTTACCTTATGGCATTCCCTTCAGAACCGTGTCCCCAGGCCCACATTGAGCAGGCCTTTGTAGCCGTAACCTAACTCCACCGTGCCGTATACCCGCTTGCCGAAGCGTACGCCCAAAATGGTAAGCTGGAACGCAGGCCCCGCCGTTATGGCGATGGTACCATCGTGTTTGGTGGTCTCCATACGCAGTTTGGCCCCGAGAGAGATGCCGGAATACAGGTCGGTAATCCCTTTGTGGAAATAGTTAAAGCGAACCGCCCCCAGCATATACAGGTTTGTAGTCAGAAAATATTCGTATGTTTTTCCCTCCCAGGTTTTTTCCGTTGTACATAATGACATGGTGGAAATCTCTGCCCCGACTTGCAGCCAGCGTAGCACTTGGTTGTAGTAAGCCACCGTCACGGGAAATAAGATCCACTCGTCCTCATACCCGCTGTACGGACCGCCCAAATAGGGCCGGTAGGTGCCCGCCCAGCTATGGAAGCGCTCTTCCGCCTCCGGGCTGTGGTCCACAAACATCGTGTTCAGTCCCCAGGCACTGGACAGCGGCTCGCCGACCTGCAACTCTATGTGGTGGCGATATGATGGCGTTGTGGAGGAGGTTTGCGCCACGGACGGCAAGTATGTAACTGCCAAAAATAGAATGGCAATAAAAATAACGCTTCCCTTATAATGAAACAATCTTTCTATGGTGAAATGTTTTTTCATCATGATGGCATTATTATGATTGTAATCCGTTAATGAACTACCGAGCTTTAGCCTCTGACGGGGCTGGTTCAAGAACAATTATCAATTATTAATTATTAATTATTAATTATTAATTATTAATTATATTAACTCATCTCCAACATCCGCTGTATCGGCACCAGTGCCTGTTTGCGTAGTTCCTCGTCCATCAGCAGCTCGGGCTGTTCGGTGAGCAGGGCGTTATAAATGTTCTCCAAGTTGTTCTTCTTCATGTTCACGCAGTCGCGTTCCGGTTGGCCGGGGTAGAGGGTGTATAATATCTTGTCGGGATTGCGGCGCTGCATCTCGTACAGGATGCCACTCTCGGTCACTACGATGAACTCCTTGACTTCGCTTTCGCCAATGAAGTTGAGCATGGCGGCGGTGGAGCCGATGAAATCGACCTGCTCCAGCATTTCGCGGCGACATTCGGGGTGCGCCACCACCAACGCCTCGGGATGCTCGGCCTTCATCTTCTCCAACTGCTCCACCTCGTAATGGTCGTGTACGCAGCATGCGCCGTCCCATAACAGCATCTCGCGTCCCGTCATCCGGTTGATGTAGTCGCCCAAGTTGCCGTCGGGCACGAAGATGATCTTCTCGTCTTCGGGCAGCTGGTTCACCAACTTCAGCGCGTTGCCGGAGGTGACGATGAGATCGGAGAGGGCCTTCACCGCTGCACTGCAGTTAACGTATGACAGCACCTTGTAGCCCGGGTGTTTGGCCTTGTATTCCGCTAATTTCTCCGCCTTGCAGCTGTCTGCTAATGAGCAGCCCGCGCTCATGTCGGGCACCAGCACCTTCTTGGTGGGGTTGAGGATCTTGGCGGTCTCGGCCATGAAATGCACGCCGGCAAAGAGGATGATGTCGGCGTCCGTTTCGGCAGCCTTGCGCGCCAGTCCCAGACTGTCGCCCACGAAGTCGGCCACCTCCTGCACTTCCGGCAGGGTGTAGTAATGTGCCAGGATGATGGCGTTCTTTTCTTTCTTTAATGTCTCAATTTCTTGCTTTAAATTGTTCATAACTATATTTTGTGATTAGTGATTAATGACTTGAGAATAGTGATCGTTCAATTTCTCCGCCACCTTTTCCGCTATGTTTCTTCTTCCTCGCTGGTTGTAGTGCTCGGTGACGAACGTTTCAAAGAAGTCCTCCTCGCGCACGGAATATTGGTTGTTTACAACGATCACCCCCATTGGCTCATACCGTTGGATGATGTACTGGGCGTTTTCCTGCATCAAGTACTCCAAATCTGGTCCGGCCAAGGTCTTGATTTGGTCCATGTTGTCGGCCAGGATGTTGAAAACCAAAGTCCAACCCCGCCGCTGGCACAGCCGTGCGATTTTGTCAAAGTCCTTGATCCGAGGGTTCTTGTCGTCCAGCTGGTAGGCGAAGCATTTGATGTAGTGGCACGTCAGCTCGATGGTGTCTTGGGATGCCTGTTGCCCATTGAACAGACGATACTGACTGCTGATGGCACGGTCCCATTCGTTGGCGTTATAATACGGGAAAGGGTGAGGAAACGTGAAAGTCTGTCGTCGCAGACCCTTTCGCACTATCTTGCTCCGTTCAGTCTCCGACCAATGGACGTATGCCTTGAAAGCCAAAAGCATACGTTTATAAAGTGCTGGCGCCTTCTTCATCAGAATCTGCTCCTTTTGAAGGGCTTGCTCTAAATTGGAATAGATCCATTCGCTGCTGAACGAGCGCATGTTGACGGTTACGATGACGGTCTTTACAGGATTTTCGCGGGGTATGTTGCGCAGGATGTCGTAATATATGGCGGCATAGACGGCCCCCTTGGAGATGCACCCCATCTTATGCCCTGGTATCATTTCCCCGATCATAGTGCCAATGGAGTGGCGGTCTGTGTCAGTGGGACTGCAGGAGAATTCGGAGGATTCTCCAAGGTAGATAATGTCGGCGGTGTCGCGTATGGGGACTTGCGGAAACTCCAGCAGCGAGCAGTAGCGTTCAAGGTCACGAGGGTAGAGGGTGAACCGATAGACAAGGTCCATTGCCACTAACAAAAGCAACAGCAAGAGGAGCTTCTTTGCGATTTTGAGGATGATATGTCGGGTCTCGTCGGTCATTAGAATTGGAAATAGATGAATGGATAATGTTGTACCGATGAGAGGGCGATGACAGCGAAGATCATACCGCCGTAGATGGCCCAGCGCAGATATGGGTTGAGTCGCCCGCACCAATGGTCAAAGCGTTGCTGTTTGAGGATAAGGTCCAGGATGATGAAGGAGCCCAAAGCTATCCAAGTGACGGCGTCAACGTGTAGTTGGTGCGGCAGCGAGCCGTTGTGCGTCCATGCGGCGAAGAGGTCATGGAGGTTGGCGAAGGAGGTGGCGCGGAAGATGCTCCACAGCAGGGTGACGATAAGGAACGTCTTGCCGATGTTGAGCAAGCTGATGACAGTTTTTCCGGTGGGATTTTCAATCTTGTCAAAAACATGGATGTTACGGAGACCACGTTCCAAAACCAACAGCAGTCCGTAGGCGAAGCCCCAGATCATGAAGGTCCAGTTGGACCCGTGCCAGATGCCGCATACGGTGAAGACAATGAGCGTGTTGAGTGCCCAGCGCGGCACAGCTACACGGTTACCTCCCAAGGGTATGTACAGGTAGTCGCGGAACCATGTGGAGAGCGAGATGTGCCAACGCCGCCAGAACTCTTGGATGCTGCCCGCCTGATAGGGTGCCTTGAAGTTGTCAATCAGGGTGAATCCCATGCAGAGGGCACAACCTAAGGCGATGGTGGAGTATCCGAAGAAATCGCCGTAAATCTGGAACGAGTAGAAAAGCATGGCGAGGGAGATGTCCATGGTGTTGAAATCCGCCGGGTTGGCATACACCTGATCCACATATTGCCCTAAGTTGTCGGCCACGACCATTTTCAGGAAGAGCCCGAAAAGGATGAGGCGCAAGCCGTTGGCGATGTTGTCGTATTGCAGGGCTTTATCCTCATGCAGCTGGCGGAGCAGGTTCTGCGGACGCTCGATGGGACCGGTGACCAGCTGGGGGTAGAACATCACGTAGAGGGAGTAGTAGCCGAAATGATGCTCGGCCTTCTGCGTGCCGCGATAGACTTCGATCACATAGCTCAGACTCTGGAACGTATGGAACGACAGGCCGATGGGCAGGGCTATCTGGAGCACTTTCCCCGGATTCGACCAGCCGAAATGTTGCGCCAACGCCACATAGTTGGCACTGCAGAAATTCAGGTATTTGAAGATGAACAGTACGGAACAGGTGGAGATGATGCTGATGATGAGGCAAGCCTTTTTCTTGGACGCATCATCGGCCCATCGTTCGATGAGAATACCGGCTGTATAATCAATGGCGATGGTGATGAGCAGGATGAGGATGTATTTGGGAATGAACCACATATAGAAGAAGCAGCTCGCACCCAACAGCATTATCCATCGGTAACGAGATGGCAGAAGATAGAACAGGATTGTTACTATCGGGAAGAAAATAAGAAATTCAATCGAATTGAATAACATTCTTTATTTGAAGAAGAATCGTCTGAAATCAAGTCCTAACGCATAGACCATGAGAACGATAAGGAATGCGAACCCGATGGTGTTGGCGATGCCGAGGAACTTGTCGCTGGGCTTCTTGCCGGTGATCATCTCAATGAGGATGAATAGGATGTATCCGCCGTCCAGTCCGGGGATGGGGATGATGTTCATGAAGGCGAGGATGATGCCCAGCAGGGCGGTCATATTCCAGAAGCGGGCCCAGTCCCACACTTTCGGGAAGATACTGCCGATGGTGAGGAAACTGCCCAATTGGGTGGCACCCTCCTTGGTGAAGACAATCTTGAACTGCTTGACGTAGTCGCCGAGGGTTTGGAAGCCCATGACAATGCCCTTGGGAATGGACTGGAAGAAGCCGTACTCTTCTTTCACGGTGCCGAAGAACTGGTAAGGCTGTTTTGGAGCCACACCGATGGTCCCCATGGAATCCAGACACACGGTGGCTTGCATCAGGTTGCCGTCTCGGTAGAAATGGAGCTGAATCTCTTCGTTTTTGCTGTTGAGAAACAGTTTTTTGAAGTCGAAGAAACAGAACAGGGCGGTGTCGTTCACGCCCACGAGGCTGTCGCCCTTGTGGAGCCCGGCTTGTGCCGCTGGGGTGCCATTCAGCACGCTGTCGATGACGAACGGGAAACGGTAGTTGCAGAAGGGTTCGCCTTGCTTGCTGGCACCTACCACCTTGCGGGCCAATGTCTTGGGGATGTTGATTACCACGGGCTGACCGTCGCGCAACACGGTTACCGTTTTCACGTCGTCCAGAAGCAGGTCGTTGCTGAAGTCGCCCAGGGTTTGCGGGTGAATGCTGTCGATGAAGAGGATATAGTCGCCGTTTTGGAATCCGGCATCCAGCATCTCTTGTGAGAACTCAAGACCGTAGCGGGCATTCTCCAAGGGGATGTACTCGCGTCCCCAGGTGAAGCAGATGGCGATGTAGATGATGATGGCTGACAGGAAGTTGACCAGCACGCCTCCGATGATGATGAAGAAGCGCTGCCAGGCCGGTTTGGCGCGGAACTCCCATTCGTGGACCTCTTCGCTAAGGTCGGAGGCCTTCGTGTTCTCGTCCACCATGCCGTTGATGGCGCAGAAACCACCCAGCGGCAGCCAGCCCAACCCCCATTCGGTGTTCTCCGGATGGTCGGCCCACTCTTTGGGGGCGCGACCGGAGAAGAAGCTGAAATGCATCTTGCCGTCGAATTTCTTCATCCGGACAATGGAAAAGCCGGGGTTGAAGAAGAGATAGAACTGGTCCACCCGCGTTTTGAAAATCTTGGCGAAGGTGAAATGCCCTAACTCATGGGTGATTATGAGGAATGAGAGGCTGGCAATCAGGCCTAATATTTGAGTAGCTATGCCCATAGTGTGTTCTTTTTTTATCGGGCGCAAAAATAGTGAAATTTTTGTACTTTTGCACTTTCAAATTTTAAACATGGACACGCCTGATATCACGCCAACACCCTCTTCCGGACCGAAAAAGAAGGTTCTGTTCCTCATCGGAATCATTTTCGGCATCCTCCTCGGGGCCTTGCTCACCATGTTCATTACGGACTGGCTGGATTACCGGCGCCCTACGGAAGTGCGCGTGCTTACGCCTCAACCAAGCGGGAAAGGAGCAGACACAGTGGTCAAATATGTTGTCCATCGGCATGAGACAGCCCCGGAAGAACAATTGTACCATGCGGTTGCCGACACGGCGCGGGTGGACACGGCCTTCGCAGACGATTCCTCGCAGGACCTCTATCTGGATGAGGATGGGCTGGCTGACGCTGATGACGATGAGGTGGTGGTAACTGAAAAGATGATTGCCCGCCAGATGCTGAAGATTCAGTATCTGGATAACAATAAAAAGGAGATTCCGGTTCCCGAGAATGCGCCTGCGGAAATCCAATTCCAGCAGTGGGAAACGCCTGTGCGCAATAAACTCTCATACCAGCTTACGGGTAACATATTGAAAGTGAAGGGTATGTCAGCCCAAAATGTTAAGATTGTCCATTATAGGGGAAAACTCTATCTTGTGCGCGGACATCAGGCATACCCCCTCACACCCAACATGCCGTTCGACCGTTTGGTGGAAGATTATGAGGCGGGGCTGTGATTTTTAGGGTACCTGTTGTTAATAAGAAACTTTATTTGCAATTCTCCAGCGTAATGCCGAAGTCGCTGATACCTTTCACCTTGTCGGTGCGCATACCTTGTGTGACCGTAAAGGTGTAAGTTCCTGTGCGGGGAAAACGGATCTTGGGCTGGAACAGGAACATGTTGTCCTTGATGCGTCCCTGGCCCTTGCCGGTCCATTTGCCGAACTTGTCGCATACGATGAAGCCAAGCGTGTCCTGCTCGCTGTGCCCGTCCGGGTATTTTGTCTTCATGAAGACATAGAAATTCTGCGTCTCAAAGTCCGTGGTGTTCCGAAGATGAATATACATATTATAATATGCCATCGAGTCTGTGATATCTACTTTGAAGACCAACGGTTTCTTTACATCCCATTTTTCGTTGGGGATGGCTTGGATGTTGCTGTAATAACGGCTATGGCAGCCCGAAAAGCATATTAGCAGCACGATGATGGCGAAAAAGGTTCTTCTCATAAGGCCGAAATTGAAAAGGGTGGGGGACTATGAGTCTGCGATGTGTTTGAGTTCGTCCATGCTGATGTTGTTGCCCTCTTCCACTTTCTTCTGGTTGACCAGGGCAAACTCTTCCAGCGTTTCCGGAACTTTCCCTTCGTTGTTCATTTTGATGATCATCTTCACCTTGTCCAAGGGTAAGGCGAAGATGGTGGACGCATCGTTGGAATAGGAATACCAGACGATTTTCTTGAAGATGTCTATTTTGTTGTAAATACCTCTACCTTTTTTTGTCTTGAGTTGTACGTTGGGCTGTGGGAATTCTTTCAGTTCCTGAATATAGGTGTCTTGTTCGAAGTTCAGGCAGCATTTGAGCTTGCCGCACATGCCGGCCAGCTTCTGAGGATTGAGGGAGAGCTGCTGTGTGCGTGCGGTGCTCGTGGAGACGGACTGGAAGTTGGTCAGCCAGGAGGAGCAGCAGAGCTCGCGCCCGCAGGAACCAAGTCCGCCCAAGCGGGCCGCCTCCTGACGCACGCCGATCTGGCGCATCTCGATGCGGATGTGGAACTGCTCGGCCAGAATCTTGATGAGCTCGCGGAAGTCCACACGCTCCTCGGCAGAGTAGTAGAAGATGGCCTTCGTGCCGTCGCCCTGGTACTCCACATCATTGACTTTCATCTTCAAATTAAGGTCCCAAGCCGTGTAACGCGATTTCAACATGGTCTCGTTCTCCAGCCCAACGGTGGCAATCCATTCCTCAATGTCGGCGTAACGTGCCGTGCGGTAGAGCTTTTTCACCACATCAGAAGCCTTCACATGTTTGTGCTCCATCTGTCGTTTCACCTGCAGGCCTAACATGGAGATGATGCCGATGTCGTGGCCGGGATTGGCCTCCACCGCCACAATATCCCCCACTTTGAAGACACCGTCGGGCGGTAGCAGGAAGAAATCCTTATGGCTGTTCTTGAACCGCACCTCGGCGATGGGAAACTCAATGTAGTCCAGCGAAATGTCCAATTTGGAAATCCAGTCGTAGGAGGGCAGCTTGCAGCTGTTGTAGTTGTACTGCCGGCAGTTCACCTTCTCCGGCTCCGGAATGTTGTTCAGACCCCTCGTCAGGAAGATGTTCTCGGAGATTTTCTTGGACTCGGGGGAGAGCCCGGTGCGGATGTCCATGTCCAGATATTGCTCCCAATCTTCCACGGGCGCATGGTCTTTGTCCTCCAGATTGACTTTCTCCTTGGGTTTCCCTTTAGGGGTGTCTTGTTTTTTAATATCTTGATTTATAGTCTCTTTTTCGGATAATTCAGGTTCCTGCTTCACTTTTTCAGTCATAATGTATATTAGGGTTTTAAAATGGGTGCAAAAATACGAAATAATGTGCAATTCCCGAGGGTCATGCGGAAGGGCCGGCCATCGCGGCCATTAAAGTTATGGGGATGAAACTATTTGTGCTGTTCATTCTTCTTGCCTTGTTTTGATTTCTCGACGGTTTCTTTTCCCTGTTTGGGTTTCTTGGCAGTGCCCTTTTGTTTGCGTTTGCTGTTGAAATCCTGCTTGAAAGCCAATGCCACACCTGCCACATAGTTGATCTGGTTGTCATGCATGTAGAGGTCTTCGTTGCGCTCGCCGATGTTGGTGTAGGCTTTCACTTTCCATGTGCCGGTCTTGTTGAGACTGTACTGCAGCATAAGGTCGCCGTACATGTTGTTGGCGGCCGAGCGGGTGGCGTCGTCATAGTAGCCGATACTGGTCTCGATGGTCATGCGGTCCTTGAGCAGACTGGCGTTGGCGGTCAATCCGTATTCGGCGGCACTCGTCTCCGTTTCCTGATTGTAGGTGATGCCGAAGGAGCCTTTTTGATTCTCCATGATGGAACTCAGCATGTTGTTGACCATGTTACGGAACAGGTTGGTGATTTGGAATCCGCTGCCGTTTCCGGAGAACAGATCCGATGCCATGAAGTTGTTGGTGATTAGAAAATAGGCGAACTGCTTGGTGGTGTTCTCCTTGTTGGATGTGTCGATGGCCGTATAAAACAGGTTGCGGAACTCTTCGCTGCTGTTGGGGAGCTCGAAGCTGAATGTAGGTTCCAACTGCTTCATGATAGGACCGTTCAGATGCATATAGGCGTTGACGGGAACGGCATTGCCGGAATAGCCCTCCGGGATGATGTTGGTGAGGGAGGTCTTGGATGTCTTGAATGCACTGATGTTGACGACCATATCCTCCAGCGGACCGTCGAAGTGGATGGTGCCGCCCGGTACCAAGGTCAGACGCGAGTTGAGCAGGTTGTACAAGGCGATTTTGAAGTCGCCGGAATGGAGCGACAGGTTGCCGTAAAGCCCTAAGTCGTTCTGCTGCATGTCGTAGGTTAACTGGAAAAGTCCGTCGGCACGGGCGTTCATGGTGCCGCCGATGGATTCCAGAATCAGGACGATATTGGCATCGTTCTTCACATCAAACGTGAAATCCAACAGGATGTTGGTCTTTGAGTCTGATTCTATGATGGTGGATGACAAGTCTTCGTTCTTGTCGGAGGCCTTCGGCTTGAACTGGATGATGTCGGACTGGGATGCCGAGTTGGCGGAACTCACCTGTAAGGTGATCTTGGTGCCGGTCAGAGTCTGCAAATTGTCCCCTTTGATGAGGATTTTCTCACCATCGCCTGTGATGTTCACGATACCGGAAGCATAGCCGGTGCCGTAAAAGATGGAGGTGGCATCCTTCGGCGTGTTCAGAACTTGAAGCCGGTTTGTCCGGATGTTCAGGTCCAGGGTCATGTCGCGGAAGAAGTTGTGGTGGATGTGCCCGTTCATGTAGGCCACGTTGCCGTCACGGTCGGTGATGCGCATGTTGTCGAAGTGGATGCCCTTGGCGTCGAATCCGATGTCCTGATCCTTGACGTTATAGTTGGTGCCGATGGACGAGATGTCCATGTTGGCGTCCACCACGTGGACTGTGCCGTCAAAGTAGGAGGCTTTCGGGGTGGAGTAGAAGGAGAGCTTGCCGGAGGCTTTCCCATTGATGTAATTGCTGAAGCTGGAGAGGAACGGGGTGAGGAATCCGGCACTGAGGGAGTCGAAGCTGGTATGGATGGCCAAATCCTTTTTTTCAGGATAATAATGCCCTCGGATTTCGGCGGTCTTGTCCTGCGCCTGTATGAATTGCCGCACATCGAAAGAGGCAAGGTCCTTGGCCATCAGAGGTTTGCTTTCTTGGAAGATTCCGCCGGTGAAGATGATTTGTCCCACGGTGTCCAAGGCGGCCAAGGCAAACACATCGCCGATGGAGTCCTGATTGAACTTGAAATCACTGATTAAGGCTTTGCCGAATGTTATCATCTTCTTGTCGCGGTTCAGGACGGTGAAGTCGGCGGACAACAGCCCGTCAAATTCCATGTTGTTGACCACAGAATTCACCATCGACACGTTCATGTCGTTGACTTTCAGCTTCAGCTCGCCGTTCTTTTTCTTGGAGAATAAACCGTCGGCGCTGATGCCTCGGGTTTGGTCGTCGGTGAAGACGAGGTTTTGGATAAGAATACCGTCCGGTTGGATGCGCACGGAGTTGTTATCAATGAATCCCCAACGGTGGTCGTTGATGTAAATGCCGGATTCGGAAATGTTGACGGCTATGTCCTTCAAATCATCCAGGCTGACCATACCAGCCATCTGGGAGTTAGGCGTGGTTTTGCTGTTGAAACGGTTCTGCCAGCGGAGGTCGTAGCGAATGGTGTCGTCCTGTGTGCGTGTGCCAAGGGAAATATTGTCGAATGGAATCCGTGTGTTTGTCAGAATAGCGATAACGGAGTCGGATTTGAAGTTCAAATCCAAGGTCCTGTGGTCTTCACTGCTGCCGTTGACCGTAAGATTATAAACGGCTACCTTACGTCGTATGCCGATGAAGGGCACGGAAGCGGAAATCACATCGTCGTTGGCAGAAGAACTGATCTCCACATCCAAATTGCAGTTGGGCGCAATAAAGATGTCGGGATTAAACAGCCGGACCAGATTGTAGGTGTTGTAGGTGGCGACGTGCGCCTTGATGTAGCCATCCTGCCGACTGTAATGGGTCGGATTTTCAACACCCGATTCCTCCCTTTTTTTGCCGGAATTTTTTAAAAGATCAGGGAAATAGTTGAAGGCCAATGTTTTTAGCGAATCCAGCATGGTGGCGGTCGGGTACGAACTCTCCAAAGTGGCGTTCACCATACTGGAACTGAGGATGAATTTGTGGAAGTCTTCCCTGTTGATGGCCGTCAGACGGAGGCGCTTGTTTGACATCTCCCCCTGATCGTTCTGATACCGGATGTTGTCACACCCTAAATATCCGTTCAGGTTGTCCAGACAATTGCCCTTGAAGGCAATCATAAAGTTGTCGAATGCCAGCTGTACATCTTCGCTCTGTTGGGCAAGGTAAATGGCTTTTTGTATGCCTTTGGCACTAGCGGAATCCACGGTCGGAAGCCGGTCGGCCACGCGGCTGATGTCGAACTGCTCCAGCGAGATGTTCCCCTGCAGGGTGGGGAGCTTCTCTGTGATGTCGAACTGGCCGAGAATGTTGCCCTTCAGAAGCGGGTCATGGATTTCTACAGATCCGTTGTACAAACGGTTCTGATAGTCGGCGGAGACGTTCACATTCCGAAGGGGATAGTGGTAAAGATCCAGCCGTTGGATGGTCCCGTCCAAATGGGCGGTCAGCGTCTTGAGGTTCTCCGCATCCAATCCGGAAGAGGCCATGTCTCCTTCTATATCGGCTGAGAAGCTGCTCATTCCAAGGAGGTTGTGGTTTCCTGTGAGGGCGGCCAGATTCAGGTCCGGCGACATCACTTTACCTGTCAGATGTGTGCTGCCGTCGCGGTCCACAAGGGAGGAGAAGACGACATCTGCAGACCCCAACGCACAGGCCAGCGCCGTCTCGGCATCGAAGTTGGAGGTGGTGCCCGTGAAGGCAAGCTTCAGCTTGGTGTTACCCATCTTTGACACGGTCTTGGGGATGGGCAGCGTGCGTCCCCCAGGAATGGTGAAGTTGGCTAACTCCGGCACGCTGACGGTGGATGAGTCCAGCTGCAGGTTGAAATGCGCGTGGCGGAAGTCGGTGATGTTCCGCAGGGCAACATCTCCCCGCAGGCGCGTGAACAAACCCCATCCGGCATTTAATCCGATGATGCTGAAGTCATTAACCGTTCCTTGCACGCGATCGGCCTTTAGGAGGAAGGTCTCATCCATGCCCTTGATGGCGGGTGCGAATGCGGCCACATCCTGCATGGCCAAACGGGTGGGCCGGAGGTCTGACGTGATCCGTACCGAATCGATGAAATCACCGAGCTGACCCCATTCACAATAGCTGAAACGCAAATCAAGATTGGCGTTGCTGTTGGGCGTTCTGATGTGTAATTTGTTGAAAACTAATGCCGTGTCACAAATGGAGAAATCACCGCTGCCATCCAGCATCTCAAAGCCGCTGTATTGTGTGAATGCTAAATGATTGAAATTGGCAGCCACTTGAGTGAATTTCATACTCCTCACTTTGAAATCGTCCGCATTCCAGTTGATATTGTCCAACTCAAAATAGCCGTAGTCGATGTCCGGATGCCCTTCAGTGTTGTACACTACCCGTTTGTCGTCGTTTATCAGTACGAAGCGTGAGTTGGAGAGAATGAGGTTCTTGGCCGTCAGCAGGAAAAGCTTCGGGTCCTCGTGATGGGGGAATTTTTTCGCCCAAATGGCGATGTTAACCGCATCCTCACCCGCATACTGGCGGATGACAACATTAGCCTTGTCAAGATGCACTTTCCCGAATTTTAGTTTCAACGGCTTGATGGAGAACGAATTGAGCCGCCCCTTTACGGTCCCCACATAGATCATGTCGTTGTGGTGTGCGTCGTGGATGCGGAAGTCGTGGGCCACGAGTTGCAGGGTGGGGGTTACATGGACGTCTTTCATGGAGATCTCCGACCCCCATTTCTCGGAGATGGACTGGGTGAGCTTGTTGACGGCAAAGGTCTGGATGGCGGGCACGAAGAGCAATCCCACGATGAGGAGGTCGAGGGCGATGAAGCCCACGAGCACCCAGAGGATTATCTTCCCGATTTTTTTACTAATTTTGCCGCCCACAATTTTAAGGTTATGTCCGTTTATATTCTTGGTATCGAATCCTCGTGTGACGACACTTCCGCCGCCGTCATAGAAGATACGACGATTTTGTCCAATGTCATTGCCAGTCAGAAGGTTCACGCTGAATACGGTGGCGTTGTGCCGGAGCTGGCGTCGCGTGCGCATCAGCAAAATATCATTCCCGTGATTGACACGGCATTAAAGCGCGCAAAGATAAACAAAAATCAGTTATCCGCCATCGCTTTCACAAACGGCCCCGGATTGCTGGGTTCGTTGCTGGTGGGAAGCTCCTTTGCAAAGGCTATGGCCTACTCGCTGGACATCCCCTTGATACAGGTGGACCACCTGCAGGCCCATGTGTTGGCGAATTTTTTGCAAAAAAAGGATGAAACCAAGCCCGTACCCGCATTCCCGTTCCTCTGCCTCACCGTGTCCGGCGGACACACGCTGCTGCTGCAGGTGAACGACTACTTCGACATGCAACGCATCGGCGGTACCATCGATGATGCGGCGGGCGAAGCCTTCGACAAGGCAGCCAAAATCCTCGGATTGCCCTATCCGGGCGGTCCCGTTATCGACCGCTATGCAAAAGAGGGTAATCCGCGACGCTTCCAGTTTGCCGTCTCACATCTGCCGGGCCTTGATTACAGTTTCAGCGGACTGAAGACATCGTTCCTCTATTTTGTCCGGGATAATTTGAAGGAGAATCCGAATTTTATTGAGGAGAATATCCACGATTTATGCGCATCCATCCAGTATGCGATTATCAAGTCCTTGACCGACAAATTGGTGAAGGCTTTGAAACAGACTAACTGTCAGGATCTTGTGTTGGCGGGCGGCGTGTCGGCCAACTCCGGCTTGCGCGATGCGGCTACCGACCTTGCCCGTCGCTACCGCAAGAATGTATTCCTGCCCACGCTTGACCTCACCACCGACAACGCGGCCATGATCGCCGTTTGCGGCTATTTCAAATTTCTCCAAAAAGATTTTGTGGGTGTGGACATTGTGCCGTATAGCAGTGAACGAGCCCGATAAGGGAGTGAACAGGGGTCAGTAGTTACTACCGTACGATTTCAAAGTCCATCTGCCGTTTGATCATGTCCACCGCCACGACGCGCACCTTGATGCTGTCGCCGAAGCGGAGCGAGTGTCCGTGGTGCAGACCAACCAGCGTATAGTTTTCTTCGTCAATGTAATAGAAATCGTCATCGAAGCTGCGCATGGGAATCATGCCCTCGCATTTCGATTCCACCAATTCCGCATAGACGCCCCATTTGGAGATGCCAGAGACAGTCGCGTCGAACACTTGTCCGATTTTGTCCACCAAATATTCGGCCTGCTTGTACTTCACGGAGTCGCGTTCGGCTTGTGTGGCCTGCTGCTCCATTTGCGAACAGTGCTTGCAGTATTCCTCGAATTGGTCTTTGTTAACACTTTCTTTATTAGCTAAATAATGGTCTAATAAACGATGCACCATCAGGTCGGGATAACGGCGGATGGGGGAGGTGAAATGGGTGTAGTAGGGGAAAGCCAGCCCGTAGTGTCCGATGTTCTCCGTGGAGTAGCAGGCTCTCGCCATGATGCGGATCGAGAGCTTGCTCAGCATGTCGTAGTCGCCTTTCCCCTTTTCGTCAGCCAGCATCTGGTTCAGCGAACCGCGGAACGCCTTCGTGGAGGTGGTCTTCAGATCGAATCCCAGCTTCTTGACGAAGGTCTTGAAGGTGTTCAGCTTCTCATCCAGAGGTTTGTCGTGGATACGATAGACGAATGTGTTGGGTGTTTTCCCTGTCAGACGCTTGCGCCCGATCTTCTCAGCTACCCGTTTGTTAGCCAGCAACATAAACTCCTCAATCAGCCAGTTGGCTTCCTTCTGTACTTTCAGATATACGCCGATGGGATGGCTGTTCTCGTCCAGCTTAAATTTAACCTCTTCTGTCTCGAAGTTGATGGCATTATTATCGAAACGCTGCTTCCGCATGATAGATGCCAAGTCATTGAGTTTTATAATGATATCCGACAAATCGCCATTCTTGGTCTCGATGATTTCCTGCGCCTCTTCGTAATTGAATCGGCGGTTGGAGTTGATGACGGTGTGCCCGAACCACTCTTTGTGGACCTTGGCTTGGTCGTCAAGGTCGAACACTGCGCTGTAGCAGAGCTTGTCTGCACCAGGGTTGAGCGAGCAGAGGTTGTTGGACAAGGCCTCCGGCAGCATTGGGATGGTGCGGTCCACCAGATAGACGGAGGTGGCGCGGTCGTAGGCTTCGGCGTCCAGTGCCGTGCCCGGGCGCACGTAATACGACACGTCCGCAATGTGGATGCCCACGCGGTACAGCCCGTTGTCGAGCACCTCAAACGAAAGCGCGTCGTCAAAGTCCTTGGCATCTGCAGGGTCGATGGTGAAGGTGGTGGCAGCGCGGAAGTCCCGCCGACGCAGGATCTCTTTTTCCGGGATTTGCGTGGGGATCGCGGCGGCTTCCTCCTCGACTTTCTTGGGGAAGGTGAGCGGGAAGTCGTTCTCGGCCAGGATGGCCAGCATCTCCACGTTGTTGTTGCCGGGCTTGCCCAGCACGTGGATGACCTCACCCAGCGGACTGCGCGTGCCCGCCGGCCAGTCCACGATGATCACCACCACCTTGTCGCCGCTCTTGGCCTTTTTCAGTAAGCGGCCCGGGATGATGATGTCGCGACGGAAGAAGGCGTTGTCGGGAATGAAATAGGCCACACCCTTCTTCACCTGGATGGTGCCCACCAGTTGGCGTTTGCTCCGTTGGACAACCTCAACCACTTGTCCCTCACGACGTTTGCCCTTCCGGGATGGAAATAAGGATACGCGCACGATGTCGCGGTCGAGGGCGTTGCCCAGATTGCCGTCGGCAATGAATATGTCCTCTTCCAAAGACTCGTCGTGGGTTTCGTTGCGGTCGTATTGCGGGATGACGAAGGCCATGCCGCTGCGTTTCATCTCAATCTTGCCCGTTATGATGTTGCGTCCACTTTCTTTGCCTTTCAACTGCTTGTAGTTGAGGCGGTATTTGCCGCGCCCGGCCTTGAGCAGCAGCTTGGCCTCAATCAGCCGGTCGATATGTTCCTTGACCTTCTCGCGCCCCTTCTTGTCATATACCCCAACCTTGGCGGCAATCTGTTTGTAATTGAGCTTTTCATTCTTGCCCTGCATGAGGGCGTCGATTATTTTTTTTGATAAATCTTCCATTTTTTTAGTTTGTAGTAATAGATTAAATAATTTTAGTAAGATGTTGTAAAATAATAGATTAGTAAAATAATTTTTGTTTTTTATGGTTTGATGTGATCGGTTTTGTATTTGCCGTTTTCATCGTAAATGAACCACGCTTCCAGTTCGGGGTGGTTGTGTAGGATTTGGGTGGAACGGTCGCGACCGAGCACCATGAAGGCGGTTGCGAAGGCATCGGCGGTGGTGCAGTCGGGGGCGATGACCGTGACGCTGAGCAGGTTGGTCTCTTCCGGTCGTCCCGTCGCCGGATTGAGGATGTGGGTGTAGCGCACGCCGTCGCGTTCGCGGTAGTTGCGGTAATTGCCTGAGGTGGCTACCGCTCTGTCGGACAGCTCGAATTGTTGGCTGCTCTCCACTGGGCCGTCCGCGCTCTCTGTCGGAATCTGGATGCCCACTTTCCAGGGTTTCCCGTTCTTGTGTCCTGAGGCCACCACCTCACCGCCAATCTCCACGATGAAGTCCTTGTATCCCAGATGCTTGAACAATGCTGCCACCTTGTCCACGGCGAATCCCTTAGCGATGGCATTGAAGTTCAGCTGCACGTGCGGGTCCCGCTTAACGAGGCGGTCGCCCTCCAACCCGATCAGCCGATAGTTCACGAACTGCCGCACAGAATCGACAACTTCCGGACTGGGGGAGGTCGTTGTCTTTTCCCGTCCGAAGCCCCAAAGTTCGATGAGGGGCTGGCAGGTGCAGTCGAAGGCCCCGTTCGTCAGCTCCGAGACGGAGAGTGCCTTTTGGATGATGTGCTGCAGGTCGGCATCTGGCGCAAGATCTTCACCGCGGTTGATGCGAGACAGCAGCGAATTCGTATCGAAGACCGAGAAGGTGGCGTTGACCACTTGGAGCACGGAGTCCACGCGGGCGGGCATGTCCGGGTCATCCGCACCCATGTAGGTGATGTGGTAAATCGTGCCTAACGCACGCCCTTCGAAGGTGTTGGGATAATCTTGTCGGCATCCGGCAAAGGTGACCAGGATGAAACCGAGGAATAGAATTATGTATGATTTCATTGTTTGCATTTTGGCGCGGCAAAAATACGAATTAATTTGGATAAAAGGATTTATTTTGTACTTTTGCCGCTCAAACCATTTGCCGATATGCTCTCCGTTTACTCTAAGAATCTGGAAAATGCCGTCAATGAGATTGCCAAGCTTCCCGGCATCGGGCGGCGCACGGCCCTGCGTCTGGCCCTCCATCTGTTGAAGACCGATGCGGAGGAGGTGGGCCAGCTCACCGACCGCATCAACCGTCTGAAGACCGATGTGTGCCTCTGCCGCAAGTGCTACAACATCTCCGACAGCGAGGTGTGCGACATCTGCGCGAATCCCAAGCGCGACGAGGCCACCATCTGCGTGGTGCAGGACATCCGTGATGTGATTGCCATCGAGAACACGAACCAATACAGCGGCTTGTATCATGTGCTGGGCGGTGTCATCTCGCCCATGGACGGCATCGGCATCCACCAGCTGCGTCTGCAGGAATTGTTTGCGCGGGTGGAGATGGGCGCGGTGAAGGAGCTGATCCTGGCTCTGCCGGCTACCGTGGAAGGCGACACTACCAACTTCTTCATTTACAAGAATGTGAAAGAAAAGGTCCCGAAGATTTCGACCATCGCCCGCGGCATTGGAGTGGGGGAAGAGCTCGAATACGCCGACGAGGTCACCCTCGGCCGCTCGCTGCTGGCCCGCACCGACTTCGACGTGGCCTATAGGAAACAGTCGTAGCTCGTTTTTTTTTTTCTCGGAATAATATTCGTAGAGACGTGCCATGGCGCGTCTCTACATGCGGTTATATTTGAAATTTATGTGTTTAGCGTGGGAATTAGAATTTTCAAACTCCCCGGCACAATCCGTATGTCAAGGGTGGCGGGCATCATCACGGGTTCGCCGTCGATGTTGACAACGCCCTCTTGGGAACGTTTCACCTGGATGTGTTGGGCTTTGATTTCCGTAAAATAGCGGGAATGGTCCAGTCGTCCGGCCATCATCTTCAGGGCGGTGTCGGGAGCCTGCAGCAGGGTGGGGCGGTTGAGGATGCAGATGTCGATGAGGCCGTCCTGCAGGGATGCCTGCGGGGCAATGATGGCGTGGTAGCCGAATTGGTTGGCGTTGGCGAAGGTGATGAGCAAGGGGCTGCACTCCAGAGTTGTCTGCCCGTCGAAGATGAGCGTATAGCGTTCCTCCTTGAAGTGGAGGTAGTTGGCCAGCGCGTATTGCGAGTAGGGTAGGAAGCCCCGGCGCGGGTCGCGGGAGAAGTCGTAGGCGGTCTGTGCGTCCAACCCGATGCCGGCCACGCTGATGTAGGGTGTTCCGTTGATGGTGGCGGTGTCAATGCGTTGTATCTCACCATTTTGCAGGAGTGTAAGGGCTTTGTCCGTCCGCAGCGGGAGGTGCAGGCTTCGGGCGAGGCCGTTGCCAGACCCGTAAGGGATGACCGCCAGCGCCGTCTCTGTGCCGATGAGGCTCCGGGCCACCTCGTTGATGGTGCCGTCGCCACCCACCGCCGCCACGATGTCATAGCGTCCTACGGCCTCCTCCGCCAGTTCTGTGGCATGGCCCGCGTGTGCGGTGAAGACGATTTCGTAATCGAAATCGGCGGAATCCAGACAACGGGCTACGCGGTCTGGAAAGTTCTGCTTGGCCTTGTGCCCTGAAATGGGATTGACAATGAATAAAATGCGCTTTTTCGGCATGGGTACAATGATTGAGAACGCAAAAATACAAAAAAAGATTACTTTTGCATCCTCAATCCGCATTTATGAAAAAACTCTGGAAGAATGATTTTACGGTCTTGGTAATGAGGATTTTACCATTATATATTTGTATTCTCATCACCCAGATCCTTTTTTACTTTTATAATCGTCCGGTAATCGGCGATCTCTTGGGCGTCGAGCTTCCGATGCTCTTTTGGGGTTCCCTGAAGTTCTCCACGATTTCAATTTTGTATCTGAATGCGCCGTTCATCATGCTCTCCCTGCTGCCGTTGCGTGTGCGTGGCACCAAAGGCTACCAGCGGATGCTCTTCTGGCTTTATACGATTACGAATTCCATCGGCATAGTCATCCTGAATCTGGCTGATGTGATATACTATCGTTATGCTTTTAAGCGGATTACATTAGAGGAGATGCACTTTTTTGAGGAGAACGACAATACGTTTGGTATTCTCTTCAAGTCGATGGGGGAAAACTGGTATGTGGTGCTGTTGGCGGCGTTGTTGATTTTTTTTCTTGTTTATGTTTATAAGAAAATAAAATATCATCCTACGGAAATTGCCAATCCTATAGCGTATTACGTGACAAATACTTTGATTCTGGCGGTCTCTTTCCTGCTGTGGGTGGCGGGGGTGCGCGGCTCCACGGAGTGGAAGGCTCGCCCGGTGACCATCAGCAATGTGGCTTACTACACGCAGTCGCCGCAGAAAGGGGCGGTGGCGTTGAGCAATCCGTTCTGTCTCTTGCGCATGATCGGCATCCACCAGATCGAGGTGCCGCACTATTTCTCCGAGGACGAAGAAGAAACTCTGTTTACGCCGTATCATTATCCGGCTTTGTCGCAGGCGCCTGTGGCCGCGGGCAAGAATGTCGTCATCTTTGTGCTGGAGAGTTTCAGCCGCGAGCACTCGCAATACTTGGCTCCCCACCTAAACCCGTGGGGCGGTTACACACCCTTCCTGGATTCGCTGATGCGCGAGGGGCTTGTTTTCCCGAATGCATACGCCAACGGCATGAAATCGATAGAGGCGCTGCCCTCGATTTTAGCTTCCATACCATCGTATAAAACCTCGTTCGCCTTATTGCCGCAGGCCTTGTCGCCGTTGGACGGTCTTCCGAGAATATTGTCGGAACAGGGCTACTCAACGCACTTCTTCTGTGGTGCCCGGGCCAACCAGATGGGCTTCGAGGCGTTTGGCAAGCTGGCTGGCATCAACCGTTTCCACAATCGGGAGGATTATGAGGCCAAACATCCCGGGCCGGGGCAGGCCAACATCTGGGGCGTGTGGGACATGCCGTTCCTGCAGTTCGTGGCCGAAGAGCTGGAAGTGATGAAGCCGCCATTTTTCACGGCGGTGTTCACGCTGAGTTCCCATCACCCGTATGACTTGCCCGATCCGTACGCTGGCAACATGCCGGAGGGCAATACGCCCGTGCAACCCTGCGTGGCCTTCACCGACTTGTCTATCCGAAAGTTTTTTGAGAAGGCGTCCAAGATGCCGTGGTTCCAGAATACCCTCTTTGTCTTCGTCGCTGACCATGTGTCGCCGCAGATGGCCCACCCCGAGACACGCACGGCCAAGGGCAACACCGCTATCCTCTACTTCATGTACACGCCGGACCACTCCGTAAAGGGCCGTTACGAGCCGGTGACCCAGCAGCTGGACATTATGCCCACCGTTTTGGGATTGATGGGCTACGAGAAACCCTATTTCGCCTTCGGGCGCGACATCTTCAATGAGCCGGACCGTGCTCCAATGGTGGTGAACTGCGTGAACCAGACCTATCAATGCCTGACGGATTCCATCAGCCTCTATTTTGATGGCAGCCGGAGGCTTTACGTGTATAATGCGAACGACACGCTCCAGCAACGCAATGTGCTGGATGCGGGCAGCATCTTGCAACGGAATCTTGAAACAGATATGAAAGCCCTTCTGCAATCCTACTACAGGCATGTGTCGGAAGGAAAGTTCCGCGTTCCGTAATTTTTTGTATTTTCGCCGCCTTTTATATTTTTATTGTATTCAGTGAATTAATTTAAAAACACAATAGATATGAAACGTTTCTTACTTGTTTTACTGGCCGTTATGTCCTTCGGATGGACATTTGCCCAAGAGTTTTCGGAATCTGTTCGGATTAACAAAGCGTTTCCGGATGATTTATTCTATGAGAATCTGGTTCGAAACTATCAGGATTTTACTGCTATTCCTATGCCGGAAGTCCAGGTTCCCTATCAGCCGGTGGTGCGTACCGGTGCTCCATATCGTCCTGTGTCGGGGGCGAAACGGATTCTGGCACCCGGCGAGGCCCTGATCTTTGCTGTGGATGGCAATACGGTGACGGAGGAGACCGAGCATCTCGGAAACACCTTTTCTTCTGACATTGAAAATGCCATCAGCCGGGTACCCGAATGGCTCCAGTATGATCTCCGTTTCAAATTCAAGGTGGTGACCAGCACCTCGGTGCGCAACAAGATGGTGACCGTTATTAACAATGCTCCCAAGAAGTATCTGGACGAAGTGGCTTACGTGGTCACGTATCTGCCTGTGGAGGTGTTGAGTGGATCGCGCCTGCCCAGCGACTGGAGCTACCTGATTGACAACGCCCGCTGGATCTACACCCACGCTGATTCTCTGCAATATGTGCAGATTGTGGAACATGGTGACACCACGACACAGGATTGGTACACCACGACACAGTACCGCATCAAACAGGGGTCCAACTATATTTGGCGTGAAGTGGACCGCTATTACTACTATCAGTTCCTCGTGATGCCCAAACTGGAGCAGGAGGTGCTGGCCATCACGGACAACCTGACCTCTATCAGCAGTTCTCGTACGTGGGGCTATTTTTGGCGCGATTATCTGTGGAATGACTATTCCCATGCCGTCAATACGGCGGATACGGCCTACCGTGGCTATAAAAATGTGAACACATGGGGCTATGTGGCCATCAACTCATCCGGCGCCCGCGATACGGTCCGCATCGATACCATTCCCAGATTGGGTGAGATCATGCAGATGCCGGCCTATCTTTGGGATGAGAATCCGACAATCTATTTTTTCAACAGACCCTTCTCTGCTACGCAGAGCGCGTTGAATGTGCTGGGCAACTGGGCATCCCGCTGTGTCCCGCAGGATGTGACCAGCAGCAGTGACTACCGTCCTTCCGAGCCGAACCATATTGCCTGGAAGCATGTGGGCAACTGCCATGAGGATGCCTTGCTGGTGGTGGCCGCCGCCCGTACTGCACTGATTCCCTGTATCCATGTGGCTGACTTGTGCGATGACCACGTGTGGGCCGCCATCCATGATGGCGGTGACTCGATATGGCATCATTTCGAGTTCTTCCGCGGGGGATGTTCTGCTGGCAGACCTTACTATTGGGGTATGACGAATATGCAGGCCAACGGAAATTATGGCTGGAATAGCTCTCTGGTACAGGGCTATGTGCCTGATGGACATCTTCTTAACATGTCGGAAACATATTCGGAAAATACTCCGTGTACACTGAATCTGACGGTCACAGACCAGGATGGCTACCCTGTGGATGGAGCGCGGGTGAATCTCTATTCCACCAACACGCAATATGGTACGGAATACAAGCTGTCGGCAGGCAATCTCTGGACGGATGCCCAGGGCAAAATCTCCGTCAAGCTGGGTACGGGTAAAAAGTACTATTTCAAGATCACTCATTCCAAGTATGGCTCCTTCCCCGAGACATCTGGCCAGATTTATGTTTTGATTAGCTCGAATACCTCGGCCGGTCAGGTCTATAACAAGACGTTCACGATTCCGGCTCAGGCACAGTCGGCCCGTTATCAGATAACCTCCACGCAGGAGGCCTATGAGGCCCAAAACAGCCTTCAGATCACCTTGGATGCCCGTAATGTGACCTCGGATTCCAATCCGGAAGATGCGCAGTCGTCCACCTTCTACGAGCGCACCGGTGCGTTGGCGGGCCTGCGCACGTATGTGGTGAGCGAGAGCGAGCTGGCTGCTTTCCGCAACGCCACCCGC
This sequence comes from Bacteroidales bacterium, assembly GCA_045116675.1. Taxonomy (GTDB): domain Bacteria; phylum Bacteroidota; class Bacteroidia; order Bacteroidales; family WCHB1-69; genus F23-D06. The sequence continues at coordinate 29,126 of JBGUMF010000063.1, forward strand.
ACGGGTAACGTGGAGTTCGATTTCGGCTCCCTGTCCGACGGCACTTTCAATATCCCGACACACACGAGTGGCCGTACCTATGTGGTGCTGGCCAATCTTAACAATTTCAAGAACTACATCGAGGTGTCGTACGACGCACAGGTGGTGGATGGTGCGGAATTCCCAAGCTCAGGGGTGACGCAGCATGACAATGCCAAGACCGAATGGCTGCAGGCCTATCCGAATCCTGTCGCCGATGTGCTGAACTTCACCGTGTCGGAGCAAATGCTTGGTTCGACTGTTCAGTTGGTGGATATGACAGGCCGCGTGGTGTTTGAAAGCAAGATCACCAATCTGGAAGGTTCCATCCCGATGAACCATCTGGATGCCGGTGTGTATCTGCTTCGTGCCGGTACCCAATGGACGAAGGTTTTGAAAAAATAATCTGTTATAAAAAAAAGAGTGTTGACACTATGAATGTTCATTTTATAGCTATCGGCGGTAGTGCTATGCACAATCTGGCCATCGCCCTGCATCTCAAGGGTGACCACGTGACAGGTTCCGATGACGAGATCTTTGAGCCTGCACGTGGACGGTTGGCCCGCTATGGCCTTCTGCCGGATTCCATCGGCTGGCATCCCGAACGGATAACCCCGGAGTTGGATGCCATTATCCTTGGAATGCATGCCCGTATCGACAATCCCGAACTTGTTCGCGCAAAGGAACTCGGTCTCAAAATCTATTCTTATCCGGAATATCTTTATGAACATAGTAAAGATAAAACGCGCATCGTCATCGGGGGAAGCCATGGCAAAACGACCATAACCTCCATGATTATCCATGTGTTGCAGCAAAACCATATCGAATGTGACTATATGGTTGGTGCGCAGCTGGACGGCTTCGAGGTGATGGTCCGCCTGTCGGACACGGCCCGCGTGATGGTGATTGAGGGGGACGAATACCTGACCTCACCCATCGACCGCCGACCCAAGTTCCATGTCTATCAGCCCACCATCGGTATTGTGAGCGGCATCGCTTGGGATCATGTGAACGTCTTCCCGACTTTTGACATCTATGTGGAGCAGTTTGAGATTTTCGCCAAGATGATACCGGCAGACGGCTGCTTTATCTATTGTGAGGATGACGAGGTGCTGAGGTCGCTGGCTGGAAAGATTACCCAAACGAAGAGACAGCCGTACGGCGTTCATCCGTATCACATCCGGAATGGTGTGACATATTTGGAAACGGCATACGGGGATATTCCGCTTCATATTTTTGGAAAACATAATCTCACCAATCTGAATGCGGCCCGCTATGCGTGTGCCGGGATTGGGGTGGGGGATGAGGCCTTCTATAAGGCAATCTCCTCGTTTAAGGGAGCCTCCAAGCGACTTGAACTGGTGGCTAAGAATGACCACTGTGCGGTGTATAAGGACTTTGCCCATTCGCCTTCCAAGTTGAAAGCCACGTTGGCCGCCGTGCGTGAGCAGTATCCGAACCGCAAGCTGGTGGCCTGCATGGAACTGCACACCTTCAGCAGCCTCACAGAGCAGTTCCTTACCCAGTACAGGGGAACGATGGATTTGGCCGATACAGCTATGGTCTATTTCTCCCCGGAGGCGGTGGCTCTGAAAAAATTGCCCCCGCTTTCTTCCGAAAATATCTATACCGCCTTCGGACGGGAAGATTTGCAGGTGTTTGACGATTCAGCGGCTATGATTGATAATTTATTGAAAATCAATGATAAAGAAACTGTTTTCCTGATGATGTCTTCAGGGGATTTTAACGGTGTGGATTTGACCGCTTTAGGTGAAAAAATTATATCTTTGCGCGCTTAATTTTAAAACCCATTAAAAACCAATAAGAAATGAAAAAGACTTGTTTAACCATGTTGTTGGCTGTGGCAGCAGTTCTGTGTTTCGCCCAGCCGCAAATTCAGTTCCAAGAGACCACACATGATTTTGGTAAAATCAAGGAAGAGGGTGGAAAGGTTACCGGACGTTTCATCTTTACCAATGTTGGTACGGAGGATCTTCTCCTGACGAATGTTCGTCCCGGTTGCGGATGCACCGCCGCCAATTACACCAAGGAACCTGTGGCTCCAGGCCAGCAGGGCTTTATCGATGCCACGTACAATCCCTATAATCGTCCCGGCGGATTCAACAAGAACATCCGTGTGACGACCAACGAGCCTCGCTTCACAGACGGCAGCAACAGTGCCCCGCACATGATTTTCATCAAGGGCGAGGTCATCAAACGCCCCCCGACAGAGTTTGAGCGTGCTGGTTATACCAAAGCCAATGGTATGGCCCGTTTTTTCGAGCCCAATGTCAAGCTTGACGTGTTGAACACCCAGAAAGTGAGGGATACGTTCCAGGTGCGCAATTTCTGGACAAAGCCGGTGAAGTTTGAAATGAATGCTCCCAAAGAGTATCTTACGGAGGTTTATCGTAGCTTCGGCACGGAACTCGCTCCCGGTCAGGAAGGTTTTATTATTCTGGAATTTGATGCCGCCAAATGTGGCCAGTTCGGTCAGATTAAGGAGACGGTCACCTATATGACGAACGATTCCATTGAGTCTCGCAAGCTGCTGCACTATGCTATCAATGTCAAGGAGGATTTCTCCAAATGGACGGCCAAGCAGCTGAAAAACGCTCCTGTGGCAGAATTGGGTGCTCTGGAGTATGATTTCGGTTCCGTGGCAAAGAATTCCCAGACACAAGGTGTTGTCACGCTGACCAACAAGGGTAAGACCCCGCTGAAGATCCGCGCTCTTTCATCAAGCACAGGTTATTACCGTGCCAGTGCACAGTTGATGGAGATCCCTGCCGGTGCTTCCACGAACATTACGATTACCTTCAGGGCCAACACCCGTCCGGGTTTGCAGAAAGGCACTCTTGAGGTCATCACGAACGACCCGAACAACCCTGTTCAGGTGGTTAATTTGAATGCACAAATCCAATAGTCAGCTGATTCAGGCTGGCGGGAATACTACCAGATGAGCGTGTCCACGGCGGAGGCGAATCCACTCCAGTTGCCGAGGACACGCTCTCCTTTTATGTTAGAGGCGACCGGTGCCGGATTGGTGAAGGGATTGCTGCCCAGCACTGCCTCGCTGCCACCCGTGATCATAAACCGGTAGGTTCCGTAGTCCATCTGGCTGTGACGCACATATACCGTATCGCCCGGACGGAAGGTCATGCGCGAGTAGGCTTTGCGCTCCTCTTCCGACATGGCCGAAGCGAACAGCATAGAGACTCCGTAGCGCTCAATCTCATAGTTGAAGGTTAGACCGTTGAAGGTCTTGTCGTCGAAGGCCACCGGGATGCTGCTCACCCATAGACGATCCTGGAACGCCGGACAGTGCACTTTTACCGAAAAGGCATAGTAGTTGTTCTCCGCCGGATTGTCAGTCATTTGGATCCGGATCACCCGCATGGAGTCGGAGTTTACAAACTCGGAGGGGTTGTCAAAACGGATGGAATCCAGCGCGAAGGTGCTCGGGATAGTCGTTTCTGCCGTGTATTGCTCGCCTGCATAATTCACTGTCAAAGTGTAGGTTGTGTTCTCCTTGCCTTTCAGATTCATGCTCTTAAAGGCGAAGAACAGCGGTGCCTCGGGGCAGAACTGGAAGGTCAGGCGCTCGCTCTCCCCGTCGGAGGAGGTTACGATGACCTCCGCGTCCGTAATCATCACATTGTCGCGCAAATAGTCCAAATCAATTTCTGCCAGATAGGAGATGCTCTTGGACAGCATGACGATAGCAGGCTGCCCGTTCTCAATGGTCCCCTCAATCACCAGCTTGGGCTCGTATTCGGGCATCTCCACGTCAATCTCGGTCTGGCATCCCGCCACAATTACTCCAAGAAACAAAAGGATGATTTTAATATGATTATAAAAAACACGCACAATATTTAGATCTTAAAAAAAAACGTTCAAACTTTAAAACCTTAAAACCTTCCCGCTTTTACACTTTGATACTTTTGATACTTTTAATACTTTCCCACTTTAACCCCACAAACATTATAAATATTATAAACTTTATAAACTTTACGAACTTTACGAACATAATAAACTGTATACTCCATTTTCAAAACTTAAACCACCACATCACCGACGGGATAATCGGGAACAGGCTCATCTGGTAGGCCTTTGTGTCAATGTTGAAATCCAGATTGGTCGGGTCGATGTCGGTATGGGTTTCAAAGAAGATGAAGAACGGGTTCTTTCTATTATAAACATTGTATATGGAGAAATTCAGTCCGGTTTCAAAACGCCGGGATTTTTTGATGGTCCAGTTGACGGCGAGGTCGAGGCGGTGGTACGGTGGCATCCGATAGGCATTGCGGCTGCTGTATTCGGTCATCAGCGAGCCCATGTAGAAATAGTAGCCGATGGGGATGGTCATCGTGTTGCCGGTCTGATATACCCAGAGGGCCGACACGGTGAGCTTGTTGCGCAGGATCTCGTAGGCGAGGCTGATGGACACGTCGTGGCGGCGGTCGTATTTGGCCCAGAAGGGCTCACCGTTGTTCAGGTCGGCGAACTGCTTTCGCGTGAAGCCCAGCGTGTAGCCGATGAAGCCGGTGATCTTGCCGCGCGATTTCTTGATGAACACCTCGGCACCGCACGACCAGCCCTTGCCGAACACGTACAGCTGGTCGGGATTGATGGTCAATGCGCTGAAATCCAGCCCGTCACGATATTCCGCCAGATTGTACATCTGTTTATAATAGAGATCAATATAGGTTTCAAACATGTTCTGATGGAAATTGCGGAACACGCCTAACGAGAACTGCAGGACGGTTTGCGGTTTCAGGATGTCGGTGGATGGCATCCATACATCGGTGGGCAGCGAGATGGAGGCAATGGATATCTGGTGCAGGAACTGGTAGTTCAGGGTAGCTGATGCTTTGATGGAGGTGGCGGAGTCGATGAGGAAGCGGAGCGAGAGACGGGGTTCCACTTTGTTGTAAGTCTTGATAAGCTCGCCGGGCCGGTAGGTGATGGAGTCGCGCACGTTGCCGATCTCGTCCAATTCGTAGCGGGTGAACGGGCCGATGTGGCAGAAGTTGGTGTAGCGCAGACCCATGTTGAGGAGCCAGCGGCGCGAGATGTCCCACTCGTCATGGGCGTACAGACTCAGCTCGTTGGCGAAGTAGGGCTGCACCTTCGGCAGCGAGAAGTCAAAACCCTCACCGGCCTGCACGGCGTATTGCCCGGGCAGACACTGGTGCAGCACGTCGTGAACGCCAAAGCGCAGGTTGTGCTTGGGTGTCGGCATCCAGGTGAGCTCGCTCTTCAGACTGTAGTCACGGATGCCGGAGGTGAGCTTGAACTCGAACACGTCCATGCCCATCTGCGTGCCGAAGTCGTAATAACTGAAAGTGCCGGAGGTGTTCAGGAATAATTTGTTGCTGATGATGTAGTTCCAGCGGGCGGAGGCTGTTGCGTTGCCCCAGCGGAAGGTGCATTGCGTCTGGCCCGAACTAGACTTGAATCCATATACGTCGTTGCCGTAGTAAGCCCCGAAATAGAGACGGTGCTTGTCGTTGATGATGACGTTGAATTTGGCGTTCAGGTCGTAGAAATAGAAGTCCATACCCTTGAGCGGCGACTCCTTCTTCAGGAAAGGCTGGATGAGGATGTCGGCGTAGGTGCGTCGTCCGGAGATGATGAAAGAGGCCTTGTTCTTCTTGATCGGCCCTTGCACGGTCAGGTGCGAGAAGATGAGGCCCACGCCGCCCTCCACGTTGTAGTTTTTCAAGTTGCCGTCTTTCTGATAGACATTGAGGATGGAGGCTGCGCGCCCGCCGTAGTAGGCTGGCATTCCGGACTTTATCATGTCAAGGTTCTTGACGGCATCGGCGTTGAAAATGGAGAAGAAGCCGAACAGATGGCCGGCGTTATAGACGGTGGCCTCGTCAAGGAGGATGAGATTCTGGTCGGTGCCGCTCCCGCGCACGTAGTAACCGCTGTTGCCCTCGCCGCCCGACTGCACGCCCGGCAGCAGCTGGATGGATTTGATGACGTCGGCCTCGCCCATGAGGGCAGGCATCGCCTTGATGGCTTCGATTTTCATCTCCATGCGCCCCACATCCGCACTGGCCACGTTCTGGTCGCTGCGCACACCCTGGATGACAACCTCCTCACCGGCAATGGCATTCGGCACCAGCTCGATGTTGAACGTTTTGTTCTGCTGGAGGTTGATGTCTGTCTGCAACGTCTGGTAGGAGAGAAAGCTGGCGGTGAGCCGGTAGTTGCCTTTGGGTACGCTGATGGAGTAGAAACCGGCCTGATTGGTTATGCAACCCAGTTTCTCCTGCGGGCGGGTGGTGTCGGTGAGGATGATGTAGGCGCCCATGAGGCTCTCTCCGTTGGCCTGATCGAGGACTGTTCCCGACAACGTGACGCGTTGGGCCGTCAGCCAGCAGGGGACCGTCAACAGCAGGAAAATCAGGAAACGGAGTAAACGTTTTGCCATAAGTGTGGGTAGTTGAAAACATTTTTAACGCGCGTTTGGTTGTTTTAGTATGCTTTTTTTGAGAATGTTTTTTATGTAATAAATCCACACATTGAAGGACAAGATTGAAAGTTCTCTGTTGGCCGTTTTTTTTGCGTGTGAAAATGAAAACGGTTTCCGAAATTTTACCGGTGAATATCCGGATTTGTTCGTTGAAAAATTCTTTTTGGCTGGAAAATATCCCTATTTTGTTGTTGAAAAAGTGATGTAATATGTTGAATAAAAGATAATTGCGTTATTTATGCATAAAACGATGGGAGGATTATTAAAAATCTCTTTCGGATAACTTGTTCATTATCAAAAAAAATGTATCTTTGCACCCGCAAAAAAGATAATAACAGAAAAGATATAGAGAGATGAAACAAGAACTGATTCAATACGTTGAGGATAATTTCATTCCCAAACAGGAATTCCCGAAATTCAAAGCAGGTGATACGGTTACCGTATCGTACAGAATTGTGGAAGGCTCCAAAGAGCGTATCCAGCAATTCCAGGGTGTTGTGCTGCAAATCAATGGCAATGGCGCCACCAAGACCTTCACGGTGAGAAAAATCTCCGGAGGTATCGGTGTTGAGAGAATATTCCCCTTCGCCACCCCGATGATTGCCGGTCTTACGGTGAACAAACGCGGTGTTGTGCGTCGCGCCCGTATTTTCTACCTTCGTAACCTCACGGGTAAGAAGGCTCGTATCAAAGAACGCAGAGGTTAATAATTATCAATATTAAGGTTTATAAAACCTCTCTTTCGGGAGAGGTTTTTTTTGTATCTTTGCAGTCGTAAATTTTATTTGCAGTGGCTCTGATAGAATCTTTTGAGAAAACCGGCAACACGCTGTTCAAGTACAGAGGGCAGATCCCCGTGCTGATATTCCTGCTGTCGCTTCCCATTCTTTTCCTGACCAATGAAACGCTTTACCAGGGCCTCTATGCCGGGAAATACACGCTTGTGCGTCTTATCTGGTCGGTTGTGGCCGTGCTCATCTCCTTGGCGGGTTTGGCCTTGCGTGCTTACACGGTGAGCACTACGCCCAAGGGCACGTCGGGGCGCAACCGTTCCGGACAGGTGGCCGACAGCCTTAACACCAAAGGTATCTACTCGGTGGTGCGCCATCCGCTCTACCTGGCCAACTACCTGATATGGGCCGGTGTGTTGGTCTTCTCCCTGAATATTTGGGCATTCCTCATCGTTTCGCTGGTTTATTGGCTTTACTACGAACGCATCATGTTTACGGAGGAGGCTTTCCTGCGTTCCCGCTTCGGTGCTGACTTTGAGGATTGGGCCTCCCGCGTGCCCGCCATCATCCCTAACTGGTCCCTGTTTGAGAAAGGCGACATGTCGTTCTCCTTCAAGACGTTCCTCCGCCGCGAATACGCCACCTTTTTCTCCACAGTCTTCTCGTTCGTGCTGGTGGACTATGCCCTGTTCGTGCTTTCGTTTGTGCAATTCTGCCCCTACCGCCTCACCTGTTCCGAATGGGTGCGCCCCTCCCTCTATGTGCTGGCCGCGGCGTTACTGATAACCCTCGTCTTGCGAACCCTTAAACATCATTCATCCATACTGAAAAAAGATGTCGGAAGAGACTGATTTTTAGAGACTAAGAAACATTAAAAACATTTTAAAAACTTTTCCTCGTTGAAATTTTAAATCTTTAACCTTTATAACTTTTACCGAAATGAACATCACACACATTGAACACATCGCCATCGCGGTGAAGAGCTTGGAAACATCGATTCCGTATTATGAGAACATCCTCGGACTCAAATGCTACAACATCGAGGAAGTGGCCGACCAGAAAGTGAAGACGGCTTTTTTCAAGGTGGGGCAGACCAAGATTGAACTTTTGGAGCCCACTTGTGAGGAGAGCACAATTGCCAAGTTCTTGGAGAACAAGGGCGAGGGCTTGCATCACGTGGCTTTTGCCGTTCCCGACACGGGTGCCGCTTTGAACGAGCTGGCCGAGAAGGAAGTGCGCCTCATCGACAAGGCTCCGCGCGGTGGTGCGGAAGGTCTGCTGATCGGCTTCGCGCACCCGAAGGCCACGGGTGGCGTGCTGACTGAGTTCTGCTGTCCGAAACCCGAATAGTTTTTCCGTATGATGAATAGAAAGCTGTGGGGCGTCTGCCTGAAATGGGGGCTGGTGCTGGGTGGTGTGCTGGCTGTGCTGGAGGTGGTCAAAATGGTGGCCCGCCAAGTGGAGTATGGCTCTGCCCAGCTGTTCGACCTTGCCATGATTATCGGCTATATCCTGATTCTCTATGCCGGTATCAAGGAGTTCAAGGCGTCATATCCCAACCGGCTGTCGTTCCCCAAAGCCTATTTGTGCGGTTTCCTACTCTCTATCATCGGCTCTGTTATTTTCTTTGGCTATAATTTGATTCATTATCAAGTAGTTGAAAAGGACGGCTTGTCAAGGAAATACAACACGGCCTTGGAGAATTTCCGTAAGGTCATTGACAAGGATACCATTCGGGCGGATGAGTTGACGTGGTATGTGGATACTGTGCGTGTGCTGGTGGAAGCGGCAGAAAAAGACTATCTGCAGCAGAACCCTCGTACCGATTCCGTGGAAATGGATGTGCATAAGGGCGTATCGCTGATTAACACATATTTTGCGGAAAAGGTCGAGTCGCGGCGTTCGTCGGATACCACCGACCATTACCGGATGTCTAATTTTGCTCCATACGCGAAGGGCGTGATGGTGGAGACGTTGCAGCTCTATATTGCCCAGAATGAAAAGCATGTGTCCACTTCGGATGTGAAGGAGATTGTGCAGCGGGCTATGGTCAACATAGGTCCGGTCAATCCCGCGCAACGTCGTTTCGAGCTGAACAAGTCGCACGTGCCGCACTACGACCATGCGGTCACGTACGCGTCCGTGGCCGCGCTTATGGACCTGCTGTACGGCATGTTTTTCAGCATCTTTGTGGCCATGTACCATTACCGCTCTAAAGAACCAGCTCCGGAAGAGGAAGAAGCTGAACCAACGGAACCGAATGAGGCGGAGGAGATTCCTGAACCGTAATTTATTTATTATTAGAATGATAATTTGAATGATATGAATATTTCTGTAATTGTCCCCCTTTTGAATGAATCCGAATCCATCCCCGAATTGGTGGCATGGATCAAACGTGTCATGGATGAGCACCAGTACACCTATGAAGTGCTGATGATTGATGACGGCTCCACCGACAATTCCTGGGCTATCATTGAGGAGCTCCACCAGCAGAATCCGAATGTGAAAGGCATCCGTTTCCGCAGAAACTATGGCAAGTCGGCGGCGCTCAACACCGGCTTCGAGGCCTGTGAGGGTGATGTGGTCATCACGATGGACGCCGACCTGCAGGACAGCCCCGACGAGATTCCCGAGCTCTACCGCATGATTGTGGAGGATGGCTATGATCTGGTTTCCGGCTGGAAGAAGGTGCGCTATGATTCCAAATTGGCGAAAAATATCCCGTCCAAGTTCTTCAACTGGACCACTCGGAAGATGTCGGGCATCCAGCTGCACGATTTCAACTGTGGGTTGAAAGCTTACCGCAAGGATGTGGTAAAATCCATTGAGGTGTATAGCGAGATGCACCGTTACATTCCGGTGATAGCCAAGTGGGCTGGTTTCAGCAAGATAGGGGAGAAGGTGGTGATTCACCAGAAGCGCAAATATGGAGTCACCAAATTCGGATGGAACCGTTTTGTCAACGGGTATCTGGACCTGCTCACCATTTCCTTCACCACACGTTTCGGCAAGAAGCCCATGCACGCTTTCGGTGTGTGGGGCAGTGTGGCCTTTTTAGTGGGCTTGGTGAGTGCCATCTGGCTGATTATCGCCAAATTGGTCCATCAGGCACACGGAATGCCCTTCCGTCAGGTGGCCGACCAACCGTTGTTCTTCATCGCTTTGTTGGCTATGGTGTTGGGTTTCATGCTGTTTTTGGCCGGATTCCTTGGCGAGTTGATTGCCCGCAATGGCTCCGACCGCAACAAATATCTGATTTCTGACAGAATAGAATAGTTTTAAAAAAGAGATTATCACGGTTCCGCCTGCGTGACGATTCCATTTTCGTAAAAGTACTGGATCAACTCCTGATAAAACGGGGTTTGTGAAAGTGTATCGCAGTTGCCCACGATGATGAGTTTCAGTCGGGCGCGGGTGATGGCCACGTTCATGCGCCTTAAATCCTTCAGGAAGCCGATGTTGCCCTGCTCGTTGTCGCGCACCATGCTGATGAGGATGATGTCACGTTCCTGTCCTTGAAAGCCATCCACAGTATTGATGGCCAGGCGGTTTCGTATGGTGGCGAGGGTGCGGCTTTTGGCAGCCATGCGGCGCAGGATGCCCACTTGGGCCTTGTAGGGGGAAATGATGCCGAAGGTGGTGTTCTCCACCAGATTGCTATCCACGAACAGCTGCCGAACGTATGTCTTCAGGATGTTGAGGAGCAGATGAGCCTCGTCGCGGTTCAGGCGGCTTTGCGAGGCACTGGTGCGTTCCGAGAACTGGCAGCGGCTGGTGTCAATCCAAACCAAGGGCGCATCCCATGGGGCGAGGGTGCGATGGGCCACTTCCGGCGCGGCTTTCAGCTTGCCCTCGTAAAACCATCGGGACGAGAAGTTCATGATTTGCTCGTTCATGCGGTATTGGATGTTCAGCAGCGTGACGGCCCCGGGCTTTTCCTCCACAATCTTCTGCATCAGGGTTTTGCTCAATCCTCCGTTGGCCGCCTCCATGCATTTGATGGTAGGCGGGAGCTGCTGATGGTCGCCGGCGAAGACTACGCGGTCGGCTTTGAAGATGGCGGCCCAGCAGGCAGCCTCCAAAGCTTGGCTGGCCTCGTCGATGAATACGGTGCCAAAGTGGCGGGCTGCCAGCACGGGGTTGGCACTGCCGATGAGGGTGCAGGTGATGACCTCGGCCTCTTGCAGGATATCCTCGCGGATGCGCTCCTCCAGTTCTTCCACACGATGGTGCAGACTTTGCAGGCGATGATGCTTGTCGGTGGTCTTGGACTGATGGATTTCGCGGATGAGCTTGCGCATAGCCCACAGGTCGCTGTAGTCGGGGTGCACCGAGTATCGGTATTCGTAGGAACATTCCAGGAGGGGCTTGTTGATGCGCAGCGGGTTGCCCACGCGCAGCACGTTGACGCCCCGGCGGAGCAGCAGCTCGCTGATCCAGTCCACCGCCGCGTTGCTGGGCGCGCACACCAGCACTTGTCCCTCCCGCAGTACCGTCTCGATGACGGCCTCTACGCATGTGGTGGTCTTGCCGGTGCCTGGCGGCCCGTGAACGACGGCCACCTCGCGGGCGCGAACAATCCGGTTGACGGCCTCGTTCTGGCTGGCATTGAGATTCGGGAAATGCAGGGCAGGCAGTTCCCGGAAGGCGGGTTGTGTCTTGCCTGTCAGCGTGTCGCGCAGATGTACCCATTTCTCACCGTCGCGGTCCATGACCCGCTGCAAGGTGGCTTCCATTACCTCGTAGGTGGTCTCGTCGATGCCCAGTTGTACGCCCAACTCGTGCTGCTCCGCCAAGCGTGCGAGCAGGGTAGGGAAGGTGATGTCGGGCACCGACACGATCATCCGTTTTTGGTCGATGCGCTGGATGAAACAGCTTCCGGGCACCATAGTGAGGCTGTCGCGTTTGTCTTTTCCCGTGTAGAAGAAGGAGACGGACTTCCCTGGCTCGAAGGCACAATCGATGCTTATGCCGTATCCTCCCGTATATTCGATTTCCATCACCGTCTGGTTGAGGGCGTTATAGAATCCGATGCCTGTGTGAATGGGGAACCAGCTGCTCTCGGTGTTGTAATGCGAGGCCACCGCCGCCCGCATCGACAGTTCAAAAGTGCGACGGTCGTACTCCCGCTCCATACGGAGCAGACGGAGAAGGTGTAGGAAATGGTTTGTGATGTTAATAATGTTTATAATTTTACAGTGTTGCCGAGTCCAGTTTTAAATTGCTACGTCAGATAATCAGGTTCTGATTTTGCGGGGCAAAGGTAGTGATTTTTCATAAGGTGGCAATTTTGCAAAAATGATTTTCGGTTTACGATTTTCGATTGGCGATGCCCTGAATGTTTTGGGAGATTCCGTTCAACGCTATTGAGTTTCGTGGAATGGTGCGTGTCCGCCATGCCAAGAATGCAGCGGCACAAGACTTTGGATTTCGGGATAGGCTGTCTGCCGCTGCATGGACAGCAGGTGCGATGTGCACCATTCCGCCGGTGACACCAGGAACGGCGAGATCCCCCTCTCATTCCAACATCCCGCAGGGATAAAAGCCCGGTAGGACGGCGTTGTCCCATGGCCACCATGTCCCGCAGGGACAGAAGCTCGGTAGGAACAGGTGTCACAATGTGTGTTCCAAAATCCCCGTGAGGGGATGCATATCTGTAGCCGGGGATGACAATCCCCGGTGTTGGATGTCGTGTGCGTATATGGGCGCGGCACGGGTTACGCGTGCGCAGATGACGTGAACGCGCATGCCGCGCAATGGCACGAGCGCGCGAAGAGGGGGAATATATTGAGATTTGGGGTTTGGGTGTTGTTGAAAAAACATTATCTTTGCCCACCGAATAATCCGATATGAATCAGCGCATTACATATACCTGTTCCTCGTCTTCCCGCACCCTTGCGGAGATGTTCACCTTCTCCGCAAAAGAGAAAGACACTGAAACGGGTTTTTCTTACTTTGGTTCAAGGTATTACAACAGTGATTTAAGCATCTGGCTCAGCGTCGATCCACAGGCTTCAAAATATCCTTCTTTGAGCCCGTATAATTACTGTGCGAATAACCCCATCAAACTGATGGATCCGAATGGGGAAAAAATAATTCCTTTAAAGGCTTTTGTAAATTCAGCTTATAATAAAGTTTTTCAAAGTTTATCTCAGACGAACACATACCAACAGCTTCTTTCAAAGTATCAGGACAACACTCATGATTTTGTACTTGATTATAGCACAAAATACACATATAAAGCAGGGAGCAACTATATGTCGTATAAAATAAAAGATGGTAAGATTACATATACGAAAGCTAATTCGATATATTATCGGCCTGAAGGAATAGAACAAAGTGAAATAGCTATGGTTCAAACGTTGCTTCACGAAGCGATTCATGCCGCAGATGGATTAACTCAACGTAAAACCCCGTACCATGATGGTTTTGATCAGGCTTCAGTGTTGGCTGGTCTTATAGAGTATAATTCCACTTTCAATTTGGGGTATTCAAATGAAGATTTAGAGATTTTGTCATGGAGTGGATTGCAGGAATCCGTGGAGTATTGTGATTTTATAGAACACAGGGCAGAAAAAAACAATCGTACCTTTGACGAAGAGGATAGTTATGTTAAATCAAGAATTACAATTATAACGGTGGGAGGAGATTTAGATGAATAAAATAAAGAGAATAAGGTCAGTTTTATTATTTGTTTATTTGTTTACGTGTTCCGCAGCCTCAAATGCTCAACACTCATTGTATTATGAGTTTGAATGCGATTATATAGATAATACATACATTTTCCCCATTCACAAGCATGGGGACTCTGTATTAATAGTGTCTGATTTATTCGAGGGGGAATTGGCCATTAAGGATGCTGTTGTTTTTAGATTTCAGGATAGTTGTGTGTTTCTAACTATTGATGGACAAGAGGGGCTTTTCTTTGGCAATTCGCAAAAAGGAAGTTGGATCACAAAAGGAAATGAATACGAGCGCTTTACCATTAGATGGGATAGTTTGTGTTGTTCCGACAATAATGATCCAATATACAAATTTGTGTTCACACCTTATTACAACGAAGAGAATCCGTATATAACAGATGATGGGACAATGATATTTCATGAGTATAATGATATGACATCCTATTATTGGACTAATTCGGATGGCTTGATCGCCATCGAGGGAGATTGGCTTTTTGTAAGGAAGGATCAAGAAGCCCTCAAGCAATGCTTGTTAATGGCCAAACGATGTTCACAACGATAATTTTGTAATTTCGCGGCGGAATGGATGAATACACCCGAACATATTGCCTGCAGATCCCGCCAATTTCGCTATGCCCGCACACCTACGGCGTGCGTGTGTGCTCGCGTGCTGCCTTTGCTACCGAGCCCTGCAGACCTGCGGCCTGTCTGGGGTGTCTTCGAGACGGAATTAAAGCCAATTGCCAACGGCCAATCTTCAATCGAAAGTCGTAACCCTTACAAACCTTACGAACACTCCACCAGCAGTCCCTTCAGATACTCTCCTTCGGGGTGATAGATGCTGACGGGGTGGTCGAGGGCGTGCTGCATGTGGTGGATAATCCGGACATCCTTGTGTTCCATAGCGGCTGCAGAAAAGACGATGGTGCGGAAATCATCCTTGCTGATGGCCTGCGAGCAGGAGAACGTGAAAAGCAGTCCGCCTGGGGTGAGTTTCTGCATGGCCTTGCGGTTGATGTTGCGGTATCCTTTGATGCCCTGTTCCTTCACGCGATGGTGCTTGGCGAAAGCGGGCGGGTCGAGGACGATAAGGTCGTAGGCATGGTCGGGAAGGTTGTCAAGGAATTTGAACACATCCTCGCAGCAGGCGGTGTGCCGACGGACGGCCTCCTCTCCCATTAGGGCGATGTTTTGTTCGGTGAGGTCGATGGCCTTGCGGGAAATGTCGACAGAGTCCACGTGCGTGGCTCCTCCGCGTAACGCATATGCGGAGAATCCGCCGGAATAGCAGAACATATTGAGCACGCGGCGACCCTTGGCCAGTTGCCCTACCATCGCGCGGCTGTCACGCTGGTCGAGGAAGAAGCCGGTCTTCTGTCCGCCTGGGATGTCAATGTGAAAGCCGATGCCATTTTCCTTGCCCACAATATCTTCGGGCATCGAGCCGAAAAGCAGACCTTCTTCCATGGGCTCGCCACCGTCTTCCGACATTGTCAGGCCGCTTTTGTTGTAGATGGATTTCAGGTTGGGCAGTAGTTCTCGGAGGATGCGAACGAAAGTGTCTTGAAGCAGATACATGCCGTAGGAATGAAACTGGAGCACGGCGTTGCCGTCGTAGATGTCGATGATGAGGCCGGGCAGCCCGTCACCTTCGCCGTTCACGAGGCGGAACATGGTGGTGTCGGGATTGTCGGCCAAGCCGATATGCTGGCGGAAACGGAGAGCGTTTTCCACTTTGGATTTCCAGAAACCGTAGTCGGGGGTGACGTGGTTGAAGGTGAAAATGCGGACGGCGATGGAGTTATGGTGGTAGTGGCCCAGGGCGAGGATGTTCCCATCATGATCGCAAACCTCGACAATCTCACCGTTGGCGATGTTGCGGTCCGTTTTGCCGATGGCACCCGAGAAGACCCAGGGATGGTAGCGTAAGACAGATTTCTCCTTGCCTTTCTGTAGGATGATTTTCTTCATGGGTGGTTATTTCTTTTTCTTTACAGGTTCGCAGGTGAGGCCGATACCTAACTTTTTGAATATCTTGTGGTCCACCTCGCTGAGCATGACGGTGGTATGTGCTTGGCATCCTTGTAGTTGCGGAAGGCATTCCAGTGCTTTCCGGCACTTTTCGTCATGCAGGCTGAGCATGGAGAGGGCCACCAGCACCTCGTCGGTATGCAGGCGCGGGTTGTGCCCGTGCAGCAGGTTGACCTTGGTCTTCTGGATGGGCTCTATCATCTCCTGCGGGATCAGTTTCACGCTGTGGTCAATGCCGGCCAGGTGTTTGGTGGCGTTGAGCAGCAGGGCAGCACTGGGACCCAGCAGCGGGCTGGTCTTTGCCGTAATGATGGAGCCGTCGGCCAGCTCGATGGCGGAGGAGGCCAGGCCCGTCTCTTCCTTGCGTTGGCGCGCCGCCACGATGGTCTTGCGGTTGTCGGTGGTGACCTGCGCCCGTTTCAGCAGCAGGGATATCTTGTTGACCTCGTTTTCGGTGGCCTTGCCGTCCACCACATTGCATAAGGCCGTGAAATAGCGGCGGATGATCTCATCCTTGGAGGCCTCGCAGCACACTTCGTCATCGGAAATGCAGTATCCGGCCATGTTCACCCCCATGTCGGTGGGCGACTTGTACGGGTTTTCGCCGTAGATGCCCTCGAAAATGGCGTTCAGGACGGGGAATATCTCGATGTCGCGGTTGTAGTTGACCGCCATTTTGTCGTAGGCTTCCAGATGGAAGGGGTCGATCATGTTCACGTCATCCAGATCGGCGGTGGCGGCTTCGTAGGCGATGTTGACGGGATGTTTCAGCGAAAGGTTCCAGATGGGGAAGGTTTCGAATTTGGCGTAGCCGGCCTTGATGCCGCGCTGGTTCTCCTGGTAGAGCTGGCTCAGACACACGGCCATCTTGCCGCTGCCGGGGCCGGGAGCCGTGACCACCACGAGCGGTCGGGTGGTCTGCACGTATTCGTTGCGCCCAAAACCCTCGTCGGAATCAATGAGATCGACGTTGGTGGGGTATCCTTCTATAATATAATGGTAATAGACGCTGATGCCGAGGCGCTCCAGCCGTTCGCGGTAGGCAATGGCACTGGCCTGCCCGTTGTAGTGGGTGATGACCACGCCGCTGACCAGGAATCCCCGCTCCATGAAGATGTCACGCAGACGCAGCACATCTTCATCGTAGGTGATGCCAAGGTCGCCCCGGATTTTGTTCTTCTCGATGTCCACCGCACTGATCACGATGATGATCTCCGCATCGTTCTGCAATTGCATCAACATCCGCAGCTTACTGTCAGGTTGGAAACCGGGAAGCACACGACTGGCATGGAAGTCATCATACAACTTCCCTCCGAATTCCAGATAAAGTTTGTGCCCGAATTGAGCGATGCGCTCCTTGATGTGCTCTGATTGGATTTTCAGATACTTCCCGTTGTCAAAACCTATTTTCATAATAGTGCTGATTAATAACGGGGTGCAAATATATGTTTTTTTCTTTCACTCTGCCAACCATTTGGGAAAAAACTGAAAAAATATTTTTGTATTTTTGCAACTCGTAAAAGTGTTTACTTTTTTATAAAATAATAATTGAAAATCCTTTGCTTATGGTGAGTGTTTACCTTATGATTGCCGGATATTTCATCCTGCCGGTTCTAATAATTTTGCTTTTCAATAAGAAGAAATGGGCCCAGAAGTTCGGGACGGTTATTTTGGCGTATGCGGCGGGTATTGTCATCGCGCTATTGAATACGGCGTTCGGATTCTTCCCTGCGGAGGGTGAGGCGGGTGCCGAGCTGCTCACGACCGTGCAGAAGAACCTGATGAGCGTTTGCGTGCCCTTGGCCATCCCCCTCATGCTCTTTAATTCGGATTTCAAACTCTGGACCAAGTCGCTGCCCAAGACACTGGCAGTGCTCGTGGGTGGCGTCATCTCCGTGGCCATTGCGCTGGTGGCCGGATACTTCATCTTCCAGACCCGTGACTTCGGCTCCGCCGAGGAGTTCAAGAAGGCGGCGGTGATGATGACCGGCATCTATACCGGCGGCACCATGAATTTCGCGGCCCTTGGAGAGATGGTCCATGCCGATCCCAACACGATCAGCATCACGCTGGCCTTCGAGGAAATCATCACCCTGCCGCTCATTATCTTTATCCTCGCCGGCGGTTACAAGTTTTTCCGCAAACTGCTGCCATTCAAGGATGAAACCTCTCTTACTGAACAGGATGAACATACCGATGTGGCGGAAGGCACCTTCGAGAACTATCAGGGAATGCTTAAGGGCAAGACCTTTGGCAAGATGATGCTCGGCCTTTTGCTCTCCATCCTGATGCTTGGTGTGGGAGTGGGTCTCTCTCTGCTGATTGTTGGTAAAATCAACGAGTTGATTGTTATCCTCACGATTACCACATTGGCGATTATCGCCTCTTTCAGCAAGAAAATCCGTTCATTGCCCAAGACCTTTGAATTGGGTATGTTCTTCATCCTCATCTTCAGCGTGGTGGTGGCCTCCATGTTCGACATTACCAAGATAGACCACTCATCCCTGAACATCATGTGGTTCATCCTGTTTGTGATGGTGACCTCCATTGTGCTGCATTTGCTCTTCTGCCGTCTGTTCAAGGTGAGTGGCGATTTGTTCACAGTGGGACATATCAGTCTGCTTTGCTCGCCGCCGTTTGTTCCTCCTATCGTAGAGGCTCTCGGCAACCGTAAAGTACTGATCAGCGGTATTGCCATCGGTTTGGTGGGGTATGCCCTCGGCACCTACCTGGGCTCGATTTTCGCCACGCTGCTGGGGCTGCCATTGTTTTAGTATGTAGAAATTTTGTAATATTGCCAAAATAGTTGGCGGAAGAAAAAAAGTAGAGACGGAGCGCGCCCCGTCTCTACTTTTTATAATGAATATTACCAAAAATAAGGTGATGTTATCAAAGAATTAGAAATGTTGGTGTATGACACACTGTTTTTTGGGGGATAAGACCCCGCCTTAAAACCTATGTTCATACCCGACTCGCAGCATGATGGTGTACCTCGGGAAGCCAATGGATAACCGGCCATTGTCGTTGACCTCTTGCCAGTTACAGAAGAGTGTGCCATGTACGCCTATAGTCAGTTTGTCTTGTTTTGTCAAGCTGATACGGCCTCCCAGACCCAGAGTGCCTCCAAGGTCCAACATCTCCTTTGCATTGGCAGCGATAGGACTGTCGAAGCAGGCACCGAGCAGGATTCCTCCCTGCACATAGAAATGAGGCAGATGGAATTCCATTTCCACCGGGATCATCATGCTATTGATGTGTTGGGGGCCGCCAATAAAGATATGTTCGTAGCGTAGCCCTGTGCGCACGCCCCAGTAGCGATGGAAGTCATAGCGCATCCCTATGCCAAGGCCAAATCCGGGAAATACATCGTTGACGAGAAATGGCACTCTGTCAATACCGCTACTTACATCGGCAGTGATGTTGTATCCTTTTTGAAATTCAGAACTGGGGTTCTGGGCCTCTGCCGGGAGCACAGCCCATAGGCATAAACATAAAAATGGGAGGAATCTTTTCATTTGATGAGGGATATTAAAACCCGTGCAAAAGTATAAAATATTTTCTTTTAAAAAAAATAACGCCTCGTTGTGGGAGGCGTTATGCGTATAGTGTGATAATTGAATATCGAAGGAAGGAAGCGGGTTCTGAACAGTTTAGTACTATTTGGAACCTTTGTCTTTTTGTCCTGCGTGTCCGCGGAAGATACGGGTGGGGGCAAATTCGCCGAGTTTGTGGCCGACCATGTTTTCGGTTACATACACGGGGATGAATTTGTTGCCGTTGTGGACAGCGATGGTAAGGCCGACGAAGTCAGGGGAAATCATGGAAGCGCGGGACCATGTCTTGATGGTGCTCTTCTTGCCGGATTCCTGGGCGGCGATCACACGTTGTTCCAGTTTGTAATGTATATACGGACCTTTTTTTAATGAACGACTCATAATGTTAGGATTTTAGATTATTTCTTTCTTCTTTCGATGATGTATTGTGAAGAGTTCTTCTTCGGATGTCTGGTCTTATAACCCTTAGCAGGCATACCCTTGCGGGAGCGAGGATGACCACCGGAGGCGCGGCCTTCACCACCACCCATGGGGTGATCGACAGGGTTCATGACGACACCACGGTTGCGCGGACGTCTGCCCAGCCAGCGGCTTCTACCGGCCTTACCGGAGACTTCGAGGCTGTGGTCACCGTTGGACACGATGCCGATGGTGGCCTTGCAGGCGCAGAGGATCATACGGGTCTCGCCGGAAGGCAGCTTGATGACAGCGTATTTGCCTTCGCGGGACATCAGCTGGGCGTAGGAGCCGGCGCTGCGGGCGATCTTGGCACCCTGGCCCGGACGCATCTCGATATTGTGGATGATGGAGCCGAAGGGGATCTCGCCGATGGGCAGACAGTTGCCCAGGTCGGGGGAGACGCCTGCACCGCTGACGATGACCTGGCCGACCTTCATGCCGTGGGGAGCCACGATGTAGCGTTTCTCGCCGTCTGCGTAGAACACCAACGCGATACGGGCAGAACGGTTGGGGTCGTATTCAATCGTCTTCACTGTGGCAGGGATACCGTCCTTCTCTCTCTTGAAGTCGATGATACGGTACATCTGCTTGTGGCCGCCACCGCGGTAGCGGACCGTCATTTTACCACTGTTGTTTCTTCCGCCTGTCCGGTGTTTCGGACACAACAGGCTCTTTTCCGGCCTGTTGGTGGTAATGTCATCAAATGCGCTTATCACTTTGAAGCGCTGACCCGGCGTTACTGGTTTGTACTTTTTTAATGCCATTGCTCTTAAATGTTACTGTAAAAATCGATTTTTTGATCCTTGTCCACGAACACGTAGGCCTTCTTGAAGTTGTTCTTTTGACCTGTTATGACGCCAGCCTTAGTATTACGGTTCGAGACTTTACCGCGTTGGATCAGAGTGTTCACGCGGACTACTTTAACACCATAAACGGCCTCCACTTCGCGCTTGATTTCGGGTTTGGTAGCCTCGCGGGTCACCATGAAACCGTAGCGGTTGTATTTTTCAGCCGTCTGCGTCATTTTTTCGCTGATGATGGGTTTTATAATGATACTCATTGTTGTTTCTTTTTAAGGTTTTGAAAATTATTCGCCTAACATTTTCTCCAGCTCGTGCAGGCTGTTCTCACAGATGATGAGGTGGCCGGCGTTGAGCACATGGTAGGTGTTGGCCTCGATGGCGCGCATCACGCGGGTGCGTTGCAGGTTGCGGGCGGAAAGCACCACGTTGCGGTTCGTCTCCGGCGTGAGCAGCAGGGTCTTCTGACCTTCCAGGTTGAGGTTCTTGAGCATCTCCTTGTAAGCCTTGGTCTTGGGGGCGTCGAAGGTGAAGTCCTCCACCACGGTGATCTTGCCTTCCTGCTGTTTGTAGGTGAGGGCGGAGAAACGGGCCACTCTCTTCAGCTTCTTGTTCAGCTTGAAGGAGTAGTCTCTCGGGTGCGGTCCGAACACGGTGGCACCGCCGCGGATGGTCGGGCTCTTGATGCTACCGGCACGTGCGCCGCCCGTGCCCTTCTGGCGTTTCAGCTTGCGGGTACTACCGGAAACGGTGGAGCGCTCCAGCGTGTCATGTGTGCCTTGTCTTTGGTTGGCCAAATATTGTTTCACGTCAAGCCAGATGGCGTGATCGTTGGGTTCCACATTGAAGATCTGATCGTTCAGGGTAACCGTTCTTGCAGTCGAACTGCCGTCTATTTTATATACTGTTAGCTCCATCTTTCAATAATTAAATAAGATCCGTTGGCTCCGGGTACAGAACCTTTAACTACTAATAAATTCTTTTCCTTGACAATCTTCAGAATCTGAAGGTTGATGACCTTGACCTTTGCATTACCCATGTGGCCGGCCATACGCATGCCCTTGAACACGCGGGAAGGGTAGGAGGAGGCACCCATGGAACCGGGAGCTCTCAGACGGTTGTGCTGGCCGTGCGTGGCATCGCCCACACCACCGAATCCGTGACGCTTCACAACGCCCTGGAAACCCTTACCTTTCGAAGTGCCGCTGACATCCACGAACTCGCCCTCTTCGAAAACAGTGACGTCCAGAACTTCACCGAAGCTCTTCTTGTGACCTTCCTCGAAACGGGTGAACTCATGTAAGATCTTTTTCGGCGTGGTGCCCGCCTTGGCGAAATGACCCTTCAAAGGTTTCGTCGTGTTTTTCTCTTTCTTTTCGTCGTAGCCCAATTGGATGGCGCTGTAACCATCGTTCTCGATGGTCTTGACTTGCGTAACCACGCAAGGACCAGCCTCTATCACTGTGCACGGCACGATCTTGCCGGAGGCATCGTAGATGCTAGTCATACCAATTTTTTTTCCTATTAATCCTGACATTTTTAGTTGGTTTGTTAATAAATTGATGTTTTTAGCGCATTTTCGTAAACCATTCTTTCGTGATAACGCCCTGACACAGACGGGGTTATCAGCTCTTTGCGGTTTATTTTAATGAGCCTGCAAATATACACTTTTTTTGATATGTAATATGCTAAGACAAAAATATTTATAAAAAAATTTCCTTCTGCCAATATCTGCAACCATTCGGCTTTTCTGTATCAGAATGATGATAAAAAGTTGTTATCTTTGCACCCTTATTATATTATTGTATAAAACATGACCTCCCGTTCTCGAACAATCCAACTGCTTTTCCTGCTTGTGTGCGTGTGCACGGCCGCGTGGACGCAGGCCCAGCCGCGTGCCGACAGCCGCTCCTTCGGGCATCTGTGGACGCTGTACGACGGCATCCGGCAAAGCTATGTGCGCGACCGGCGGGTGATGCTCGACACCATCCAGTGGAAAGCCGAAGCGGAACATGACGCCTACCAGCTTTTCATCGTGAACCACAAACGGCTGATGCTTGGCCGCCAGCAACAGGACTTAAGCCTGCAGGAGGCGGTGCTTTGGCTCGACTCGATGCGGCGCGACAATGTGGCCGCCCGCTGGAACGACCCCGACAGCACCATCTACCGTTCCTTGTATCACTATCTTACCGGATTGCTTTTGGCCACAAACCGACCATCCAACCCCAAAACGATGACTATCCACCCAGCCACTTTCCGGAATATGGAGGAGTGGTCGGGAGAAAATTTTCGCGAGGAGACAAAAAGAGCGTATGCCGCCTGCTTTGCCGGCCTGCCCAAAGCCATCCCCTTGCACACGCACCGGTGGGACTTCCTGCTGGTCACCATTCCGGAAACCCGTCCGCTGCGCCCAACCCTCAATGATGTGCTGTGCCAGAGCTTTGTCTCTACGTTTGGTGATGAGTATCCTGAGCTTGCCAACGCCTGGGTGGATGAGGCTATGGCTGCCCACACGGAACGCAACATCCTCATTGATTATGAAATACAGCGCTTGCATTATACATTCCCCCATGTGCAGGAAAATGTGGACACCTCTGCCGGCTGGCGGATGCTCGACTCGCTGGAACAGAAATACGGGCCGGATATCGCTTTCGACTATGAGCGTGGACTGCAGCTCGCCGTGGCCTACCAGCTCACGGATCGGGAGTCGGACTACATGGATCGCGCTGTCGGATACTTTGACAAGGTAATCCGGCAGAGTGGAACAGACGAAAGCGGTAATCCCCTGCTGCATCTTTATGGGCAGAATGCCGCCTACTACTTAGACAAACTCACCCGTCCGAGGCTGACACTCGTCAATGCCTCTTTGGATCTTCCTCTTGGTCACAAATTGCGCATCCCGATACAGTACAGCAACTTGGAGACGATTTACGTCAGCGTTTACCCGTCCTCGGATATTGTTTCGTATAATAATCATGGTAAAGAAGTTAAGGGATGGAAGATTGAATCTTTTCAGACCTATTTTAAATGGGATGAATTTTTTGAAAAAAAGATCTGTACCCAGCGTTTTGATTTGGCGGGGGCGGGTCGCTTTGCCACCACGGAATTGTGGATGGATTCCCTGCCGGTGGGGAATTACCGTTTTTTCTTTCATACCAAGCCCGAATTGGATGAGGCAGGAGTGCTGATGGAGGCTGATTTCCGGGTAACCCGACTCAAACTCTCCACGTGGTCCGTGATGAGGAAAAAGGGCGTTATCGCTGTGAATGATCGTCGCACTGGCGAACCGCTGCCCGGAAAATGGGGACGGGGTGCGAATATGATCCTGTTCCCACATCTGTCCAACCGGTTTGGCGAAATACGCTACGCGAGAGGTTTAGGTTATCGGGACCCATGTTCTGTTTATGATAAAAAGGTGGCCTATAGCACTACCGACTGGGAACAAGTTGATCCGTTTTCACTTTTTCATCACCATGGATATTCTGTGCGGGCACACTTGTTCACCGATAGGACTCTATACCGTCCTGGACAGACCGTCCATTTCAAGTATGTGTTGTCGAAAAAAGGTAAGGCGTTGAGAAATGTGCCGGTGATGGCCATTCTGGAGAATCTCAGCTCTACTACGTCAGATACGATGCTACTTACCACATCGGAGTACGGAAGTGTTTCTGGGGAGTTCCGACTGCCGTCGGTGGTTGGTAAAAGCCTATTGCTCGTAGTCCCTGTGTCGAAGAAGACTAAAACGCAGCGCCGGTATTATGCCTTATCAGAAATAAAAAAAATAGAGGTGGCCGAGTACAAGCTGCCCACCTTCAAGGTCCGTCTCGAATCGGATTCGCAGCAGGTGGCCGCCGGCGACACGTTCACCATCTGCGGCAAGGTTACTGCGCTCAACGGGGTGCCCGTCGGGAATGCCGCTGTGGTGTTGAATGTGAAGACGAATTTCACCGAAAAGCAAGAACGGTTAGATGTCGTTACGGAGCAGGACGGACGTTTTGCCTATCGATACCCCGTAGCTCGGAACACGTATCGCCTGGATGTGGAGGCCATTGTGACAGACCTCAATGGCGAGACCCACAGCGACAACAGCATGGTGATGATTCCCCAAGAATTGCTGACCATCAGCCTGTTGGGCGACAAGGATGTGGATTTGGCCTGGAATGATACGGCCCGTTGGCGGGTGACGGCGGTCAACTACCGCGACATTGTCCAGAATGTGCCGCTGCGCATCACCGTTGTGCGGCTGGACGCCCCGAAAGAGTACCGTGTTCCCGCCTTCGATAAAACACCGGCCTACTGGCGGCCCTTGCACAGCGAGGAAGAGTACGCGCGTGAATTTCCGTATCTAACCTTCGATCTTCATGCGAACGATGCTGCCTACTGGCCTGCGTTGGACACCTGTTTCCGAGGAATGACAATGTCTTCAGCGGATTCGTTGCTGAAAATAATGGTAAAAGATTGGAAAATCGGGAATTATAAGATGTTGGTAGATGGTCATGACAAGAAAGGGAATGATGTTACAAAGACTACATTTTTTACTATTAACAACTCATCTCGAACGGATTTCCTGACATTCCAGCCCATCCGTGCGAAATTTATATCTGTACCCCCAAAGAAAGGGAAACCGCTGCAAATAAGCGTGGGTAGCAGTCTTGACAAGGCCGTTATGGTCTGCGATGTCTATCAAGGGAAACGTAGGATAAAGACATGGAGCATCCCGCTCAATCGCGAGCAGAAGACCGTGAAGGTGAGGACGCGCAGCACCGGGAACCGCGGGCTCAGCCTCTGCGCACGCATTGTGCAGAACGGACAGCTGCACAGCGTGGTCCGCGATACGTTCATGGAGAGTGACAACAGCACACACCGGAAACTGCTTCGACGTTATAATAAAATGATGATGAATGCCGAGCTGACACACTATCGGGACGTGTCTGAACCCGGCAGCGACGAACATTGGGAGATCACGCTCACCGACGGAAAAGGAAAAACCATGCGACAGGCGGAACTGCTGGCATGGATGATTGACGGCAGCCTGCACGAATTGGGGATGAGGAAAACGGATTATGGAGCCTACTATTATCCAAAACGTGTCAGGATTCCGGATTATTTGATTGTCTGGGGAGCTCAAATAGAGTGCCGTGATATTTCCAACTCCTATGCAAATTATTATTGTTACAAAGAAGAGAATAAAACACCCAAGCCCAGACTTTTTTATGAAAGTGTGATCCGGCCCCAGCAGGACTTCTATTACTCACCTCTTTCAGATGATGTGCAGGCGGTTGTGATTAAGTATGAGCCGCCCGTATTCGATTCGGACAATACCGTCAGCGAGTCAAATGTGGCAAGGAAATTGGCGAATATGGCAGGCGTTTCTTCATTGGATGGCTCGATGGCTCCCGTGCGGGGCAATCGCAGTGACGGGAAACAGGTGATTGTGGACGGAGTGAGGGTGAGGAACACCACTCCGATAATGGCCATCCCGCAACCCTCAATGAAGGAACCCTCTCTTCCGGAATCGCCGCTTCCGCCCGAGGTGAAAGTGCGTAGCCATTTTGTGGAGACGGCTTTCTTCGAGCCGAGCCTGCATCCCGATGACAGCGGGCGAGTGCACATACGCTTCACCCTTCCGGACCAATATACCGGATGGGAATTCTATGCGTTTGGGCACAGCAGGGATATGCGCACAAGCCGTATGAATGCGCTGTTGCAGAGCCGCCGCACGCTGATGTTGCAGACCAATGCGCCGCGCTTCCTCCGCGAGGGCGACACGCTCACCTTACGTGCCAAGATTACCAACTATGGTGAGGAAAACCGGCAGGGGAATGTGACGCTGGAGTTTTTCAATGCGGAGGATAACCAGCCCGTGGAAATGATATTCGGTGCTGGGGATGTTTCGGCAAACGGAACCGCAACATTCCACGTGGCCGCCGGCACATCCGAGGTGGTCCGATTCCGGATCCGTGTGCCGGAGGGCGTGCCGGCAGTGTCCTACCGGATGGTGGCTCGTGCCGGCAACTACGGCGACGGCGAGGAGAATATCCTGCCGGTGCTGCCCAACAAGATGCTGGTGACGGAGGCCTGCTCCTTCACGGTGCCTGCGGGCCAGGATGCCGCCTTCACGTTCCAGCGCTACCGCACGCACACCACACCTACGATGCAACCGCTGAGCTATACCTTGGAGGTGACCACCAATCCCGCGTGGCTCGCCATCCGTGCGTTGCCTTACCTGATGCGTTATCCATACGAATGTAACGAGCAGATATTCTCCAAAATATTCGCTGCCGCCACCGTGCAGCACGCGCTGGCGCAGACTTCGGGTCTTCGCGAGGTGTTCGACAGCTGGCTGAATGACACGGTGAACGATGCGCTGGCTTCTCCATTGCTCAAGAATGTGTCGTTGCAGTGTATGCTTCTGGAAGAGACTCCTTGGCTTCAAGATGCGCAGAGCGAATCGCGCCAACGGCAGGAGACCGCCAAACTCTTCACCAACGAGAATCTCCAACGGCAGTTGGATAAGAATATCAACAAGTTGCTGCATAACCAACTGCTGAACGGCGGTTGGGATTGGTACGGGAAAAGCTATTATTCCCGGTACATCACCAACCATATCGTGGCGGGCTTCTATAAACTCCGACGTTTGGGCGTGGAAATCGCGCAGGCGGACAAGATGCTGGGGAAAGCCGTTCAGAGGTCCGACGAGGAACAGGAGGATCGTTATCAGGCTTATCTTAAACGAAAAGAGAAAGATTCCAAGGCACAATTCTTCTTTTCCGAGGAGGATGTGCACTACCTGTATGCGCGCTCCTTCGCGCCGTATGATGCTGCTTGGCTGTCAATGCCATTCGTGCGGAATCTGATGGCGTTGATGACAAAAGATCTGAGGAATGCTCCATACACCCGTCAGGCGGAGGTGGCGTTGGTTTTGTACCGCACGGGCCGTGAGGCGGAGGCGAGGGAGATTATGGAATACATTCGCCAGCAGGCGGTTACGGATCTTGAGAAGGGTATGTATTGGCGCAAGGAGTTTGACGGGAGTTTCTATCGCTGGTACGAGGCACCCATAGAGTGCCAGGCGTTGCTGATAGAGGCTTTCACGGAGATTGCGCCGCGTGCGGACGAGCTGACCGCGATGAAGCATTGGCTCTTGTGTCAGAAGAGAGGCAACAGCTGGCCCAGCACCAAGGCCACCTCGGAGGCCGTATATGCGTTGCTGCTTGACGCTCCTGCGGACTTGCTGCAGCCATCCGCCACGATTGTTACGGTGGGCGGCGAAACGGTGAAGCCTGTGGAGGATGCTCGTGCCGAGGCAGGCACGGGTTTTCAGCGGCGGGTTTGGCATCAGCGGGAGATGACTCCTGAACTGGCGGACATCCGCGTGCGTGCCGACGGGGTGCATCCGGCTTTTGGGGCCTGCTATTGGCAGTATCTGGAAGTGCCGGATCAGGTGGAGGCCGCCGGCAGCGGGCTCACGGTCCGGCGCACCTTGTATCACCAGCCGGCGGCCGGCGACAGCTATGCTGCCGAGCCGGTTACTGATGACAACCCCGTGCGCTTGGGCGAGCGCATCACGGTGCGGGTGGTTGTCACCTCCGACCGCGATTTGGAGTACGTGCAGGTTAAGGACTCGCGGGCGTCGGCTTTTGAGCCGGTCAACATCCATGAGCGCAGCGGGCGGCAGAATGAGGTGTGGTGGGTGGAAAGTCCCCGCGACGCTTCCACCAACTTCTTCTTCAGTCGTTTCCCGCAGGGCACGGTGGTGCTGGAGTACGATGTTTTCGCCACGCAGACCGGCGACTTCTCCAGCGGTGCCACCACGGTGGAGTGCATGTATGCCCCGGAGTATAGGGCGCAATCTGCCGGCACCAGAATATGGGTGGTGGGTAAATGATTATAAACGAAATACATGATATGCCCTAATAGATATTGTCTTTGGGGCTTAAGCTTTTTTTACGGAATGTTTTGGGGATTGGTGAGCTTGGTTATCAGAACAGTTTCACCAAGTTGTTTTAGTACCGAAGGTGGGACTTGAACCCACACGCCCGCAATGGGCAAGGGATTTTAAGTCCCTCGTGTCTACCATTCCACCACTTCGGCGCGTTCAATGAACGTCTCATTTTTGAGGCCGCAAAAATACAAAAAAATACAATATGGCTTCTTCCGGCGTATTTTTTTCTAGACTATAGCCCAACAACCTGCTGCTACCGTCCAATCAGAAAAATGCAGGGTCGCTTGTCCAGCAGGTTGCGCTCGTCCTCGAAATATTTGCCCCATTTGGACACGGACTGTGTTTTCAGCAGGGCGTTTTCGGAGGTGAGGCCGGCGGCGATGCAGAGGCGCGTGGCGGGCTGGCAAACACTGCAGATGGAGGCTGCCATGCGGCGGTTGCGGTAGGGGGTCTCGATGAACATCTGCGTCTGGCCCGTCTTGAGGGCGACACTTTCGATAGCTTTCAGTTTCTTCTCCCTCTCGTATTGTTCCACTGGCAGATAACCATGGAAGGTGAAGTTCTGCCCGTTGAGTCCGCTGCCCATGAGGGCGAGAATGAGCGAGCTGGGTCCGATGAGCGGCACCACCTCAATGCCCAGCTGGTGGGCTTTGGCCACGGCCAGGTTGCCGGGGTCGGCCACGCAGGGCACGCCCGCCTCCGACATCAGGCCCACGTTGTGGCCCTCCAGGCAGGGCTGCAGGTATTCGTTGAGCTCCACGCCCTGCGTGTGCTCGTTGAGTTCGAAGAATTGCAGCTCGTCAATCTTCTTTTGGATGCCCGCGTAGCGCAGGAAACGCCGTGCCGTACGCAGCTCTTCGACAATGTAATAGTCAATCTGGTTAATGATTTCCGCGTTGAACGCCGGGAAGAACTGCCCGAAAGCGCCTTCCGCGATGGGGGTGGGGATGAGGTATAGTTTGCCGGACATAAAAGGTGGTGTGATGGTTTGTAAGGTTTGTATGGTTAAAGGTTTTAATGTATGAAAGTATTAAAAGTGGGAAAGTAATAAGGTTTTAAAGTATAAAATGTGTTAATCACAAAGTCCAATTTTCCAATGCCAAAGTCCAACACCAACATCCAACTTCCAAAGTTTATCTCCCAATTCACAACAAACAACAGCGGTTGCAAAGATAAACAAAAGAATCACACCGTGCATCCTCTTGTTTGGCTGTTCGTTTTTTTTGTACTTTCGCGGGCTTAATAATGATAGATGGACAATATTTATAAAGTAGGAATAGATATTGGCTCTACAACAGTCAAGGTTGTGGTGCTGGATGCTAAGGACACGCTCCTGTACGCCGATTACCGTCGGCACAACATGAACATACGCGCCACGGTGCGCGAGGCACTGCTCCCTGTGGCTGAAAAGTATCCTGACGCGATGCTCCGCGTGGCCGTCACCGGCTCCGTGGGCATGGGTTATGCCGAATGTTGGCATCTGCCCTTCGTGCAGGAGGTGATCGCCGCCGCCACGCTCGTGAAACGGCAGTTTCCGCAAACCCGCACCTTCATCGACATCGGCGGCGAGGACAGCAAGATGATCTTCTTCGAGGAGGGTAGGGTGCCCGACATACGCATGAATGGCAACTGCGCCGGTGGCACGGGTGCCTTCATCGACCAGACCGCCAGCCTGCTCAATGTGGAGCCCTCGGAACTGAACGCGCTGGCAGAGCAGGCCCAGACCGTCTATCCCATCGCTTCCCGCTGCGGCGTCTTCTCCAAGACCGACATCCAAAACCTGCTGGCACGGCATGTCAGCAAGGCGGATGTGGCCCTTTCGGTGTTCCATGCCGTGGCCCTGCAGGTCATCGGCACCCTCTCGCGCGGCCTTGACGTACAGCCGCCCGTCTTCTTCTGCGGCGGCCCGTTCGCGTTCCTGCCCATGCTGA